>PLRT01000076.1:263-19410 GCA_003164915.1 Hyphomicrobiales bacterium | reverse complement strand
ATCAGCGAATCGGCGCTATAGGTCTTTCCGGCGCCGTCCGCGGCGCCGCCAAATCGGGAAGGCGCCAACCATGAAGCTTTCAGCCCGCAACGTGCTGTCCGGCAAAGTAATCGCGCTCACCAAGGGCGCAACCACCGCGCATGTGAAGATCGAGATCGCCGCCGGCGCCATTGTCACCGCTTCGATCACCAACGAGGCGGTCGACGAGCTCGGCTTGGCGGTCGGCAGGAAGGCGAGCGCGGTCATCAAGGCTTCCGACGTCATGGTCGGCGTCGACTGAGGCCAAGCTCACACGGCGATCGCGCGCGCTTGTGAGCCTTCCTCGGCCGCGGCCGATTCTCCGGCGTCGCCCAGCGGTCCGATGCGCGCCTCGAGCGCCTTGGCGATCGCCTCGGCGCTGACGAGGCGGCGCCGCACGCCCGCCAGCGACGCAGGATCGTCGCCGAAGCGCTCGAGCGCTGCGGCAAAACGCTGCTTCAGCGAGACGCGCGCCTCGCCTTTGACCAGCTTGTCGGCGAGATAGACGATCGCCGTCTCGTCGAGGCGCCCCGAGTCGAAGGCGAAGCTCATGTGGCGCGCGACCGGCCCCGCGACCTCGGGAAAGCCGAATGCGCGCAGCAGCGTCGCGCCTGCCTCGGCGTGGCGCCGGCGACCTTTGGCGATGTCATGGACCAACGCCGCCGCCCGCGCTAGATCCGGATCGATCGCCTCGCCCGCCGCCTGCAGCCGCCGCGCAAGAGCCATCGCCAGGGCGGCGACGGCGCGGCAATGACGGCGCGTCGCGATGGGCGTCGCCGCCGCGTCCAGCATGCTCTCGCACTCCTCGGCGTCGGGCTCGCGATGGCCGGCAAAGGCGGCCGCCAGGGCGCGATAGTCGCCGGGATGATCCATGTCCGTCAGGCAACCCCGGTCGAATACGGCCACTTCGCCCGCTTCGTCGGGATGACGAGCGAGCAGCGCGCGCAGGCCGCCCTCGCCGTCGCTCGCCAGAATTTCCGCGAACAGCGAACGGCGAACGAGCGGCGGATGGCCGCGCTCGCCGCGAAAGGTCGGATAGACGACCGCCGAATCGCGCGACGCCGCGGCGCTGACGACGCGCGCGATGGTCGAAGGGCGAATGAGCGGCATGTCGACCGGCGCCAGCAGGAACCCGTCGGCGTCGGGCGGCAGCGAAGCAACGCCCGCCTTCACGCTCGAGAACATCCCCTTTGCGTAGCCGGGATTGTGCACGCGGGCGACGCCGAGCCGCACGAGTTCCGGCGCCAGCGCTTCCGCGTTGAAGCCGGTGACGACGCGAATGCGCCGCACACCTGCGGCGCGCAGACTGGTCACGACATGGTCGATCAGCGTCCGCTCGCCGAACTGCAGCAGCGGCTTGAACGCGCCCATGCGCGAGGAAAAGCCCGCCGCGAGAACGATCGCGACGACNNCGCCGCGGCGTTGTCGGGTTCGACGGTCACGGCTTCGCTTCCGCCGGCGCGTCGCCGCGCCACCCCTCGCCCTGTCGTTTCCGCCGCGGCCTCGAAGGCCGGTCCGCGAGTCCCGAACGTCACGATCGAATATCCGTCGCCGCGCCCTTCAGCTGCTTGGCCCTTCGGCTGCTTGCCGCCAGAGCCTCGGCGATTGCGCGCGCGAAATCGTTGACCGGGATCAGCTTGCGTTCGATCTGCGCCGAATGGATCGTGCGCGCGCGGCAGGATATGGACAAGAGGTATGCTCGAGATTAAAGAAAAATACGAGAGGTATATAATTCATCGAAGCATCCAGGGGCGCGACCCCGCCCCCCAATGACAGGCGGAAGACGATGAGCGAAGCGTGCGTGCGGGTTCTGGTGGTTGGCCTTGGCACGATGGGGACGAGCCACGCCCGGGCCTACAAGGCGATCGAAGGCTTCGAACTCGTCGGCCTTTGCACCCATCGCGCCGCCGCGCGCGGCGATCTCGAGGCCGAATTTCCCGGCGTTCCGCGCTTCGACTTGCTCGACGAAGCGCTCGCCGCGACCCGCCCCGACGCCGTCGCCATCTGCGCCTATACCGAGCACCACGCCGCCATGGCGCTGAAGGCGCTCGCCGCCGGCGCGCATGTGTTCTGCGAGAAGCCGCTCGCCGACTCGCTCGAAGCGGCCGAACGCATCATCGCGACGGCGCGCGAAGCCAAGAAGGCGCTGCTGATCGGCTACATCCTGCGCGTCCATCCGTCGTGGTCGCGCTTCGTCGAGATCGGCCGGACGCTCGGCAAGCCGCTGGTCATGCGCATGAACCTCAACCAGCAATCGGCTGGATCGTTCTGGGAGGTGCACAAGAACCTGATGAAGTCGACCTCGCCGCTGGTCGATTGCGGCGTCCATTACGTCGACGTCATGTGCCAGGTGACGGGCGCGCGGCCGGTCGCGGTGCATGCGGTCGGCGCGCGCCTGACCGGAGAGATCGCGCCGACGATGTACAACTACGGCCATCTCGACATCACGTTCGACGACGGCTCGGTCGGCTGGTACGAGGCCGGCTGGGGGCCGATGATCAGCGAGACCGCCCATTTCGTGAAGGACATCATCGGGCCGAACGGCTCGGTGTCGATCGTCTCGCAAGAGAGCGCCGGCGCAACCTCGAAATCCGCCGACCACAACACCCACACCCGGACCAACGCGCTGCGCATCCACCACGCGGCGCTCGACGCGAATGGCGCGTTCGCGAAGCCCGACGACGTCCTCTCGACCGAAGACGAGCCCGGCCACCAGGATCTCTGCAATCGCGAGCAGCAGTTGTTCCTCGAGGCGATCCGCGGCGAGGTCGACCTGACCCGGCGCCACGAGGACGCGCTGAATTCGTTGCGCATCGTCTTCGCCGCGGACGAGAGCGTCCGCACCGGCGAGGTCGTGAGGCTGAGCCGATAGAGTCGATTGTAGCGCGCCAGGACAGTCTATTCGCCAGCGCGAGCGTGAGCTTGCTCGGCGGTTAGGCAACCGCTTCGGCGAGCGTCGGCTGGCCTTCGACCCAGGTTTCCCTGACCCGCAGTTCATCGTCGAGATGGACGAGACTGGCGAGATAGCCGGGCGCGATGCGGCCGAGTTCGCGGCCGCGGCGCAGGAACGTCGCCGGGAAGCGCGAGGCCATCGCCAGGGCGTCGGCGAGCGTCACGCCGACCGTGCGGACGCAATAGCGCACCGCCTCGTCCATCGTCAGCGTCGAGCCGGCGATGGTGCCGTCTTCCAGCCTGAGGCAGCCGTCGACGCGCGCGACGCGCCGATCCTGCAGCAGGAAGCTGTCGGGCCCGTCCGCCGCCGGCGGCATGGCGTCGGTGATCAGCATGAAGCGGTCGCGCCGCTTGGCGGCAAGGGCGACGCGCAGGCTCGCCGGATGCACGTGATGGCCGTCGGCGATGACGCCGACGTAGGCCTCGCGGGAGTCGAGGGCCGCCCCGACCATCCCCGGCTTGCGCCCCTGCAGCTGGCTCATGGCGTTGAAAAGGTGGGTAAATGCGTGCGCGCCGGCGGCGAGTCCGGCCAGCGCCTCCTCGTAGCTCGCCTCAGCGTGGCCGAGCGAGACCAGGACGCCGCGCGCGACGAGCCGGCGAATGACTTCGGGCGCGACGCGGTTGGGCGCCAGCGTCACCATCACCGCGCCGCAATCGGCGCCGGCGATCGTTTCGATGTCGGCGGGCTCGATCCCGCGAACGTATTTCGCCTGATGGGCGCCTTTGCGCGTCGGATCGAGAAACGGACCCTCGAGATGGATGCCCAGCACCGAGGGATGGTTTCGCCGCGCCTCGCGCGTCGCGGCGATCGCCGCGCGCATCGTCTCCGGCGCGTCGGTCACCAGGGTCGGCATAACGCCGACCGAGCCATATTTGCGGTGCGACTCGGCGATCCGCGCGACGACCGCCGCGCTCGGATCGTCGTTCATCAGCGCGCCGCCGCCGCCGTTGACCTGAACGTCGATGAAGCCCGGCGCGAGCAGGCCGCCGCCGAGATCGCGCTCGCGGCCCGCGCGCGGCCGCTCGGCGTAGGGCGCGATCGCCGCGATGCGACCCCCTTCGACCACCACCGCATGATCGTCGAGGAAACGCTCGCCGTCGAAAATCCGCGCGCCGACCAGCGCCGTCATCATACCGTCTCCGTCACTTTATGCAGATTGCGCGGGCGGTCGGGGTTGCGGCCGAGGCGCCGCGAAACCGCCTCGGCGAGACCGTAGTAGCGGTGGATCATCGCGATCGGCGTCAGCAGCGGCGACGCGGCGTTCGGGCAGGCAAGCCGGTCGGCGGCGTCCTCGCCGCCTGCGTCGACCCGCAAGATGTCGGCGCCGGCGGCGGCGAGCAGGCGCAGCGTCATTTCCATGCCGTCGCGCCCGGCTTCGGTCGGCATGAAAGCGATGACGAGAAATCCGGGCCGCGCCAGCTCCGCCGGCCCGTGCAACACCTCGGCCGACGAATAGGCCTCCGCGTGAATGGCGCAGGTCTCCTTGAGCTTCAGCGCCGCCTCGGCCGCCACCGCGTAGGTCGCGCCGCGCCCGAGCACGAAAGCGTGGTCGGCGTGCGCCAGCCGTTCGACCATCGCCTCCGGCGGCGACACGCTCCTGGCGGGCAGCAGCGCCGGCAGACCGGCGATCGCGGCCGCCAGCTCGGCGTCGCTGCGCCAGGCGGCGACCAGGGCCGCGCCGGCGACCATGCCGGCGATCATCGACTTCGTCGCCGCAACCGACTGCTCGCGGCCGGCCGCCAGCGGCAGCAGCACGTCCGCCTCCGTCGCCAGCGGCGATTCGACTTCGTTGACCATGGCGATGGTCATCGCGCCCGCCTTGCGCGCCGCGCGCTGCATCTCGACGAGATCGGGGCTGCGTCCCGATTGCGAGATCGCAACCGCGGCGGCGCGCGCGAGTCGCAGCGGCGCGTCGTAGAGCGTCGCGATCGAGGGTCCGATCGACGCGCAGGGAACGCCGGCGACGATTTCGGCGAGATACTTGAGATAGAGCGCGCAATGGTCGGAGCTGCCGCGCGCGATCGTCGTCAGCACCGGCGGATCGAGCGCCTCGAGCCTGCGCCCGAGCGCTTCGACGCGCCCGGCGTTGGCGGCGAGCTGGCGTGCGATCGCCGCGCCGGCCTCGTCGATCTCGGCGCGCATGTGGGTCAGCGTTTCGGTCATCCGCGGATCTTTCGTAGCGGCGGCGAAAGGGTGAGTTCGGAGACGAAGTCGTAGGTGTCGGCGCGATACCAAGACTTGGTGAATTCGACGCAGGCGCCGTCGGAGCGATAGGCGATGCGCTGGATATAGAGCGCCGGGCCGTTCGGCTCGACGCCGAGCAGTTCGGCGTGCGCCTCCGACAGAAGGGTCGCGCGCAACCGCTGCAGGCCGCGCGTCGGACGATGGCCGCGTTCGGTCAGCGCCTCGTACAGCGATGCGCCGACCCTCTCCCAGTCCGGCAGATAGCGCAGCGGCACCGCCGCGTGCTCGATCGCCACCGGCACCTCGTTGGCGAAGCGCAGTCGGCCGAGGCGGAACACGCGCTCGTTGAGTCCGAGACTGAGCAGCATCGCTTCTTCGGGCGTCGGCAGGAACACGCCGCGCTCGATGTCGCGCGACGAGGCCTCGAAGCCGCGCAGCCGCATGTCTTCGGTGAAGCTGGTCAGACGCGACGACGGCTGGTCGACGCGCGGCGTGGCGCGATGGATGAAGGTGCCGGCGCCGTGACGATGGAACAGCACGCCGTCGGCGATCAGATCGGCGATCGCCTTGCGCAGGGTGGTGCGCGAGACCTCCAGCAGTTCGCATAGCGCCCGCTCGCCGGGCAGCAACTGGGAACCGGCGAAGCGGCCGATTTCGATCTCGCGCCGCAGCGTGTCGACGACCGCGCGATGGAGCCTGCCGCCGCCCCGCGACAGCGCGGTCATCGTCATCGAACCCCTCCCAGCGCGGCCAGCGAGCCGCCGACCAGCAGGATCGCGCCGTCGACAGCGTCGTGCTTGGGCGGCTCGAGCCGCGCCTCGACCTCGGCGGGGAAATGGGGCCGCAGCGGCGCCGCGACGCCGCCGACGAAGGCGATCCGCTCGGCGCCGAGCCGCTCGAGCGCGGCCAAAATCGCGACGATGGCGCGCGCGGCGCGCCGAACGATCTCGAGCGCGCCCGACTCGCCGGCTCGAGCCGCAGCGAACACGCGCGGTGCGAAGGCGCCGTAGTCGCCCGGTTTGGCGGTCTGCGCCCATTGCATCATGCGCAGCGGATCGGAATCGAAATGGTCGAGCAGATCGCGCGACAACCCGCTCATCGGCTCGAGGCCGTCGAACGCACGCAGCGCCGCGCGCAAGGCGTCGGCGCCGATGCGCGCGCCGGACCCGTCGTCGCCGACCAGAAAGCCGCGGCCTCCGACGATCCGCGCGGCGCCGCCGATGCGGGCGATGCCCGCCGTGCCGGTGCCGGCGATGATCAGTCCGCCGTCGTCCGGCCCGTTCGCGCCGATGCAGGCGGCGACGGCGTCGTTGACCACCTCGACGCGCGCCCAGCCGGGCAACGCGGCGGCGACTCTCGCGGCGTCGGCGGCGCTGGAAAGGCCGGCGAGACCGATCCCCAGCGCGATCCCGCCCCGACTCGCCGCATCGCGCTCGGCCTTGGCGATCACGCCGCCGACAAGTTCGCGGATGACGCCGATCCCGGCGTCGAAATCAACGTAAATGTTGGCCGCCGGGCCGACCTCGTGAGCGAGTTCGCGTCCCTGCGCATCGCGCAGCCGGGCCCGGCAGCGCGACGCGCCGCCGTCCACGCCGATGAAGAATTCCGCCCTCGCCACGCTCCCGGCCCGCAAAAATTTGTTGGAGACCACTAGACAAGAGGTATGCCATTCACTAATGAAAAATACAAGAGGTATGTATCACTGGTATGCGCAATGTCGGCGGTGTGGAGACGCGGGAGCTTGGCGGACAGGGGCGGCGCGACGCCGAACGTCGCGTGACGGCCGATCCGGCGCCTGCTTTCGCCGACGCGCTTCTGGCGTCCTATCGACGGTCGGTCGAATCGGTCGTCGCCGTCGAGCCGCAGATTCGCGCGGCCGCTTCGCGCCTCGCGGAGATCTGGGAGCGCGGCGGCCGCTGCATCTATCTCGGCGCCGGCGCGGCCGGTCTGATCGCTGCGGAAGACGCGGCCGAATTGCCGGGCACCTTCGGTCTCGACCGTCAGCGCCTGCCGGTCGTCCTCGCCGGCGGTGAAAGCGCCTGGATCGGCGTCGACGCCGCGACTGAAGACGATACGGAGGCTGCGACTCGCGCGGTGGCGGCGCTCGGCGATCTCTCGGGCGACGCGGCGATCGCCGTCTCGGCGAGCGGTTCGACGCCGTTCACCTTGGCGGCGGCCGGCGCCGCCAGGCGCGGCGGCGCGTTTCTCGTCGCGATCGCCAACCGGCCGGGCGCGCCGCTGCTCGCCGAGGCGGACGTTCCGCTGTTGCTCGACATCGGCGTCGAAGCCCTGCAGGGATCGACGCGGCTCGCGGCCGGCGTCGCGCAGAAATGCGCGCTCGGCATGATTTCGACCCTGTTCGGCCTCGCGCTTGGGCATGTCCACGCCGGGCTGATGGTCAACCTTCGCGCCGACAACGACAAGCTCGTCCGCCGCGCGGTGGGGATCGTCATGACGCTTTCGGGGGTCGACGAAAGGCAGGCGCAGGCCGCGCTGGCGGCGGCCGACGGCGAAGTGAAGCAGGCGGTGCTGTTGTCTTCCGGCGCCCGCGACTGCGACGACGCGGCCGATCTGCTGACGCGTTCGCGCGGCCGCCTGGCCGAAGCGCTGGAGAACTTACGTAAGGAGCTCGGGCGCGGAGCCGCGGATTAGCCGCGGCGCCCGCCCAGGAAAAGGGAGAGTAGCAATGAACTGGACACGGAAGACCGCTTCCCGCACGGCCGTCGCGCTTGCGGCGCTGTTGACGGGCCTCGTCGCCGCGCAGGCGGGATCCTTGAAGATCGAAAGCTGGCGCAACGACGACGCCGACATCTGGAACAGCAAGATCATCCCGGCGTTCAACAAGCACTATCCCGACATCAAGGTCGAGTTCGCGCCCTCGGCGCCCAAGGAATACAACGCCGCCCTCAACGCCCGCCTCGACGGCGGCACCGCCGGCGACATCATCGCCTGCCGTCCGTTCGACGCCTCGCTCGACCTCTTCAACAAGCACCAGCTCGACGGCCTCGACGACCTCAAGGGCATGGAGAACTTCTCGAGCGTCGCCAAGGCCGCCTGGCAGACTGACGACGGCAAGACGACCTTCTGCGTGCCGATGGCCTCGGTCATCCACGGCTTCATCTACAACGAGGACGCCTTCAAGAAGATCGGCGCGACGCCGCCGAAGACGATGGCGGAGTTCCACGAAATCCTCGACAAGCTGAAGAAGGACGGGACCTACACCCCGATCGACCTCGGCACCGCCGACCAGTGGGAAGCCGCGACGATGGGGTTCCAGAACATCGGCCCCGATTATTGGAAGGGCGAGTTCGGTCGCCTGAACCTCATCGCCGGCAAGGAGAAGTTCACCGACCAGCAATATATCGCTGTGTTCAAGGAGCTCGCCTCCTGGGCGCCCTACATGGGCAATGGCTTCCAGGCGCAGACCTATCCCGACAGCCAGAACCTGTTCTCGCTCGGCAAGGCGGCGATCTATCCGGCCGGTTCGTGGGACATCTCGACCTTCCGCGCCCAGGCCAAGTTCCCGATGGGCGCCTTCCCGCCGCCGCTGCCCGCCGGCGACACGGAATGCTATATCTCCGACCACACCGACATTGCGATGGGCCTCAACGCCGCGTCCAAGAACAAGGACGACGCCAAGAAGTTCCTCGAATGGCTGACGACCCCGGAATTCGCCGAGCTCTATTCCAACGCGCTGCCCGGGTTCTTCTCGCTCAACAGCACGCCGGTGAAGGTCGACGACGCCCTCGCCGCGACCATGGTCGGCTGGCGCAAGGACTGCAAGTCGACGATCCGCAACTCCTACCAGATCCTGTCGCGCGGCACGCCCAATCTCGAGAACGAGCTCTGGAATGTGTCGGCCCAAGTGATCAATGGCGCGCTGACTCCGGAAGCCGCCGGCAAGCAGCTCCAGGACGGCCTCGACAAGTGGTACAAGCCGGCCAAGTGACGGCCTGACGCGATTGCGCCCCCCGTCCCCCTCCGGCGGGGGGCGCAGCTCTCGAAACCGCCTTGACGGCCGCCGTCGAAACCGGCGACGTTGATCTGTAGTTTGCTCGAACGAAGCAGGCGATGGCCGAACCCCTGTCCCAAGTCGTCGCATCGATGCCGCGCGGGCGATTTGTCGCGCTGATGACCCTGTTTCTCGGGCCCGCCGTCGTCGTCTACACCCTGTTCTCGATCTGGCCGCTGATCGCGACGATGGGGCTGTCGACCTACACGACCGACAACGCAGGGGCCTACCGCTTCGTCGGCCTCGCCAATTTCGTCACCCTGCTCGCCGACTCGGTGTGGTCGAAGCCGTTCTGGAACGCGGCGTGGAACAACTTGATCTTCTTCTGCGTCCATATGCTGGTGCAGAACCCGATCGGCATCGTGCTGGCCGGGCTGCTGAGCCTGCCCGGGCTCAAGCTGAAATCGTTCTATCGCACCGTCATCTTCCTGCCGACCATGCTGTCGGTGGTGATCGTCGGCTTCTCGTGGAACCTCATCCTGTCGCCGCTGTGGGGCGTGGCCGAGGGCGCGTTGAAGGCGGTCGGCCTCGGCAGTTGGTTCGCGCCCTGGCTAGGCCTGCCGTCGACGGCGCTGGTGACGCTGGCGCTGATGTCCGTCTGGCAGTTCGTCGGCATTCCGATGATGCTGATCTACGCCTCGCTGCTCAACATCCCCGACGAGCTCGTCGACGCCGCCCGCGTCGACGGCCTCGGCCATTTCCGCATCTTCCTCCACATCAAGCTGCCGCTGGTGCTGCCGACCATCGGCCTGGTGTCGATCCTGACCTTCGTCGGCAACTTCAACGCCTTCGATTTGATCTATTCGGTCAAGGGCGCGCTCGCCGGCCCGAACTTCGCTTCCGACATTCTCGGCACCTTCTTCTANNGTGATGTTCTTCATCATCCTCGTCGGCGTGTGCCTCTATCTGTTCATCGTCCAGCGCCGCCTGCGGCGTTACGCTTTCTAGGAGGGGCGAGTGCTCAAGCAGCGCGCCCAGATCGCCGGCGTCCATGTGATCCTGCTCGCCTACAGCCTGCTCGCCGTCGGGCCGATCCTGCTGGTGGTGATGAACTCGTTCAAGTCGCGCAACGCGATCTTCGGCTCGCCGCTGTCGCCGCCGACCGCCGACACTTTCTCGCTGATCGGCTACATGAAGGTGTTCCACGCCTCGCTGATCGGGACCTATTTCGCCAATTCGCTGATCGTCACGCTGGTCAGCATGGGGCTGGTGCTGCTGTTCGGCGCGATGGCGGCCTGGGCGCTGACCGAATACAAGTTCCGCGGCTCGGCGGCGCTGGCGATCTTTCTGTCGATCGGCATCATGGTGCCAATCCGGCTGGGGTCGGTCGCCATCCTCAAGATGCTGAAGACCGTCGGCCTCAACGACACGCTGACCGGGCTGATCCTGGTCTACATCGCGCAGGGCCTGCCGATGTCGATCTTCATCCTCAGCGAGTTCGTCCAGCAGATCCCCAGGGACCTGCGCGACGCGGCGCGCTGCGACGGCGTGCCGGAAACGCGCATCTTCTTCGAGGTGATCGCGCCGCTGCTCAGGCCGGCGATCGCCACCGTCGCGGTCTTCACCATCGTGCCGATCTGGAACGACCTGTGGTTCCCGCTGATCCTCACCTCGAGCGACTCGACCCACACGATCACGCTCGGCGTGCAGCAGTTCCTCGGCCAGTACATCACCGACTGGAACTCGGTGCTCGCGGCGCTGTCGATGGCGATCCTGCCGGTGGTGGCGATCTACATCATCTTCTCCCGCCAACTCATCGCCGGTCTCACCTCCGGCGCGGTCAAGTAAGGTCGCATCTGCGATGGCGAACCTGCGCATCGACAAGCTGAACAAGAGTTACGACGCGACGAGCGTGCTCGTCGACATCAACCTCGCCATCGACAACGGCGAATTCGTCGTGCTGGTCGGCCCGTCGGGCTGCGGCAAGTCGACCCTCCTGCGCATGATCGCCGGACTCGACGGCCCGACCTCGGGCGACATCTACATCGCCGACAGGCTGGTCAACGCCCTCGCCCCCGCCGAGCGCAAGATCGCCATGGTGTTCCAGTCCTATGCGCTCTACCCGCACATGGACGTGCGCAAGAACATGACTTTCGGCCTCAAGTTCACCGGCGTCGCGCCGGCCGAGCGTGCGCGGCGGGTCGCCGAGGCCGCGCGCATGCTGCGGCTCGAGGAACTGCTCGGCCGCTACCCCCGCGACCTCTCCGGCGGCCAGCGCCAGCGCGTGGCGATCGGCCGGGCGATCGTGCGCGAACCCGAAGTCTTCCTGTTCGACGAGCCGCTGTCCAATCTCGACGCGGCGCTGCGCGTCTCGACCCGCGTCGAGATCGCGCGGCTGCATCGCCTGCTCGGCGCGACCATCATCTATGTGACGCACGACCAGACCGAGGCGATGACGCTCGCCGACCGAATCGTGGTGATGAACCAGGGCCGCATCGAGCAGATCGGCAAGGCGCTCGATCTCTACTACGGGCCGGCCAACCTGTTCGTCGCCGGCTTCATCGGCTCGCCGGCGATGAACTTCTTCGCCGGCGAGGTGGCGACCGTCGACGGCGGCGAAGCGCGCGTCGTCGGCGCCGGGTTCGCGCCGCTCGTCCTTCCCGCTGCGCGCCTGGAGCGCGGCGCCAAGGTGACGATCGGCGTGCGGCCGGAGCACCTGCGCCATGTCGACCAGGGCGCGTTCGCCGCCGGCGGCGTGGTCGAGCTGGTCGAACGGCTCGGCGAATCCTCCATCGCCCACATCCGTCGCACCGACGACAAGACGCTGGTCGTCGAGGTGCGCGGCCGCGACACGCCGGAACTCGGCGACAAGGTCGCCTTCCATGCGCCGCTTCAGGACATCCATGTCTTCGACGCCTCGGGACGGCGGATCGAAACCGGTCGGAGCGGTTGAGGCGACCGCGTTAGGCGGCGACCCCGGATCGAGCTGACCTCCCGATCGCCTGCGAGCGTTCCATTTGGATCGCAAGGAGATGTGGCGGACCAGCCGTTCCGCCCCGCGGCGCGAGCGGAGATGAGCCAGATCAATCCGCTAGACCTGACCCTCGGCTAGGAGGATTTTCCGGTCGGCCGGATTTCCGCAGCGACGCAGGCGTCCCGCCTCCAGCCCGCGCAGCCGGACGCCGCGGCGCGGCGAAGGTTGCGAATGGGGAACGAGGCATGGCGCGACTCGGGCTGGAAACCCATCTGGTCGACGGCGAGGCCTACAAGCGGACGCTCGGGCGTTTCCGCGAGGCGGGCGTCGTCCTGCCGACTTTCGCCGAACTGAGGGACCCCTCGACGATCCCGCCGGCGATCGCCACGCGCCTCGCGGCTGTCGACCCCGACGCGGCCCATCCGCTCAACCTCTTCCGCGTCCACTGGTTCAACGACGCGTCGCGCCGCGGCCGCGCGGCGACGCCCGCCGTCATCGAATTGCCGCCGGAACTCACCGGCGTTCCGGCCCGCATCGCGCTCGCGCTTGGCGACCGCTTCCCGATGATCCGCGCCCACAAGGTTCTCGCCGCCTACGGCTGCCTCGCGCCGCGCGTCGTCACCGGCCAGTTCGACCCCACCCGCCACCGCGCGATCTGGCCCTCGACCGGCAATTACTGCCGCGGCGGCGTCGCGATCTCGCGCATTCTCGGTTGCCGCGGCGTCGCGGTGCTGCCGGAAAACATGAGCCAGGAGCGCTTCGACTGGCTCGAACGCTGGGTCGACGATCCCGCCGACGTCATCCGCACTCCGGGCTCGGAGAGCAACGTCAAGGAAATCTACGACGCCTGCGCCGCGCTCGAGCGCGATCCCGCCAACATCGTCTTCAATCAGTTCTGCGAATACGGCAATTACCTCGTCCATCGCCTGTGCACCGGCGCGGCGCTGGAGCGCGCCTACCACGCGCTCGCGGAAGGTCGGCCGCGCGCGCGGCTCGCCGCCTTCGTCTCGGCGACCGGCTCGGCGGGGACGATCGCCGCCGGCGACCATCTCAAGGCGACGCTCGGCGCGAAGATCGCCGCGGTCGAGGCGGTCGAGTGCCCGACCCTGCTCTACAACGGCTTCGGCGAGCACAACATCCAGGGCATCGGCGACAAGCATGTGCCGCTGATCCACAACGTGATGAACACCGACGTCGTCATCGGCGTCAGCGACCACGCGACCGACACCCTGCTCGCCCTGTTCAACGCCGAGGAGGGCCGCCGCTATCTCGTCGAGCGGCGCGGAATCGATCCCGCGCTGGTCGCCGCGCTCGACAATTTCGGTCTCTCCAGCATCGGCAATCTCGTCGCGGCAGTGAAGCTCGCCAAATATTACGATCTCGGGCCGGACGACGTCGTGCTCACCGTCGCCACCGACGGCGCCGAAATGTACGCCAGCGAAGCGCGCAAGGCGATCGTGCGCTATTTCGGCAACCGCTTCGACGCGGTCAGCGCGGGCGAAGCCTGGGGCCAGTCGCTCGCCGCGGCGGGCGTCGACCACCTGCTCGAACTCAGCCATGTCGACCGCAAGCGGATCTTCAACCTCGGCTATTTCACCTGGGTCGAACAGCAGGGCGTGTCGCTCGCCGATTTCCAGGCGCGCTCGCGCCAGTCGTTCTGGGACGGCCTCCTCGACCTCGCGCCGGCGTGGGACGCGTTGATCGGCAAGTTCAATGCGGAGAGCGGCGCCGCCGCGCAGCTGATGTGAGCGCTGAAGCCGATCGGCCGCTGTTCGTCTGCCACGGCTGCGGCGCCGTCGTCGATCCGGCCCGCGCCTTTCCGTTCGCCTGTCCCCAGGCGCGCGCCGGCGACGACATCGATCATGTCCTGGTCGCGCCGACGCAGGCGCGCGGCCTCCTCGACGCCGGCGCAACCGATCCGTTCCTGCGCTACCGGCGCTGGCTCGCGCCCTACCGGCTGGCGCGCGCCGTCGGCCTTTCCGACGCCGCCTGGACGGAGCTGGTCGATGAACTCGATCGGCGCCTGCAGGACGTCGACGGGCGCGGCTTCCGCGTCACCCCGACGACGCGCCAGCCGGCGCTCGCCGCCGCGCTCGGGCTTTCCGGCGATCTGTGGATCAAGGACGAGACGCACAACGTCTCCGGGTCGCACAAGGGGCGCCATCTCGCGGGGGTCATGCTCTATCTGCGCGTGCTCGAAATCTCGGGGCTTGCGCTCGCCGACGGCTTGCGCGCGCGGCGGCTGGCGATCGCCTCCTGCGGCAATGCCGCGCTCGCCGCGGCGATCGTCGCGCGCGCCGCCGAATGGCCGCTCGACGTCTTCATCCCCGTCGACGCCGAGCCCGCCGTCGTGGGACGGCTCAAAGAACTCGGCGCCGTCGTCATCGTCTGCGCGCGGCGCGCCGGCGAGGCCGGCGACCCGTGCGTGCGCGCCGCGCGCGCCGCGGTCGCCGCCGGCGCCATTCCGTTCAGCGTCCAGGGGCCCGACAACGGCCTCGCGGTCGAAGGCGCGCGCACGCTCGCCTTCGAGATGGCCGAGGCGGTCGCCGCCACGGCCGGGGTCGAGGCTCTGTTCGTCCAGGTCGGCGGCGGCGCCTTGATGAGCGCGCTCGCCCAGGGCTTCGCCATGGCGGTCGCCGTCGGGCTGGCGCGCCACGCGCCGCGGCTGATCGCCGTGCAGACCGCCGGCTGCGCGCCGCTGGCGCGCGCCTGGCGCCGCCTCGAGGGCGCCGATCTCGCCGACGCGGCCCGCCGGCGCTCGCGTTTCATGTGGCCGTGGGAGAGCGAGCCCAGGAGCCTCGCCCACGGCATCCTCGACGATGAGACCTACGATTGGTGGGAGATCGTCAAGGCGATGCGCTCCACCGGCGGCGACGCCGTCGTCGCGGACGAGCGGGCGATCGCGCGGGCGCTCGAACTCGCCGGCGCGCATACGACGATCCCGGTCTCGGCGACGGGGGCGGCCGGGCTCGCCGGCGCGCTCCTCTCGCCGCGCGCCGGCCGATCGGCGGCGGCTTTGTTCTCCGGGGTCGAACGCGGCCAAGCCGCCTGACGGGCGTTGATCGGCGTCAACACGCGGACTTGCGATTGCGCGGAACGATGGCCGATCGCCGCTCGCCGCTTGCGCCCAAGGTCTTGTGGACTGGCCCCATGGTCCAACTCGCTCCCGTTCCTTTCGACGTCCTGGTCGGCCGGATGCTCGCCGAGATCGAGCGCAAGCGGTCGATTTTCGATCTGCCGGCCCAGCGCTTCGTCAAGGCCCATCCCGGCCGCGACCTGTCGATCGCCGTTCACGGCCGCCGCGCCGCGACCCCGTTCGGCCCGGCCGCCGGACCGCACACCCAGATGGCGCAGAACATCGCGCTCGCCTGGCTGGCGGGCGGGCGGACGATCGAGTGCAAGACCGTGCAGGTCAAGGACGACATCGCGGTCGCGCGGCCGTGCATCGACATGGAGACGGTCGGCTACAACGTCGAATGGTCGCAGGAGCTGCCGATCGGCCAATCGCTCGCCGAATACGTCAAGGCGGCGATGCTGATCGAGATCCTCAAGGCGTCCGGCCTCGGCGCGGGGCTAGGTGAAACCGTGTTCGACATGAGCGTCGGCTACGATCTCGCCGGAGTGAAGTCGGACAAGGTCAGCGGCTTCCTCGATGGCATGATGGACGCGCGCGCCCTAGTCGAGACGCTGCGCAGCCAGATCCCCGCGCCGAAGTTCCGCGAGCTGCCCTTCCCGACCTGCATCTCCGGCTCGCTGACGCTGTCGACCTTCCACGGCTGCCCGCCCGGCGAGATCGAGGCGATCGCCGAGCATCTGATCGGCGACGTCGGCCTCGACGTGACGGTCAAGCTCAACCCGACGCTGCTCGGCCGCGAGGGGCTCGACGCGATCCTTCACGACGCGCTCGGCTATCGCGAGATCCGCGTGCCCGACCGCGCCTTCGCCGAGGATGTGCGCTGGGAGGAGGTCGCGGCGATGGTCGAGCGCCTCGGCGGCTACGCCGCGGCGCGCGGGCGCTCGTTCGGCGTGAAGTTCTCCAACACGCTGGTGGTCGAGAACCACAAGCGCTTCTTCCCGGCGAGCGAGCGGATGATGTATCTGTCGGGCGCGCCGCTGCATCCGCTGGCGATCGCGCTGGTCGCGCGCTTCCGCGGCGCGTTCGGCGACCGCTTTCCAATCTCGTTCTCGGGCGGCGTCGACAGCCACAACTTCGCCGACGCCGTGGCGCTCGGCCTCGAGCCGGTCACCGTCTGCAGCGACCTCTTGAGGTTCGGCGGCTATCGGCGCGGCTGGGTCTATGTCGCCGAGCTCATCAAGCGCATGGACGCCGTCGCGGCGCCGGACATCGCCACGTTCACGCTCATGGCGCACGGCCAGGCCGAGGCGGCGCTCGCCCGGCTCAGCCTGCCGCAAGAGCGCGACGCCGCCTGTCGCGCGGCGCTGGCGGGGGGAGGCGATCTGCGCGCGGCGGCGGGCGACGCCTTCGCCGCCTGGGTCGCGGCGGCGCGCGCGCTGAACGCCGAGGCCTACGCCGAGCGCGTCGTCGCCGACCCCTATTACGCCGCCGCCGAGAACGCGACGCCGCCCAACAAGGTCGGCAGCCGGCTCGCGCTGTTCGACTGCATGAGCTGCGACAAGTGCATCCCGCTCTGCCCCAACGACGCCAACTTCGTCCTCCCGATTCCGCCCGGCGAGACGCCGGTCGAGCGCGTCGCGCCGGAAGGCGGCGGCTGGAAGGTCGAGGTCGTCGGCGCGATCCCGTTCGCCGCGCCGCGCCAGTTCGCCACCTTCGCCGATCTCTGCAACGAATGCGGCAATTGCGACGTGATGTGCCCCGAGGACGGCGGCCCCTATCGGGTGAAGCCGCTGTTCTTCGGCAGCGTCGAGTCGTGGCGCGCGGCGGCCGATCGCGACGGCTTCGTCGTCGAGCGAAGCGGCGAGCGCTTCGCGATCTGGGGCCGGTTCGCCGGCGAGGTCGTGCGGGTCGAGCGCGGCGGCGATCGCGTCCGCTTCAGCGGCGTCGGCTTCGACCTGACCTTCGACCCCGGCGACGTCGCCGGCTCTGTCGACGGCAAGGCCGCCGGGCCGGTCGACTTCACCAGGCTGCGCATCATGCTGCCGATGCTCGACGCGGTCGTCGCGCCGGACGCGATCAACTTCGTCAGCGCGACCTTGCGCGCCGCGACGGGGTGAGGCGGGGCGAAATCTTCCGCCGCCTCGTCAAGCGACGCCAAACCTCGTCAAGTTTCGTCAAGTTTCGTCNNAGCTATTTCAAAGACTTATGTCCGCCGCAAGTTGACAGACGGGCTCTTGCGAAAATCTCTTGCCGCGCGACCGCTTTCGCCTCGAGACCAGAGCGCCTCGATGACGGAAATTCATCTTAACCCGACACCGGCAATTCGAAAAGAAATTGTCGCACTCGCGATGCCGGAGCGGGGCGAGGACACGCTGCGCGTCCCCGCCGGCGGCGACCTGGGGGCGGCCGCTCGCCGGCGCCGGATTGCCGGGTGACGGAAAGAAGCGGCGCGGAGCGCGCAGAGCGAGAGTTGGCGTTTCGGACCCGTCGCCGCAATCCTCATCTCGTCGATCGAGGTCAGGTCCCTGCTCCCCTCCACGGTGAGACGCAGAATTCCTTGGACTAGAGCATGACGCGATTTGACGGAATCGCCAGCATTGTCATTCCCGCGAAAGCGGGAATCCACGGGCAAAGGGCGCAATGGCCGCCAAGTCTGGATTCCCGCTTTCGCGAGAATGACATTGCCGAGAGCGCTGTCGGTTCCGTCGTAAGACAACAGCTCTAGCAGGAGGCGCCGTCTCGGGCGTGGGGACCGGCGGTCGTTTGAAAAACTGTTGGGTAGGTAAATTCCGAATCTACCGCCGCGTGCCTTTCTTCCATAGGCATCCGGCACGAATTGGCGTCTAGCCAAACGCCGACGGGGGCGATTTCGAAGCCGCCCAGCCCTCGCATGAGCCCCGGCCAACCTGGATCCCGCACGTGGAAGGCCCCTCTCGGCGCAAAGCTCTCCTTGCTGGACTCGCAGGCGTCGGCGCCGTCGCCGTCGTTGGGGGCGGCGCTGCGTTGATCGTCAACGCTCAGGAGGCCAGTGATTACGACGCCGCCGTCCGTGACACCTGGCGCCACAGCGACAGCTTCGATCCGCTGCTGCCCACGGCCCAGCGGGAACTCGTTCGTTACGCGACGCTGGCCGCCAACAACCACAACGTACAGCCATGGCGATTCCGCATCTCCGACCGTTCGATCTCGGTGGCGCCCGATCTGGGAAGACGGTTGGCCTCCGTCGACCCTGACAATCATCACCTGTTCGCCAGTCTTGGCTGCGCAACCGAAAACCTCGTTCAGGCCGCCGCCGCTTTCGGGCTTCGCGCGAACGCCGGCTTCGACGCCGCCGCCGGCGGCATCAATGTCGACCTCGAAAAATCTCCTCCCATCAGGAGCCCGCTGTTCGAGGCGATCCCGCGACGCCAATCGACGCGCAGCGTCTTCGATGGGCGCGCCGTGCCGGTCGAACACCTTCGGCTCCTCGAAGCCGCCGGGAATGGCGATGGGGTGCAGTTGCGCCTCTTCACCGAGCGCAAGCAACTCGAGGACATTCTGGCCTATCTCGTCGCCGGCAACAGCGCTGAGATGGACGATGCGGCGTACATTGCCGAGCTGAAAACGTGGCTGCGGTTCAACTACGCCGAGGCGCTCGCAACAGACGACGGACTGTTCTCGAAATGCTCCGGCAATCCGACCCTGCCGAGTTGGCTCGGCCGTCTGATCTTCAGTCTCGTCGTCACCAAGGACGGCGAGAACAAGAAATGCGAGGCCCAGCTCAGGAGTTCGTCCGGCGTCGCAGTCTTTATCTCCGACAAGAACGAACCGGCCTCTTGGAGCGCGGCAGGGCGATGCAGCCAGCGGTTCGCCCTCCAGGCGACGGCCCTCGGCATTCGGCATTGCTTCATCAACCAGCCTGTCGAAGTTCCGGCCGTCAGAGGCCAATTCGCCAACTATGTCGGCGCCGGCGCCCGTCGCCCCGATCTCGTGATGAGGTTCGGTTACGCT
>PLRT01000076.1:0-185 GCA_003164915.1 Hyphomicrobiales bacterium | reverse complement strand
CGAGCCGCGAAACGGGCGCGGCCTTGAGGCCGAGCACGGATCGGGCAGAGCGGACGAAGGCGGTTTCGAACTGCGATGTGCGAATGCGATAGCCGACTGCGGAGGGAGCGCTGTGGCTTCGACATTGGCCTCACCATTGTCGCCAATCGCCCCGCCCCTCAACCTAACCTTCTCCCCGCGAGCGG
>PLRT01000264.1 GCA_003164915.1 Hyphomicrobiales bacterium | reverse complement strand
TTGCCTCCGTCGCCCGGGATTCGCTGTATGTCTTGCGCCATGCGGATTTTGATCATCGAAGACGATCGTGAGGCCGCCGCCTATCTGGTCAAGGCGTTCCGCGAGGCCGGGCACGCGGTCGATCACGCCGCCGACGGGGTCAGCGGCTACGACCTCGCGCAGGAGGGCGGCTACGACGTCGCCATCGTCGACCGCATGTTGCCGAAGATGGACGGGCTTTCGCTGATCGGCGCCCTGCGCGCCCAGGGCGGCGAGACACCGGTGCTGATCCTGTCCGCGCTCGGTCAGGTCGACGACCGCGTCAAGGGCCTGCGCGCCGGCGGCGACGACTATCTCGCCAAGCCCTATTCCTTTTCCGAACTGCTGGCGCGGGTCGAAGCGTTGGCGCGCCGCCGCCCCAAAGGCGCGCCGGAGGAGACCGCCTATCGCGTCGGCGACCTCACCCTCGACCGCCTGTCGCGCAAGGTCGCGCGCGCCGGCGAGGAGATCGCGCTGCAGCCGCGCGAGTTCCGCCTGCTCGAATATCTGATGCAGAACGCGGCCAAGGTCGTCACCCGGACCATGCTGCTCGAGCACGTCTGGGACTATCACTTCGATCCGCAGACCAATGTCATCGACGTCCATATGTCGCGGTTGCGCGCGAAGATCGACCGCGACTTCGACGCGCCGCTCATCCACACCGTGCGCGGCGCCGGATACATGCTGCGTGACGACCCTCGCTAAGCTCTTCCGCTCCACGGCGTTCAAGCTGACGCTGGTGATCTTCGGCGTCAGCGTCGTCGGCTCGGCGCTGGTGCTGGGCGTCGTCGCCTGGCAGGTGATCAAGCTGGTCGACGCCGAGACGCAGCAGACGATCGAGGAGCAGGCCAAAGGCCTCGCCGAGCAGTACGACGCCGGGGGCGTGCGGCGCCTCGGCCAAGCGATCGAGGCCCGCTCGCGTCAGCCCGGCTCGTCGCTCTATCTGCTCACCAACAACGCCGGCGAGCCGCTCGCCGGCAATGTCGCGCAATTGCCGGCCGGCGTGCTCGAACACGTCGGCGTCGTCGACACCCCCTACGAGACGGTCGACGGCTCTTCGCCCGGCCGGCGCGCGCTGGCGCGCATCTTCGCCCTGCCGGGCGGCTTCCGCCTGCTGGTCGGGCGCGACCTCGGCGATCGGGCGCGCATCGGCGCGGTGATGGTGCATGCGATGGCGGTGTCGCTCGTCTTCTTCGCCGCGCTCGCCGCGCTCGGCGCCCTGTTCGTCGCCCGTCGCGTGCTCACCCGCATCGACGCGATGAACCGCTCGGCGCGGGCGATCATGGGCGGCGACCTCAGCCTGCGCCTGCCGGTCTCCGGCTCGGGAGACGAACTCGACCGGCTCGCCGTCGGCCTCAACGAGATGCTCGGCCGCATCGCCGACCTGATGACGGGCCTGCGCGAAGTCTCCGACAACATCGCCCACGATCTGCGCACGCCGCTGACCCGGCTGCGCAATCACGCCGAGGCGGCGCTCGGCGCCGCCGACGATCCCGCCGCCTATCGCGCCGCGCTCGAGCGCACGATCGAGGAATCGGACGGTCTGATTCGCGTCTTCAACGCGTTGCTGATGATCGCGCGGGCCGAAGCGGGCGCCGAGTCGGCAGGCATGAGCGCCTTCGACCTCGGCGAGGCGATCGAGAGCATCGCCGAGCTTTACGCCCCGGTCGCCGAGGAGAACGGCGCGACGCTGAAGATCGAAGCGGCGGAGGGCCTGACGGTGGTCGGCAACCGCGAGCTGATCGGCCAGGCGGTCGCCAACCTGATCGACAACGCGGTCAAGCACGGCGCGCCGGCGGACGGCGCCGCGGCCAGGGCGGAGATCGCCGTCGTCGTCAGGCGCGAGGGCGCGTCGATTGCGATCGAAGTCGCCGACCACGGCCCCGGCATTCCCGCCGAGGATCGCGGCCGCGCCCTCGAACGCTTCGTGCGGCTCGAAGGCGCGCGCTCGCGGCCGGGTTCCGGCCTCGGCCTGTCGCTCGCGGCTGCGGTTATGCACATGCACGGCGGGTCGCTCGCGCTCGGCGACAACCATCCCGGCCTCAAGGCGACCGCGACGCTGCCGGCGGCGGCGGAAACGCCGCGCCTGTCCGCCGCGCGGGCGGCGGCGTGAGGCCGCCTCTCGGCGAGCGACTGGCCCAGGCGCCGCGACTGGCCGCGCCGGCGCAAGCGGTCCGGCGCCTCGACGCCCTGCTCGGCGAAGCGCGCGCCGAGGCTTTGGCCCCGTTCGCCGCGGCGGAGGCGACCCGCGCCTTGCTGCTCGGAATCGCCGACCATTCGCCCTATCTGTGGTCGCTGATCGCCGAGGACCCGGCGCGGCTCGCCCGTCTGCTGGCGCGACCGCCTCAGGACGCGCTCGCAGACCTGATCGAAGCGGTCGCCGCGCGACGCGACGACGACGAAGAGGCGATCAAGCGCGCGCTCAGGCGCGCCAAGCGCGAGGCCGCGCTGCTGATCGCGCTCGCCGATCTCGGCGGCGTCTGGGACGTCGTCGCGACCACCGAGGCGCTGACCCGCTTCGCCGACGCCGCCTTGCGCGCGGGGCTCGGCTTTCTGCTCCGCCGCGAAGCGCGCGCCGGACGGCTCGTCCTCGACGCCGAGGCCGCCGACATCGAAGCCGGCTGCGGTTTCGTCGTGCTCGCGCTCGGCAAGCACGGCGCGCGCGAACTCAATTATTCGAGCGACATCGATCTGATCGCGCTGTTCGACGGCCGGTCGCCGGCGATCCCCGCCGGCGTCGAGCCGGCGCCGCTGTTCGTGCGGCTGGTCAAGGCGCTGACGCGCCTGCTGCAGGAGCGAACGCCGGACGGCTACGTCTTCCGCGTCGATCTGCGCCTAAGGCCCGATCCGGCGGCGACGCCGGTGGCGATGTCGATCGCCAGCGCCCAGGCCTATTACGAAACGCTCGGCCAGAACTGGGAGCGCGCGGCGATGATCAAGGCGCGGCCGGCCGCCGGCGACCTTGCGCTCGGCGTCCGCTTTCTCGCCGACCTCGCGCCGTTCATCTGGCGCAAGTATTTCGACTATGCCGCGATCGCCGACATCCATGCGATGAAGCGGCAGATCCACGCCGCGCGCGGCCACGAGCGCGTCGCCGTGCCCGGCCACGACCTCAAGTTGGGCCGCGGCGGCATCCGCGAGATCGAATTCTTCGTCCAGACCCAGCAGCTCATCTTCGGCGGCCGCCGCCCGTCGATGCGCGGCGCGCGCACGCTCGACATGCTCGCAGAGCTGCGCGCCGAGCAATGGATCAGCGCCGAAGCGGACGCCGACCTGTCGGCCGCCTACGTCTATCTGCGCGAGATCGAGCACCGCCTGCAGATGATCGCCGACGAGCAGACCCAGCGCCTGCCCTTCGAGGACGAGACGCTCGCCCGCTTCGCGCAGTTCTGCGGCTACGCCGACCGCGACCGTTTCGCCGAGGCGCTGACCGGACATCTCAGGCGGGTCGAACGCCATTACGCGCAACTGTTCGAGGACGCGCCGAAGCTCGACGTCGAAGCCGGCAGCCTCGTCTTCACCGGCGTCGTCGACGACCCGGAGACGCTGACGACCCTGCAGCGGCTCGGTTTCCAGCGGCCCGCCGCCGCCGCCGAGACGATCCGCGGCTGGCACTTCGGCCGCCGGCCGGCGGTGCAGGGCGCGCGGGCGCGCGAAGTGCTGACCGAATTGACGCCGGCGCTGCTGGCCGCCTTTTCCGGCTCGGGCGACCCGGACGCGGCGCTGGTCGCGTTCGACACGGCGCTGACGCGCATGCGCGGCGCGGTCGAGCTGCTGTCGATCCTGCGCTCCAACGCGCCGGTGCGCGAATTGTTCGGCGACCTGCTGGGCGGCGCGCCGCGCCTCGCCCAGGTCGTCTCGCAGCGACCGCACGTGCTCGACGCGGCGATCGATCCGGGCCGCGTCGCGGCGATCGGCGACAGCCTCGACGAAGCGCGGATGGCGGCGCGGGTCGAGGCCTATCTCGCGCCGGCGCGCAATTTCGAGGACACGCTCGATCGCGCGCGCGACTTCGCCGCAGAGGAGACGTTCATCGTCGGCGTGCGGCTGCTCTCGGGCGCGCTCGACCCCGAGCGCGCCGGCCACGCTTACAGCGCGCTCGCCCAGGCGCTGCTCGGCGCACTGCTGACGCGCGTCTCGGCGGCGTTTGCGCGCGAATATGGGACGGTCGCCGGCGGCCGTCTCGCGGTGCTGGCGATGGGCAAGCTCGGCTCGCGCGAGATGACCGCCGCCTCCGATCTCGACTTGATCGTCATCTACGATTTTCCCGCCGCAGCGGGCGAATCGAGCGGCGCGCAGCCGCTGCCGCCGGGGCTGTATTACGCGCGCCTGATTCAGCGGCTGCTCGCCGCGCTGACCGCGCCGACCAAGGCGGGAAAGCTCTACGAGGTCGATCTCAGGCTGCGTCCGTCGGGGCAGAAGGGACCGCTGGCGACCCAGTTCTCGGCCTTCCGCCTCTATCAGGCCAACGAGGCGGAGACCTGGGAGCGCATGGCGCTGACGCGCGCGCGCGTCGTCGCCGGCGACCCGAAGCTCGGCGAAGAGATCGCCGCGACGATCGCCGCGGCGCTGACCAAGCCGCGCGACAGGGCCAAGCTCGCCCATGACGTGCGCTCGATGCGCGCGCTGATCGCGCGCGAGAAGGGCGACCAGGATCCGTGGGACCTCAAGCTCGTCTCCGGCGGCCTGATCGACGTCGAATTCGTCGCCCANNCTCGCCGCCGCGGCCGAGGCGGGCGTGATCGCGGGCGACGACGCCGACGCGCTGATCGCCGCCCACCGACTCTACACCGACGCCACCCAACTCATGCGCATGACGGTCGACGGCCGGTTCGATCCGGCGACCGCGACGAGCGGCGTCAAGCGGCGCATCGCCGCGGCGGCGGCGCTGCCCGACTTCGAATCGCTGCAGGGCGCCGTCGGCGAAGCGCGCGAGGCGGTGCGTCGCGCCTATCGGCGCGTGCTCAGCGGGCGCGCATAGCGCCAGATCGCGCCGTCGCCGAAGCGCGGCCAAGCGACGCAATCGACCTGCAGATCGGTGGACACGCTGCGCGGACGCGCCATAATCGCGTCCAATACCTTTTGGTCGCCGACGGAGGAAACGGGAGGGTCGCGATGAAGCGCTCCGAAATCAACGCCGCCATCGCGCGCGCCAAGGCGGTCCTCGACCAATACGACTTCCATCTGCCGCCGTTCGCCTTCTGGACGCCGGAGGCGTGGCGCGAGAAGGGCGAGGAATGCGACGCGATCCGCGTCTGCAAGCTCGGCTGGGACGTCACCGACTTCGCCTCCGGCGACTTCGACCATGTCGGCCTCACCGCCTTCACCATCCGCAACGGCGGCGCGGCGGCGCCCTATCGGCGCACCGTCTATTGCGAGAAGGCGATGATCGTCGGCGAAGGCCAGCGCACGCCGATGCATTGCCACGCCGTCAAGCAGGAGGACATCATCTGCCGGGCCGGCGGCAATCTCGTCTGCCAGGTCTACAACCGCAGGCGCGACGGAAGCCTCGACGACAGCGAAGTCAGCGTTTCGCTCGACGGCGTCGCGCACCGCGTTGCCGCCGGACATTGTTTCGTCATCCGCCCCGGCGAGTCGATCCGGCTGACGCCGTTCCTCTATCACGAATTCTACGCCGAGCCCGGCTCGGGCGTCGCGATCGTCGGCGAAGTCTCGTCGGTCAACGACGACGCGTCCGACAATCTCTTCCTCGCGGCGCCGGGGCGCTTCCCGGCGATCGTCGAGGACGAGCCGGCGATCCATCTTCTCTGCAACGAATATTGAGGGGCCCCGGCGTCGAAGCGCCGGAGGAGCGATGTCACACCAGCACATCATCGCGTTCGACGCCGGCGGAACGGCGGTGAAGGCGGCGCTCTACGACGAACGCGGCGCGGAGCTCGCGGTCGCCGGCGCGACGATGGCGCCGCTGCATCCTGCGCCAGGCTGCCTGGAACGCGATCCGCAGGCGATGTGGGCGGCGATCTGCGCCGTCTCGCGCAGGGTTGTCGAGAAGGCCGGGGTCGCGCCGTCGTCGATCGCCGCGGTCGGCCTCACCGGCTACGGCAACGGGCTCTATCTCCTCGATCGGCGCGGCAAGCCGGTGCGCAACGGCGTGCTGTCGCCCGACCTGCGCGCCCAGGCGATCGTCGCCCGCTGGCGCGCTTCGGGGCTCGAGGACGCCGCCATTGCGCTGACCTACCAGCGGCAATGGCCGGGCAAACCGGCGCCGCTGCTCGCCTGGCTCGAAGCGCACGAGCCGGAAGCGCTGGCGCGCGCCGCGCATGCGATGTTCTGCAAAGACTATCTGCGCTTTCGCCTCACCGGCGCGATCGGCCTCGAAATCAGCGAACTGTCTTCGGGCGGCTTGACCGACCAGGGCCGCCGCCGCTTCGAACCGAAGGCGCTGGAGCATTTCGGCCTCGGTCGCTACGCGCGGCTCTACGGCGACGGCGTCGAGCCGCTGACGATCTTCGGCGCGGTCGCCAGCGAGGCGGCGGCCGAAACCGGGCTCGCCGCCGGAACGCCGGTTTCGGCCGNNGGCCTCGGCGCGATCGACGAGAGCGTGATCAGCGTCATCGCCGGCACCTGGGGCCTCAACCAGCTCGTCAGCCGCACGCCGGTCGCCGACGGCTCGATTTCGGCCCCGATCGTGGGCGTGCGGCCCGGCGAATTCGTGCTGACCGACGCCGGCCCGACCTCGGCGAGCGCGTTCGAGTGGTTCGTCGATTCGGTCGCCGCCGCCGCCGACCCCGCGCCTCGCGACCACGCGGCGCTGTTCGCATTCTGCGATGAACTGGCGGCGCGCGCGCGGATCGACGGCGCGCCCTATTTCCTGCCCTATCTCAACGGGCGGCTCGACCAGCCGGAGGCGCGCGGCGCCTTCGTCGGCCTCGCCTCGTGGCACGGGCTGCCGGAGATGATCCGCGCGATCTTCGAGGGCGTCGCCTTCGAACATCGCTGGCACATCGACCGGCTGCTGAAAGGCCGGACGCGGCCGCGCGTCGCGCGCTTCGCCGGCGGCGCGGCGCGCAGCCGGCCGTGGCTCGACATTTTCGCCGCGTCGATCGACCTGCCGCTCGAACTCGCCGCCGCCAGCGAGCTCGGCGCGCTTGGCGCGGCGATCGTCGCCGCCGTCGGCGTCGGCCTCCATCCCGATCTCGAGACGGCGGTGGCGGCGATGACGCGCTCGCGCGGCCGGGTCGAACCCGATCCGGCGCTGGTCGAGGCGCTGGCGCGGCGGCGCGCGATCTACGGCGAATTATGCGAGGCGCTCAGGCCGACCTGGGCGAAGCTGTGAACGGCTGCGGCGGGCGCCGCTCGGCGTTCGTTGACGTCAACAATTTCTGGGAAATTGGTCGGAGTGAGAGGATTCGNNATTCGAACCTCCGACCCCCTCGTCCCGAATAAGGGGGCTGCCCTGAAAGCCGTACGTTTGTTGGGCTCTTTCGTCACGTTCTCGCTGGATTATCTCGTTTTGTTCCGTCCAACCTGTGCGGAACCTGTGCGGCCAGTGAGAGCGTCGCCGACGCCTTTGTGATGATCCGGATGATGGTGACCATACACGCGCTGGAGAATTTCGAGGGTCATCCCGAAGAAATCGGCGGCAGCGTATGGGTCCGCTGAACCCTGCATTGCCCAGGTTACGGCTGTATGCCGCAGCACGTGTGGCGAGACGTTCTCGAGGCCCGCATCAGTCGCAACGTTTGAGAACGCCTTGCTGACGCGCGCGACCGGTTTGCCACGGAATTCTATCACTGAAGTCTGAGAGGTGCCGAGTCGTTTCCATCGGCGAAGGTGCGCTAACAGTCTTTCGGGTAAACGGATCGTCGGCTGGCGCTTCTTCGTTTCGATTGCGCCCGGCGCGCGCCGATAAAACATGCCCCCAGCAAGATCGATGTATCCTCGACCAACTGCCGGCCCGATCGCCGCGCCACAAATGGCGCCTGCCCGTGTTCCGGTATAGAGCGCGACTAGGATAAAGCGAGCTATATGCCGTCGTGAGCGCTTCTCAGTCGCTTGTCCTTTCTGGACCTCTCGATATCGCCAAGCCGCCCAAATCAACCTGGCCGCTTCCGATCGAGTTAGCCAGCGTTCCCGGGATTTTGCCCGCGGAGGCAGAACGACCTCGACAACCGCGCTGCAGAGTCCTTCCCTCCGATGATGATTGATCGCTGCTCGAAGATCCTCAAGTTCTCGGCGCGCCATCGAGGCCGACCCGCGCTGCAGGATGTAGGCTCGACACAGAGCCCCATTCACTTCCGCAAGCGTGCGCGTGCCGAAGAAGGCCAAGAGCGCCGCCAAGCGCTGCCCTAGCTCAGTAGGCCGACTAATCGTCGGTGCTGCGTCCGTGCTGTAAATACTGAGGACGTCAGCGATCGAGATTGTAGCTGGATCGCCGTTCCGTTGGCGCTCTGGAAGGTATTTGTCACTTATATAAGCCGAGAGCCGCTTCTCAGCTTCGTCGCTATCATTTGCGCCGCATCCAGTGCGGATCTGTTTCGATCCGTCTCTGATGACCCAAGTTGATTTCGCGTTTCCACTCGGCGGCCTGAGCCACAGTCGAGCGCCTTTGGATCGGTTCGACATAGCGCTCTCATCCCATCGATTGCGGCGAGGGTCGTATAGTCCTTGCCGGCGATTCGTTCGATAACCAATCGACCCTTGGCAGCCTCCCGGCGCAGACCCGCAGCTGTCATGCCACCAGCGGGAAACGCGAGTTGAGCAGCGAGCTCGAGTCGCAAGGGCGAATTTGGCGAAACGTCGGTTGTGTGGACCTCCGCCGCTCTCTTAGTGGGTCGCTCTTTGTAAGCCCGGGTTCGAACTTCAGGCTTCGGTGGAAGCATCGGCTGATGCGGGAACTCTCGAAGCCCCGACAACTGGGCCAAAGTGATCTGACCAGTCTGGGCAGGCCCGCCAATAGTGATGTTGTCTCCTCGCCAGGCATCTGGCGCGAAGGGACCTTTGTACTGATGGGTATCGGGCTGGGAGCGACGGTCTGTCATGCTAAGCGATATAGCGAGAGAGCTGCCGCTTGCGTTCACGTGTACGTGAACACGCTCGCCCGCGGATTCAGTTTCAGCTGCGGTGGGCCTTGGCCGTCGGACCATCATCCCACAAGTTGGTGCTCGTTAGCGTGCGCGTCGTTGGCAGCAGCGAATCCTTTGGAGCCTCACACACGACGCCGCGGAGCTGACCAACGACAAGGGAACTCTCCTCCGTCTTCCACACACTCACGACGCCTACTCCGACCTCCCGCCAAGTTCCTCAATCAACCCCTTTCCCGCATTGAGCGCAGCGTGATGGCAGCAGGCAGGTGGATTCTCGACGCCGTTTGAACAGGCAGCACGTGTCACAAAATGGCGTCACTTTGTCCTGATCCAAAGTTTTACACCGAGCGGCGATGGCACCGTCGTTGCCAAAATGGCCACCACCCCTGTCGAAACCGCCTTCGTATCGGAAGGCGGCGACGTTTGGATTTCTCGTTAAAAGCCGCAATCGCGCGCGACAATTTGTTGACCGGATAGTCGTGCCGGCGAAGGATTGGGATGACTCAACGCCGCCAATTCTGGACGGCGGAGATTCTGTTTTCGCGATCGAGATCGGACCAACGTCCAGCTCGACGGATGGGTAGTCGGGCTCAGACGTGGCTTCAACGTCATTGAAGTTGATTGCCTCAAGTTGGGTTTTCCGCAGACGCATAGCGAACACGATAATCCAATCGGCCGTGGCCGAATTGGCGAACCATCGCGACCGTCGTCGCAGGTAAGCTGTGCGCGTTCCGAGCGCCTTGTCAGTTGGAAAGCGGCAAGGACACCGCCGTTCGTCTTGAGCAGTGGACTGATAGCGTTCGCCGATCTCACAAATTACCTAGGACTTCGTCTCCATAAGAGAAGTGACGGGAACAAGGGGCGAGATTGCGTGGGTTTCGCGCACGGGACCCATGAGCTACGTGGATCCCGCCGGGAGCTGGCGTCCGGATTTCGAAACCGCCGTGACGAAAGAAATGTTGGAGGTCCGAACGGTTGTAGCGCTCCGAGGCAATCCAGTCGAGAACGTCTGGCAGTATCTGCGCGGCAATTGGCTGTCGAACACCGTCGCGAGACCTTCGACGACATCATCGACGCCGCCTGCGACGCCTGGCGCAACCTCACAGCCAACCCCGAGGTCACCACCATCGGCATGCGCCGCTGGGCTTGCGTCGCCGTTGGTAAGTCCCTACGACCTTTGGTATTACGCCTCGTCTATGAGGCTTTGTCTGTAAAAACGCGCCGCTGCGCGGGCCGCCAAATGCCATTCTTATTTGTCTTATGATCGTGAATGTCCCGAATCTGCGTCAGGCCGCAATCCGGGATAGGCGGATGATCCCTCCGGAGCGATGAATCGGCGTCAGCCTGCCGTTCACGCGCCTTCGCGGCTGCGCCGGCGCCGCCCGGCGCCCTTGGCTGCGGGCGGAGCGACCAGCCTGCCGAGCGCCGCCTCGATCGCGGCGAGATCGGGCCGCGGCCCGCGCTGGTATCCGTCGAGCGCGCGCCGCATCGCCGCGACGTGGGCCGGCGTATTGCCACAGCAGCCGCCGACGATGCGCGCGCCGGCATCGATCGCCAGCGCAACGTAGCGCCCCATGAGCTCGGGCGATCCTGAATAATGGACGTGCCCATCATGCCATTGCGGCAGCCCAGCGTTGGCTTTGGCGATTACGATCGCATCGGGGTTCGCCTCGATCATTGCCAGCACCGAGGCGACGAGATCAGCGGCGCCGACGCCGCAATTGGCTCCGAAGGCCAGCGGCGGCGGTGAGCCAGCGCGATGATCAAGGTGCTCAGCCTGGCCGCTCAGAGCCTTGAGCGTACGCAAGCGATGAAATGGAAGGCGCTCGGTCTAGATCGCGTTGACGAAACTGACGAACTGCCGCAGATCGATATTCGCTATCAAGGCGATGATGAAGTGCGAGCGATGGTGGCCGCTCAGAGGGCCGCCGACTCTAACGAGGACAGCATCTGGGTGGATACACGATTGGCCGATTCAGCTCCCCCATCGCCGACGACCGAAGACGATGACATTGTCGTCGAGGGCAACTGAGGGCGACCGCAAAACATTTCGTCGCGCTTTCGCGCCCCAAGAGGCATTTACGAATTCATGGCGGGGTAGCAAACGACGAAGTCCTAGAGAATATTGGCTTTGGCCGATACCCTCTCGCTCTGCGGTCGGACCCGAAAAATCAACGCGAAATTGGCACTCCAAGACCATTCGCCCGCAAGCGCGCGTCTTGGCCACCGATCGGGGGGGGCGCGCAAGGCGGTGCCAAGTGTTGGAGGTACGCGGGTGCAGAGCACCACTTGTGCACCAGTAACTCGACGGCCGTCTGGGCGACAGCTTGCGCGTGCCGCCATGGCTCTTCATCGATTAGCGCCCCGCCCGGAAACAGCAGATGCGCCTTCCGACCAATTTCCTGCCCCACGTCCATCGGCGAGCCGGGGGCCGGCTCCTCGTAAGGCTCGGGCTCATTCACCAGCAGCCACAGACGTCGAAGGCACTGAACGCCTGCGATGTAGCGCGATTTGGTGAGATGCTGGCTGGCCAATTGGGCAACCCTTGGACTTGTGATCAGGTCATCGTCCGTCATCGCCAATGGCGTCGCAACAACAAGATGCCGCGTCGGCGACTAGCTACGTCCGATTCCGACGTACCGGCCTGACATAAGCAGCACGAGCCAAACCTGCTGATGGACATTGGCCGGTTTCCGGTCTATTCGCGAGCCACAGACATGCGCACCTGACTCTGAACCTCTTCGACCCGTTGGGTCACCCCGGCACAGGCGCTGCCTCGGCGGGATCGTTCAAACGCGCTCATCGAAGAGAGGTTCACATGTTTCGGATTCAGGCTCCCGTCCTCGTCGTCCCGACCGCCGAGGCGAAACTGGCGCTGGGCGTCCATCTTCAGCCCGCCGCCTCCGCGTCGTCGTAGCGCGCCAATTCCGCCAGGACCGACTTGTCGAACATCGGCGCCTCCCTCGCCCCAGAATAGGCGTTACGACGTCAACGACAAGTCGCTGCGACGCTCACCGGCAGGGATCGGGTGCGGACGCTCAGTCGATTCGAACGTGGGGCAACCGTCAGCTACGCCGCAATCACGGCGCCTCGCGCGGCGACCACGTCTCTAACGATGCCGGCCAACCCGCGCGCTGACCATGCTGCACGACCGATGAACAGTCCATCGACTTCCGGCTCCGTCGCAAGCCGCGTCGCGTTGTCCGCATTCACGCTGCCGCCGTACAGAATCGGCACGGGAAGCGTCGTGCGTTCCAGAAGGACTCGCCGGAGCGCGGCATGAGTTACCCTGACGTGTTCGGGCGGCGCAGGCACGCCGCGCTCGCCGATCGCCCATACCGGTTCATAGGCGACGAGGCACCGGCCCAGCGCGGCTGCGTCCAAGCCCGTGAAGGCTAACTTGACTTGCCGAACGATGGTTTCCACCGAAGCGCCGGCGTCGCGTTCCGGGGCGGTGTCGCCAACACAGACCAGCGGCCGCAATCCGTGGCGCAGCGCGGCCTTCACTTTGGCGTTCACGGTTGCGTCGGTTTCGCCGAAAGCCGCTCGCCGCTCGGAATGGCCGAGCTCGACGAGATCGACGCCGAATTCCGTCAGCATGCGGCCGGACACTTCGCCGGTGTAGGCGCCGGAGTCGGCCCAGTGCATGTTCTGCGCGCCGAGCAGCAGCGGAGCGCCGCCAATCGCCTCGCGCGCGGCGGCCAGCGCTGTGAAAGGCGGGATGAAGAACAGCGAGAGGTCGTCGCGCGGCGGCGGCAACAAGTCGATCAGTCCAGCTACGTATGCGCGCGCCTCGGCAGCCGTTTTGTTCATCTTCCAGCCGGTGCCAATCCAGAACTTGCTCAATCAACCCCCTCGCTCGCAGATCGTCGCGTGAGACAGGCGCGGTCCGAGCCGTTCAGCGCGCGGCCGCCGCCTTCACGCTGCGATGTAATCGAGCATCGCCTGGAGAATCAGGCTCATCGAAACGGCGCCAGGATCAGGATGACCGAGCGACCGTTCGCCGAGCGTGCGCGCCTTGCCGGTGGTGGCGATCATCGACTTTGTCGCCTCCACCCCCGCTATCGCCGCCGCCGCCGCGGCGCGCGCCGTGGCGGGCAAGCCCTGCTGGCAAGTCGCGGCTGCGACCGACGCGGCCGGGGCCAAAGCGTCCAGCATGGTCTTCATGCCCGGCCGCGAACCGCCCCGCCCCTCCACCGCCTTCAGGCCTTGCTGGAGAAACCCGGCAAGACCTTCGGCGTCGAGGTTGCCGCGCCCGGCAAACGCTGCACTACCCGAACGGAACAGGGTTCCGAACACCGCCCCGGCAGCGCCGCCAGCCTTGGCCATGATCGCTGTTCCGGCAGCCTTGAACGTCGCTTCCACGGTTTCTGGCTGCGTCTCCATTTGCTCCAACACGGCGGCGAAGCCGCGCCGCATGCCGACGCCGTGATCACCGTCGCCAATCGCCTGGTCGACGGTGGTCAGCAAATCGACGCTGTTGACGATGCGTTGCGACACCGCATTGAGCATTTCCCGCGTTTGGGCGGGCGTGAGCGAGTTGTGCATGGCTACTCGAACACAATTTGAGTCTTGACGACGCTCGGCAGCCCCTGCGCGGCGAACTCGAACGCCTCGACGGCCTTCTCGAACGGGAAGGTCTTCGAGATCAGCGGCTTCACGTCGACCTTGCCGGAAGCGATCAGGCTCACGGCTTGCGCGTAGACGTTGGTGTAGCGGAACACATGTTCGACATGCAGTTCCTTGGCTTCCGCCGCGATCACGTCATACGGCACCGGCCCTGGCGGCATCCCGACCAGCACCACTGTTGCGCCGGGGGCGGCATGGTCGAACAAGCGTTCGTAAGCCTTCGGATGGCCGCTGCATTCGAACACGACGTCCGCGCCCCAGTTTTCGGTGATCTCGTGGACCTTGGCGATCGGGTCCTCTTTGCCGATGTTCACCGGAACAAGCCCCGGATAGCGCGCAGCGATGTCGAGCTTCTCCTGCTGCACGTCGGTGATCATGACCCGGGAGCATCCGGCCGCCAGGGCCGCAAGCGCTGTCACGATGCCGATCGTGCCGCAGCCGACCACCACGCCGATCGCGCCGGGCGTGACNNCGCCATGCTCACGTTGTCAGGCAGCCTGAAGGTCAAGTTGGCCGGGTGGATGACTTCCGGCGTCAGGCAGCCATGAACCGGCGGGGTCGCCCAGAAGCGCACCTTCGGGTCGAGATTGTAGTGGCCATTGCGGGACGCGCGGGAACTCCAGTCCGGAATGCCCGGCTCCATGCACACGCGGTCTCCCGGCTTCAGGTTGGTGACCTTGCTGCCGACCGCGACCACGACGCCAGCGCCTTCGTGGCCAAGCACCATTGGCGCGCGCACGACGAAGGGACCGATGTTGCCATATTCGTAGAAGTGCACATCGCTGCCGCAAACGCCCACGCACCGCATCGCGATCTTCACGTCGCCCGGGCCCAGCTCCGTCGGCAACTCGATGTCGCGTAACCGCAGCTCGTGGACCTTCTCAAGAACCAAAGCTCTCATAGCGCTGTCCTCCTATTTTCAGCATTCTTTTTGCCGGACGCTCGTCGCGCCGAATTCGTCAGCTCGCCTCAGTTGCTCGTGTAAGCGAGCGATGCAGCGGGCATATCCAGATATCGCTTGAGTTCATCGTCCAGGCGCAGAAGCGTGACCGAAAGCCCGGCCATCTCTTGACAAGTCAGAAACGAGCCGACGTCGGTGCGGTGGACCGCGATCCCTGCATTGCCGAGAATCCGCCGCACGCATCGGTTCACCACGAGCAACTCCATCATCGTGGTCGCGCCGAGGTTGTTGATCAGAAGCGCGACCTCGTCGCCGCTACGGAATGGCAGATCAGGCAGAATCGCCGCCATCATCTGCTCGGTAATGGCGTCGGCGGTGGTCAACTTCTGACGGGAAATGCCTGGTTCGCCATGCGCGCCCATGCCGATTTCGATCTCATCGGGTCCAAGCTCGAAAGTGAGGGCGCCGGTTTCCGGAATCGAGCCGGCGGCGATCGCAACGCCCATCGAACGCGTGTTGTCGCGGGCCTTCGCCGCAATGCGGTACACCTCGTCGAGACTGCCTAGCGTCGCGGCCGCTCCGCCAGCGATCTTGATCACGTAGAAGTCTCCGGCGATGCCGCGCCGGTCGGTGATGCGCTCGGGTGGCGCTCCCGCTACGTCGTCCCACACCCGCACCGTGCGCACATTGACGCCTTCGTCGGCGGCCATTTCGGCGCCGATGTCGAAGTTCATGTTGTCGCCGGCATAGTTGCCGTAGACGTATAGAACGCCGCGTCCCCGATCGACCGCCTTGGTTGCGGCGAGAACCAGATCCGGCGCCGGCGCAGCGAAAACCTGGCCGCAGGCGGCCCCGTCGGCAAGGTTGTCGCCGATGAAGCCGGGAAACATTGGCTCGTGACCGCTGCCGCCGCCGATCAGCAAGGCGACTTTGTCGTTTGGGATCTGCGACCGAACGATGGCGTCCTTGCCCTCCAGGCGGATCATGCGGCCATTGCTTGCGAGGACCAGGCCGTCCAGCAACTCGGTGACGACGCCCGAAGGGTCGTTCAGTATCTTCTTCGGTCTACTCATTTCGTTGCTTCCTGCTTGGCCCGTCGGTTCCCGCCAAACCGCCGTAGCCGGCTATTCCTCGATCTGCACAATGCGCAGATTCACTCCGTTCTGGCGCAGCATCTCCGCCTCCGTCGGCGCGATGCCGCTGTCGGTCAGCACGACATCGAATTCCGAAAGATTGGCGAGCCGAATAAGCGCGGTGACTCCGAATTTGGAGCTGTCGACCAGCAGCACGCGCTTGTCGGCGATGCCCATGAGGGCGCGTTTCGTCTTCACCACGTCTTCCTGTTGGTGATATGCGACGCCGCTGAACACGGTCGACGCCGACATGAACAGGGTGTTGGCGCGCAGCGAGCCGATCGCCTGCTCGCAGACATAGCCGAAGAACGCGTTGAACCGCGGGGTGAAACGGCCGCCCAAACAGATCGTTTCGATGCCGTGCGCTTCCTTGAGCTGCTCAACCACGGTTACGCTGTTGGTGATGACGGTCAGGGGCTTGCGGGCCGGAATAAACGACGTCAGTCGACCGGCGGTGGTGGAATCGTCGATGATGATCGCCTGCCCAGGTTCGACGAGCTCCGCGGCGGCGAAAGCGATCGCTTGCTTTTCGCGCTCCGCCAGGCGCGATCGATAGAGGAAATTGCTCTCGACCAGATTTGAGGAGCGTACGGTCACACCCCCGTGCACTCTGCGGACGATTCCTTGAGACGCCAGAGCGTCGAGGTCGCGGTGGACCGTCATTCGGCTGACGCCAAACTGTGCCGCAAGCTCATCGAGCTGCGCCGAGCCGGTCCGCAATACGTGTTCAAGAAGTATCCGGCGACGCTCAGATGGTTTGAGCGAGTTTTCGGTTTCTGGGCTGTCCGTTGCGCTAGACATCGAGAAGGTGGCCCTCTTGGTTACTCGGGGTCGCAGGCGACCGATTCGCGGTCGTCGGCGCGCAACGTTAATCGCCAACACGTCCCATCAGTGAACGCAATCACCGCTAGCGAGAGGCTTCGCTCTTTGTGACGGCGGATTCTCAAAAGATCCCTCGGTGACGCAGAGAATCGACCATCGTGTTAGTCCGCGCCCGCCAACCTAACTTCCATCGCGTTGCGCGCGGCGCAACATCCTCGCACGCGATGCTCAACGCTATTTGGTTCGCCGGCGTCGCTTGGGAGTAACCCGCGAAAAGCCAACAAAATCAACCTCCGCGCTTGCTTCAGCGCGCGCCGGACCGCCCAAATTCACACATCACGTTGCCGTGGAAAATGTGAACAGACTAACAATTTCATAACACGGTGTGCAGCCGTGTCAAGCGCATGTGTCGGCACACCCGATTAAACGATGACATCAAACTGACATTCCCTAGCAGTTTTCGCAACACGCTTTGCGCCAAACCGCCCCTGACATCCCCTCTCACCGTAAGCCAACTCGTCTGCGAGTTCGCCGCGGCGCGCGCGATGAATTCGCCATATGCTAGCAAATCCGCTGATTTTCGCGAATCGCGACGCGACGGCGCACGCGTCGCCGCGCCGCTGGAGCTGTTGCAACAAGAAATCTCGTCCGCGCTCGCGGTGGACCTAGGTCCGGCGTTCGAAACATGTTGACTTCGTCACATCGCATCGTTACGTTAGCATCTGTCTCTGTTACCGTCGGTGCTTAAGCAGCTCAGGCGCGTAACGTGAGCGGCGAATTTGGATCGGCTGCGGCGCGACGCGAAACGAGCGTTCGGGAGGAAATTGGATGAAGATCGCCATTGGCTGCGACGAAGCAGGGTTCGCGCTGAAGGAGATTCTCAAGCCTTTCATCGCTGCACACGGGCACGAAGTTGCAGATTTCGGCTCCTTCGACAGCAAGCCGGTGCTCTATCCAGATATCGGACACGCCGTTGCCGTCGCTGTGGCGGGCGGCAAGCACGACAGCGCCGTGCTGATCTGCGGCACTGGCATTGGAATGGCCATCGCCGCCAACAAGGTGAAGGGCATCCGCGCCGCCCAGTGTCACGACACTTACTCCGCCGAACGGGCGCGCAAGAGCAACGACGCCCAGATCATCACGCTTGGCGCGCGCGTGATCGGAACCGAACTCGCGAAAAGCGTCGTCGAACGCTTTCTGGCCTCGCACTTCAGCGGCGGTCCTTCCGCGGCGAAGATCGAACGCATACGCGCTTACGAAAATGACCAAGCGTAAAGAAGAGCACGTGGCTTCGGTCGGCGCCGCGCCGTCCGTAGTCGCGTCGAAGATGGGCCGCGGCAACCAATCAACTCGGCAAGCGAACAATGAACCGAATCATCAATGACGCCGACCTCGTGGTGGAAGACGCGGTGCGCGGCTATCTGAAGGCGCATAGCGACCTCGTCGCGCCGACGAGCAATCCGCGGGTGATCCGTCGTCGCCTCGCGCCGCAGAGCGGCAAAGTGGGCGTCGTCACTGGCGGCGGCTCTGGACACGAGCCGGCGTTCCTCGGCTATGTCGGTGACGGCGTGATTGACGTCGCGGCGATTGGCGAGATCTTTTCGTCGCCGACGGCGACGAGTTTCCACGACGCATTCCGGGCTGCCGATGGCGGCCGCGGCGTGGCCTGCCTGTATGGCAATTATGCCGGCGACAATATGAACGTGAAGTTGGCGATCAAGCAGGCCGCCGGCCATGGCCTGAC
>PLRT01000244.1 GCA_003164915.1 Hyphomicrobiales bacterium | reverse complement strand
GGCAAAACAAGGCTTGGCAGGACGCCGGACTGCCTCCGATGGTGGTGAGCGTCAACGTATCGGCGCGGCAATTCAGGGAGAAGAATCTCGTCGCCCGCGTCGCTGGCGCGCTGAAGGAGAGCGGGCTGGAGGCGAGATATCTCGAACTCGAACTCACCGAAAGCCTGATCATGCAGGACGTCGAGCTCGCGGTCGCGACGATGGAGGAATTGCAGGGCTTGGGCGTTCAGCTCTCGATCGACGATTTCGGAACAGGCTATTCCAGCCTGAGCGCTCTGAAGTCCTATCCGGTCGCGCGGCTGAAGATCGACAAATCGTTCATTGCCGGTCTTCCCACCAATGATGACGACAGGGCCGTCGCCAGCGCGGTCATTTCCTTGGGTCAAAAGCTCAATTTAAGGGTCATCGCGGAAGGCGTCGAAACCGACGCGCAGGCGGCATTCCTGCGCGACAACAATTGCGACGAGATGCAGGGCTACCTCTTCAGCAAACCCATCCCGGCGCAGGAAATCGCGGAATTGTTGAGCGCTAAGTCACCCCGACGCATCACCCCTGAAGCTAAATCGCCTCCGGCCGGAAGCGATGCGTCGGGCGGACGAACTCGTCCTGCGCTTCCACTAGCTTGAGCTCGCCCCCGCCGGTTGCGAGCGTCGCGGCGACGACGCCGTAGACGCTTGCGGCGGCGGCGGCGAGCGCATCGGCCGCCGATCGGCGCCTGAGCCAATGAAAGAAGAACAGCGCCGCGATCAGGTCGCCGGCGCCGTTGACGGCGATCGGCAGCCGCGGCGTCCGCAGTCGCCACGCTTCGCCGCCGTCGGCGGCGATCATGTCGAGCGCGTCGGCGGGCGTATCGTTTAGCGTCAGAGACGTCGCCAGCACGACGCGCGGCCCGGTCGTCTGCAAGGCGGCGATCGCGCGCCGCGCCCCGGCGACGTCGTCGACGGCTAAGCCGGCGACGAACGACAGCTCGAACGCGTTGGGGATCGCAATCGTCGCCGTCGGCAAGGCGCGCTTGCGCAAGAATTCCGCGACGCCCGCTTCGACATAAACGCCGCGTCCGACGTCGCCGATCACCGGATCGCAGCAATAGGCGGCGGCGGGATTGGCGGCGCGGACCGCCGCGACGGCGCGCAGCATCGCTTCGCCGACGTCCGCCTTGCCGAGATAGCCGGACAGAACGCCGTCGCATCGGGCGAGCGCGCCGACCGCCGCGAGGCCGGCGACGCATTCGTCGATCGCCGCGGCGTCGAAGACGCGGCCTTGCCAGCCGGCATAGCCGGCGTGGCTGGAGAACTGCACGGTATTGAGCGGCAGGACCTCGGCGCCGAGCCGCTGCAGCGGGAACGCGACGGCGCTGTTGCCGACGTGGCCGAAGACGACGTGCGACTGGATCGACAGCAAGGTCGTAGCCATCGACGCCAAGGGACGACGATTCGCCGCCGGCGTCAAAGCGCCGGCGCCGGGGCCATGCGTTATCCATTTAACACCCGTGAGCGCCGGGCGCGGTCTAAAGTGACTCCAATAACAACAACCAAAAGGGAGAAAACACGATGACCGGCAAACGCATTCTGATGATCGTCGGCGATTACGGCGAAGACTACGAGACGATGGTGCCGTTCCAGGCGCTGCTGGCGGTGGGGCACACCGTCCACGCCGTCTGCCCCGACAAGAAAGCTGGCGAGGCGATCGCGACGTCGATCCACGATTTCGAAGGCCAGCAGACCTATTCGGAGAAGCGCGGCCACAATTTTGCGCTCAACGCCAGCTTCGCCGACGTCGACCCGGCGCGCTACGACGCTTTGGTCATTCCCGGCGGCCGGGCGCCGGAGTACCTGCGTCTCAATCCGCGGGTGGTCGAAATCGTCCGCCACTTCTTCGCCCAGAACAAGCCGGTCGCCGCGATCTGCCACGGCGCGCAGATNNGCGGTGACCGACGGCAATCTCGTCAGCGCGCCCGCCTGGCCGGCCCATCCGGCGTGGCTGTCGCAGTTCTTCGCCGCGCTCGGCACTTCGATCAGCCACGCCGCCGTGCGCCAGGCGGCCTGAAAATCCGGCTGCGCGGCGCCAGTGGCGCGGCGCCACAGTGGCGCGGCGCCAGTGGCTTAACCGCGCCGCCGCTGCTAGTCTCGGCGTCGATCCGGCGGCCTTCGGCGCGACGGGAGATATGCTGATGTGCAGGCTCTTTATCGGCGCGGACGCGCGGCTGTGGCGCACGCGCCTCAAGTCGGTGCGGATGCGCGGCTATTCGACCAGCGTCCGGCTTGAGAACTTCTACTGGCGCGTACTCGAGGACATCGCGCGGCGCGACGGCATGAACGTGCCGCAGTTGCTTGCCAAGTTGCACGAGGAGCTGATCGAAGCGCACGGCGAAATCGACAATTTTTCGTCTTTCCTGCGCGTCTGTTGCGGCCGCTATCTGACGCTGCAACTCGCCGGCGACGTGCCGCGCGATCTGGCCCGGCCGATCCGCGATCTCGACGCCGAGGGCATTCTGCGGCGCGAGTCCGCGCGCATTGCGGAGGGCGATCAAAGCGCGCGCCGCCCGCGGGCGGCGGCCGAACCGGCGCGGGCGGCCGCGTCTTAGGTCGACGAAGGCTCAGCGCGGGCGGGCTCGAAGCGCCAGTCGGGCCGCATCGAGCGGATCATCATCAGCTCGGCGAGGTTCTGGCGGACGAGCAGGCCGACCAGCCTGCCGTCGCGGTCGACGACGCAGACCGCGTCGGCCTCCTGTTGCAGGAACCGGTCGACCGTCGTCAGGCCGCGGCCGGCGGAAAGCGCATGAGGATCGCGACCACCTCGGCGTCCTCGACTTGACGGAAATCGCGATAGAAGGCGCTGACGGCGAGGAAGCTTGCCGGCCTTTCGAGGCAGACGAGGTCGTCGACTTCGCGCTCCAACGCCGCCAGCGCTTCGGCCGAGGCGACCGGGACGGCGAGCGTCAGCGTCCTCGGGACCTTCAGGCGGAGCGCCTGCAGGGCGGCGCGCGCCGTCGCGCCGGTGGCGACGCCGTCGTCGACCAGGATCGCGGCGCGGCCGGCGACCTCGACGCGCGGCCGTTGGCCGACTAGCCGGCTTCGGGCGCGTTCGACTTCGACGAGGGCGCGCGCCGCCGCCGCCTCGAACGCGCGCGCGTCGACATGGGCGAGCCGGATCACTTCGGGGTTGCGCACGACGATCGGTTCGGCGCCGTCGACCACCGCGCCCATCGCCAGTTCCGGCTGCGACGGGACGCCGATCTTGCGCGCCAGCAGGACGTCGAGCGGCGCGGAAAGCGCCGCGGCGATCTCGGCGGCGACCGGGACGCCGCCGCGCGGCAGCGCCAGCACGACCGGGTCGCGGTCGCGATAGTGGCGCAGCGCCTCGGCCAGACGGCGTCCGGCGTCGGCGCGATCGGCGAAACGCATCGGCGCGCTCCCCACTGGCGCTTTGCGCGCGGCGCAGCGCCGCCAGGACGATTGGCCGGATCGCCGCTCCGGTCAATCGGCGGGTCGCCGGGTTCAGCGCGAGGGCAGCCGCACGGTCGCGACCGCGAGGCAGGCGATCCCTTCGCGCCGCCCGGCAAAGCCGAGCCCCTCCGAGGTCGTCGCCTTCACCGCCACCCGATCGAGCGCGACCCCGGCGATCTCGGCGATGCGAGCGCGCATCGCCTCGCGATGCGGGCCGATCTTGGGCGCTTCGCAGACCAGCGTCGCGTCGAGATGGGCGACGATCCCGCCGCGCGCCCGCNNNGCGAGGCGGCGGTCGTGCGGCACGCGCACGCCCCCGAGCCAGACATGGTCGCCGGGGGCGAAGGCGTGGACGTCGAACCCCTGGCCGATGCGGACGTCGGCCGCCTCATCGAGCAGGCGCCCCTCTGCGGCGCGGAAGTCGTCCATCGTCGTGACTTTCATGTTTGCCGGGTCGCCGTCGAAAACATAGGCCGCGTGGCCCGCCCATTCGGCGACCGCCGCATCGTCGGTGAGGCCGTCGATCCCGGCTGCGGCGGCGCGCCGATGGGCGTCGAGGATGAGCGGGTAGCGGAAGGCCTGCGGCGTCTGGACCGCGCGCAAGGCGGCGCGCTCGGGCGTCGCGACGATGCGGCCCTCGGCGTCGATCTGCTTGACGGTGTCGCCGAGGGACGCGCCGGGCGCCGCGGCGCCGGAACGCTCGGCGGCCGCAACCGCGCGCTCGACAAGGTCGGGAGAGGGAAAGACGCGCGCCGCGTCATGAATGAGGACGATGTCGGGCGCGGCGTCGATCTGCGCTTCGAGTCCGGCGCGGACGCTCTGCTGGCGGCTGTCGCCGCCCGGCGCCGGCGGCCCGAAGGCGGCTGCGGCGGCAGGCGAGAGGAAAGCCAGCGCGGCTTCGTAAAGCGGGCGATCGTCGGGATGGATGACGACGGTCGCCGCGCAATAGCTTCGCGCGGCGGCGAGCGCCTCGAGCGCATGGCAGATCAGCGGCCTGCCGGCGCAGACGAGGTATTGCTTGGGCGTCGCCGCGCCGAGCCGCGCGCCGCGTCCGGCCGCCACGACGATGAGGGAAACGCGAGGGGACAAACGCGCGATGTTCCAGCCAGGGTTGAGCGGGCCGCGGCGCATTTTCGCCGGCCGCGCCGAGCAGTAGAACAAGCCGCGGCGTTCGCCAAGCGCGGCGGCCGCCGCTTGCGCGCCAGGTCGTCGGCGCGGTAAGGCCGGCCAGCGCGTCCGGGCCGGCGTCGGCCGGGCGAGGACGGCCGGAAGCCAATGCCATGAACCCGCTGTGGAGCGCGCTGGCGCGCGAGCTTCAACCCTATGTCCCGGGCGAGCAGCCGCGCATCGCCGGGCTGGTCAAGCTCAACACCAACGAGAGCCCGCTGCCGCCGTCTCCGCGCGTCGCCGAGGCGATCGCGGCGGCCTCGGCCAACCTGCGGCTCTATCCCGATCCGGAGGCGAACGAACTCCGGCAGGCGCTGGCGGCCTATCACGGCGTCGCGCCGGAGCAGACGTTCGTCGGCAACGGCTCGGACGAGGTGCTGGCGCATACGTTTCTCGCATTGCTGAAGCATGACGCGCCGCTGCTGTTCCCGGATGTCACCTACAGCTTCTATCCGGTCTGGGCGCGGCTCTACGGCGTCGCCGCCGCGACGGTCCCGCTCGACGCGGCGATGCGCGTGCGGGTCGCCGACTATCGCCGCCCGGCGGGGTCGATCATCCTCGCCAACCCCAACGCGCCGACCGGCATCGCGCTGCCGCGCGCCGAGATCGCCGCGCTGCTGGCCGACCATCCCGACATTCCGGTGGTGGTCGACGAAGCCTATGTCGATTTCGGCGGCGAGACGGCGGTTCCGCTGATCGCCTCGCATCCCAACCTGCTGGTGGTCCGCACGATGTCGAAGTCGCGCGCGCTCGCCGGCCTGCGGGTCGGCTATGCGCTCGGCGACGGAGGGCTGATCGAGGCGCTGGGGCGGGTGAAGGACAGCTTCAATTCCTATCCGCTCGGCCGCCCGGCGCAGGCCGGAGCGATCGCCTCGCTCGCCGACGAGGCGTATTTCCAGGCGAGCCGCGCGACAGTCATCGGCGCGCGCGAGGCGATGGCGCAGGGGCTGCGCCGGCTGGGCTTCGAGGTTTTGCCCTCGGCCGCCAATTTCGTCTTCGCGCGCCACCCGCAGCGCGACGGCGCGGCGCTCGCCGCGGGCCTGCGCGAGCGCGCGGTGCTGGTGCGCCATTTCGCCGGGCCGCGGGTCCGGGCCTATCTGCGCATCAGCGTCGGCGGAAAGGCCGACGTCGCCCGCCTGCTCGAAGCCGCCGCGGAAGTCCTCGCCGGCGCTTGAGCGGGCTCGCCGCGCCGCGTCGGCCGCCGAGCGGCGGATCCCGCGCGCTCCTTTCGCACGATCTTCGCCGATCGCGCCAAGCCTTTGAGATGTAATCTCTATCCTCGCATCGCGAGGGTGGGCTGCCAGGGCGCCGGCGGGCCGGTCGCCGGATTGGCCGCCTCAGGCGCCGAGCGCGCGCGCCGCCAGCCCAATCATTGCGACGAACGCGGCGAGCGCGGCGATCTCGAAGAGATCGCCCAGGGCGAACGCAACATGCCGAGTCATGCGACCCTCCCGAAAAATGCGATGGCTTGGACACTGTATGTTCTCTATATGTTCATGTCAAGTTCTGCGTTTGGGTAGGGCAGGGCGGCGCGCTGTGGACAACTCTTCGAATGGGCGCGGCGCCAGAGGCGTCGATCGCCCGCGAAGGGAGCGCCAGCTGACCTCAGCGGGGGGCGCGGCGCCGACGGATTTCGGCTATGTTCGTCGAACGGAGGCGCGCCCATGCATGTCACGCTGCGAATGGCCGTCGCCACCATTGTNNGGCGAGCGCGAGGATCGCGGCAATCGGTGGGTGCTCGGCGCGTTCTCCTTGATCGGGCTGATGCTCGCCTACGCGCCGGCCCTTTCCGACCAGCTCGACCTGTTCATCGTCGGCGGCGAGGGGACGCGCTGGGTCGGCGTGCTGCTTTGCATCGTCGGCGGCGCGCTGCGCATCGCGCCGGTGTTCGCGCTCGGCAAGAGCTTCAGCGGCCTGGTGGCGATCCAGCCCGGGCATCAGCTGGTCACCGACGGGCTCTATCGCCACATCCGCAACCCGAGCTATCTCGGCCTGCTGATCGGCGCGCTCGGCTGGTCGCTCGCCTTTCGCTCGATCATCGGGATCCTGCTGACGGCGCTGCTGGTCGTGCCGCTGGTCGCGCGCATGAAGGCCGAAGAGGCGCTGCTCGGCGAGCAATTCGGCGCGGCCTACGCCGCCTATCGCGCCCGCACCTGGCGGCTGCTTCCCGGGGTCTATTGAGGCGCGCGTTTCACGCCGCGCCGCCCCGCTTCGCGCGCCGATCGAGCTCCGGGTAATGGCGAAAGATTCCGTCCTCGTTGAACGGCAGGCGGCGCGCAGACGCGAGATAGGCGGCGATGTTCGGCTGCGCCGTCACTTTGTCGCGCAGCGCCGCCAGCCCCGGATAGTCGGACGCGAATTTCGCCATCGCGTTGGGGAACGCGTAGCTCAGCCCCTCGGCGAGCTGGAACAGCGACAGATCGACGGTGGTCAGCCCCGCGCCGACGGGATGGGCGGGGCCGTCGGGGTTGGTCTGCAGCGTTCGTTCGAAATAGCCGAGGTATGCCGGCAGGCGGCGGTCGAGGAAGGCGGTCGTGCGCGCTTTCGCCTCCTTCTTCTGGTCTTCGTAATAGAGATCGGTCGAGATCGGGTGGTGCGTGTCGTGAATCTCGGCGACGAAGTCGGTCACGGTGAGCTGCAGCCCGTGGGCGAACAGGCGCAGCGCGTCGGNNCTCGCCGTCCCTGAGGAAGGGCGGCGCGAAGGGCGCAGGCGCGTCGCCGCCTTTCAGCATCCGGGTCAGCGCCGCGACGCCGCGCCCGGCGCCGCGTTCGCGCGCGACGTCGACATAGGGCGCGCCCGCCTCCTCGAGCGCGAGGCGGACGAACTCGCCCCGCCCCTGGATGCCCGGCCAGTAATAGAGCTCGTAGGTCATGGCGGCGCTCCCTTGCGCAAATCCCGATCGTCGTCGCCGGAGGCGGGCGGGCGACCCGAGATCGCGGCGCGCACAGCGGCCGAACCGCCCCTGCCGGGCCGATCGGCGTCCCGCCTGATCCCGCAGACCGTTCCGGACTCTTGATTTCGATCGCTTCCGCAAGACCTATCGCGCTGGGCGGGCTTGCGCTATAGGCCCACGCCATGCAGGCCTATTTCCTCGTCTTTGTCGGCGCCGGGCCCGGCGGAACATGATCGACCTCTGCGGCTCGCTGCGGCTGGGCGCGTTCGCACGATGGGCGGGCCTCGCGCTCTCGCGGAGCCTGACGTGAGCGGCGAGGGCCGCGTCGCCAATTACGCGATCGGCGAGGACGAGGCGGGGATGCGCCTCGACCGCTGGTTCCGCCGGCGCTTCCCGCAGATCTCGCAGTCGCATCTCAACAAGATCGTCCGCAAGGGCGAGGTGCGCGTCTCGGGCAAGCGGGCCGAGATTTCGACCCGGCTGGAGGCCGGCCAGAGCGTGCGCGTGCCGCCGCTCGGCGAAGCCGGCGCGCCGCCGGCGCGAGCGACGGCGCCCGATCCGCGCGACGCCGAAGCGATCCGCGCGATGGTTCTGTTCGAGGACCGCGACCTGATGGTGCTCAACAAGCCCTATGGCCTGGCGGTGCAGGGCGGCTCGGGCACCAAGCGTCACATCGACGGCATGCTCGAGGCGCTGCGCGACCGCAAGGGCGAGCGGCCGGCGCTGGTGCATCGGCTCGACCGCGACACTTCGGGCGTGCTGCTCATCGCCAAGTCGCGCAAGATCGCCGCCGAGCTCGGCGCGACCTTCCGCTCGCGCGGCGCGAAGAAGATCTATTGGGCGCTGGTCGAGGGCGTGCCGAAGCCGGCGCAGGGGCGCATCTCGATGTTTCTCGCCAAGGGGCGCGGCATGGGCGACGAGCGCGGCGCGGCGAAAAGCGCGCGCGACGATCTCGAGCGCATGCGCGTCGCGCGCCACGGCGACCCCGACGCCCAGCATTCGCTGACCCTCTACGCCGTGGTCGACAAGGTCGCGCCGCGGCTCGCCTGGCTGTCGATGCGGCCGATCACCGGCCGCACCCACCAGCTGCGCGCCCATTGCGAGGCGATCGGCCACCCGATCGTCGGCGACCCGAAATACAATCGCCGCCCCGACAACGACCCGGCGCGCCACGATCCTTTGCGCGCCGTGCCGCCCGGCGTCGAGCCCAAGCTGCATCTCTTGGCGCGGCGGCTGATCCTGCCCCATCCGCGCGGCGGCATGATCGACGTCGTCGCGCCGCTGCCCCCCCACATGCAGGCGAGCTTCGAGATGTTCGGCTTCGACGTTGCAGAGCGCGACCCGATCGAGGACGCGCCGGATGAATGACGCGACGCGCGATCCGATGCAGGCGGCGCAGGCGGCGATGCGGCCGACCGCGCCGCGCCGTTTCTACAAGCTTGTGGAGGTCGCGCCGACGGACGGCGGCTTCGCGATCCGGCTCGACGGCCGCGCGACGCGCACGCCCGGCAAGCGGCCGCTGGCCGCGCCGACCCGCGCCGTCGCCGAGGCGATCGCCGCCGAGTGGGGGGCCCAGGGCGAGACGATCGAGCTCCTGTCGATGCCGGCGACCCGGCTCGCCAATTCGGCGATCGACGGCGTCGCGGCCGCGCTCGCCGAAACCCGCGCGGCGATCGCCGCCTACGCCGCCGCCGATCTCGTCTGCTATCGCGCCGAGGCGCCCGCGGCGCTGGTCGCGCGGCAGGCCGAGGCCTACGACCCCGTGCTCGCCTGGGCGCGCGAGGCGCTTGGCGCGCGTTTCGTCACGACCGCCGCCATCGCTCATGTCGCGCAGCCGGAGGCGGCGCTGGCCGCGGCGCGCGCGGCGGTCGAGGCTTACGCCGATCCCTTCGCCGTCGCCGCGCTGCATGTGATGACGAGCCTCGCCGGCTCGCTGCTGCTGGCGCTGATGATGGCCGAGGGCGCGCTGACGCCCGCAGCGGGGTGGCGCGCGGCCCACGTCGACGAGGACTTCCAGATTGCCCGTTGGGGCGAGGACGACGAGGCCAAGCGCCGCCGCGCCGCGCGCTGGCGCGATTTCGAGGCGGCGGCCAACGTGCTGGCGGGGCTCTAAGCCCCGCCGTCGCGCCCCGGATCTACCCCCAATAACCATCCATCAGCTCGCGCGCCCATTGCGGCTCGCGCACCTCCCCGCGCGGCAGGAAACCGCGCATGACCGGCTTGAGGTCGAGGACCGGCGTGCCGTCGATGGCGTCGAGCCCGGCGACCCTCAGCGTCGTTCCCTCAACCGCGAGGAGGCGGCAGATGGTGACGCCGAGCCGGTTCGGCCGGTCCTTGCCGCGCTGGGCGAAGATGCCGACCTTCGGCCAGTCGGTCCGTCCGCGCGGGTGGCGCGCGCCGGCGACGACCGCGNNAGCGCCTCTGGGCCGAACTCCGGGGTCAGCGCGATCGTCGCCGTCACGGCGCCCCAGCGGTCGTCGATCGGCTCGGCCCGCCCGCCGCGCACGTAGCCGATCGGGCGAAGCGCATAGGCGTCGCCGGCGGCGGACTCGTTGGTCATCGATCCCTCCTCTGGCGGCGTGACTACAGGGGGCGGGCGCGCCGCGGATCAACGCGGAGGGGCGCCTGCGCAGGGCCGGACCTCATCCCAACGTCGCAAGCCCGCCCGGTTCCGGGCGGCGGCAGGTCATGCTATGCCCGCCAGCCGAGGGCTCCACTGCCGTCATGGCCGGGCTTGTCCCGGCCATCCACGCCGTTGCACCGCCGCCATGCTCTCGAGCTTTGCAGCGGCTGAGCTACGTGGACGGCCGGGACAAGCCCGGCCATGACGCGGTGAATGTGTCCGTACGCAGCGAATGGCTCTGTGCGACGCTTTCGCCAGTCGCCGTCGTCAGACAAGTTTGGAGCTTCCCCTTGAAACAGATGCTCGCTCGGTTGGACCGCCGCCGCGCGCGCGCGCGCCTGGGCGGCGGCGAACAGCGCATCGCCGCCCAGCACGCCAAGGGCAAGCTCACCGCGCGCGAACGCATCGACCTGCTGCTCGACCGCGGCTCCTTCGAAGAGTTCGACATGTTCGTCGAGCACCGCTGCGCCGACTTCGGCATGGAGAAGACCAAGATCCCCGGCGACGGCGTCGTCACCGGCTGGGGCACGGTCAACGGCCGCACCGTCTTCGTCTTCGCCAAGGACTTCACCGTCTTCGGCGGTTCCCTGAGCGAGGAGCATGCCGGCAAGATCACCAAGATCCAGGACATGGCGGTCAAGAACCGCGCGCCGATCATCGGCCTGTTCGACGCCGGCGGCGCGCGCATTCAGGAGGGCGTCGCGGCGCTCGGCGGCTACGGCGAAGTTTTCCAGCGCAACGTGCTCGCTTCCGGCGTCATTCCGCAGATCTCGCTGATCATGGGCCCGTGCGCCGGCGGCGACGTCTATTCGCCGGCGATGACCGATTTCATCTTCATGGTGCGCGACACGAGCTACATGTTCGTCACCGGCCCCGACGTGGTGAAGACGGTGACCAACGAGAGCGTCACCGCCGAAGAGCTCGGCGGCGCCCTGGTCCATACGACGCGCTCTTCGATCGCCGACCGCGCCTACGACAACGACGTCGAGGCGCTGTTGCAGATGCGCCGGTTCATCGACTTCCTGCCGGCGTCCAATCTCGAGGCGTCGCCGAGCTTGCCGAGCTTCGACGATCCCGACCGGATCGACGGGTCGCTCGATACGCTGATCCCCGAAAATCCGAACAAGCCCTATGACGTGAAGGAACTGATCCTGAAGGTCGCCGACGAGGGCGATTTCTTCGAGATCCAGGAAGCGCACGCCAAGAACATCGTCACCGGCTTCGCGCGCATCGAGGGCGCGACGGTCGGCTTCGTCGCCAATCAGCCGCTGGCGCTCGCCGGCGTGCTCGACGCCGACGCGTCGCGCAAGGGCGCGCGCTTCGTGCGCTTCTGCGACTGCTTCAACATCCCGATCGTCACCTTCGTCGACGTGCCGGGCTTCCTGCCGGGCACGGCGCAGGAATACGGCGGCCTGATCAAGCACGGCGCCAAGCTGTTGTTCGCCTTCGCCGAGGCGACCGTGCCGAAGGTCACCGTCATCACCCGCAAGGCGTTCGGCGGCGCCTACGACGTCATGGCGTCAAAGCACTTGCGCGGCGACATCAATCTCGCCTGGCCGACCGCGCAGATCGCCGTGATGGGGGCCAAGGGCGCGGTCGAGATCATCTTCCGCGCCGACATGAGCGATCCCGAAAAGATCGCCGAGCGCACGCGCGAATACGAGGCGCGCTTCCTGTCGCCGTTCGTCGCCGCCGAGCGCGGCTACATCGACGAAGTGATCATGCCCCACGCCACCCGCCGCCGTCTCTCGCGCGTGCTCGCCATGTTGCGCAACAAGAAGCTCGAGAACCCCTGGAAGAAGCACGACAACATTCCGCTGTGACAGGCCTGCTCGCGCGGCGCGCGGGCGCGGCCTGCCTTTGGGCTGGAGCGATGTCGTCGATAGAGATNNGTGGAGCCAAGTCCCTGAAAATGCTGGCAGCGCGTCCGACGACGATTTCGCCATCCTGCAAAATCAAGGACTTGCGTCAGGCCATGATGCAGCCTCCGGCTTCGCCTCGCTTCGTCTGGGCTTCGTTTCGCTTCGTTTCCGTTTCGCCTGATTTCGCTTCGTTGCGCGGCTCGCCGGCGCGTCGTCCCGCCCACCCCGCAGCGGCCGCTTCATCTTCTCGAAACCATCAATGTTCGCAGGCCCTTAACCCTCGAATCAATCGCGTTAACGGATTCACGGCCTGGCAAAGTTTGCCGCCCATGTTCGGCGCCAGAAGAAACCGCCGGCAAAGGCGGCGGGGCGTCGAACAGAGTCGGGTCATGGCGTTTCAGGTCGACAGGAGCCGCACGATCATCACCGCGATGATCCTCGGCCGTAGGATCACAGCGATGGACGTCGCCTGGCTCAGGCGCGAGGTCTTCGCCTCCGGCGAGGTCTCGCGCGAAGCGGCGGACGAGCTGTTCGCGGTCGAACGCGCCGGGCTCGCCAATGCGCCCGAATGGACCGATTTCTTCGTCGAGTTGATTGTCGACCATGTCGTCTGGCAGTCGGGCGAGCCGGGCGAACTCGGCGAGGCCGAGGCGAACTGGCTGAGCGAGCGGGTCGAACAATGCGAGTCCTCGAATGCGCTCGCCGCGCTCGCCGCCGCGCTCGGCGAAGCGCGTCGCGCCCCTGCCGCCATGGTCACGGCGGCGCAGGCGCGCGCCTGGCCGGGCGTCGCGCGTCCGACCCGGGCGGCGCAAGCGGTCTGACAGTCGGTCGCGGAGGCGCTGGACATTCGCTTTGTCGCGCCTAGGTAGGGGCTGTCGTCTCCCGCCAGGAACCCCCGATGGCCGATCTTTCTGCGTTCCCGATCGTCGCGCGCTGGCCGGCCAAGCGGCCGGACGTCATCCAGCTCTATTCGCTGCCGACGCCGAACGGCGTCAAGGTCTCGATCGCGCTGGAGGAACTCGGCCTCGACTACGAGCCGCACCGCGTCGACATCGGCAAGAACGAGAACGCGGAGCCGGCCTTCCTGTCGCTCAACCCCAACGGCAAGATCCCCGCCATCGTCGATCCCAATGGACCGGACGGGAAGCCGATCGGCCTGTTCGAATCCGGCGCGATCCTCGTCTACCTCGCCGACAAGGCCGGCGAACTCATGCCGACCGATCCGGCCAGGCGCTACGAGGCGCTGGAATGGATGTTCTTCCAGATGGCGGCGATCGGGCCGATGTTCGGCCAGGTCGGCTTCTTTCATAAGTTCGCCGGCCGCGAGATCGCGGACAAGCGCCCGCTCGAACGCTATTGCCAGGAGTCGGAGCGGCTGCTCGGCGTCCTGGAGACGCGCCTCGCCAATCGTCGCTGGATGATGGGCGACGACTACACGATCGTCGACATCGCGCTCATCGGCTGGGTGCGCAACCTGGTCGGGGACTACGGCGCCGGCGATCTCGTCGGCTGGAACGCGCTCGAGGACGTTCCGCGCTGGCTCGAGGCGGCGCTGGCGCGGCCGGCGGTGCAGCGCGGCCTGGGCATCCCGTCGGCGGCCGCCTGAATGTGCGCGATTAGCCGAATGGGCTAGACGAACGGGGCGCAGCCCAGGTTTACGCGCCGGGCGCGTTCTCCTAAGAACGACGGCCGGGGGAGGGCCTCGGGGCTTTCCGGGCCAGGACGCCAATGTTCAACAAGATCCTCATCGCCAACCGCGGCGAGATCGCCTGCCGGGTCATCAAGACCGCGCGCAAGATGGGCGTGAAGACGGTGGCGGTCTATTCCGAGGCCGACAAGGACGCGCTGCACGTCGAGATGGCCGACGAAGCGATCGCCATCGGGCCGCCGCCGGCCGCGCAGTCCTATCTCATGATCGACAAGATCGTCGCCGCCTGCCGCGAGACCGGCGCCGAGGCGGTGCATCCCGGCTACGGCTTCCTCTCCGAGCGCGCCGCCTTCGCTCAGGCTTTGGCCGAAAATGGAATCGTCTTCATCGGCCCCAACCCACGCGCCATCGAGGCGATGGGCGACAAGATCGAGTCGAAGAAATTCGCCGCCGCGGCGAAAGTCTCGACCGTGCCCGGCCATCTCGGCGCAATCGAAAGCCCGGAGCGCGCGGCCGAGATCGCCGACGAGATCGGCTATCCGGTGATGATCAAGGCCTCGGCTGGCGGCGGCGGCAAGGGCATGCGCATCGCCCATTCGCGCAAGGAGGTCGCCGAGGGCTTCGCGCGCGCCAAGTCCGAAGCGTTGTCGTCGTTCGGCGACGACCGCATGTTCGTCGAGAAGTTCATCGTCAACCCGCGCCACGTCGAGATCCAGGTGCTCGGCGACANNTGCTCGATCCAGCGCCGCAATCAGAAAGTGATCGAAGAGGCGCCGTCGCCGCTGCTCGACGAGCCGACACGGCGCAAGATGGGCGAGCAGGCGGTCGCGCTCGCCAAGGCGGTCGGCTACGACTCGGCGGGGACGGTCGAATTCGTCGCCGGGCAGGACCGCAGCTTCTATTTTCTCGAGATGAACACCCGCCTGCAGGTCGAACATCCGGTGACCGAGCTCGTCACCGGGATCGATCTCGTCGAGGAAATGATCCGCTCGGCCTACGGCCTGAACCTGCGGCTGACGCAGGCCGACGTGAAGCTGAGGGGCTGGGCGATCGAAAGCCGCGTCTACGCCGAAGACCCCACCCGCAACTTCCTGCCGTCGACCGGACGGCTGGTGAAATATCGTCCGCCGGAGGAGGGGGCGACCGGCGGCGTCACGGTGCGCAACGACACCGGCGTCTTCGAGGGCGGCGAGATCTCGATCTACTACGATCCGATGATCGCCAAGCTGGTCACCCACGCCGGCGACCGGCTGAGCGCGATCGAAGCGCAGGCCACCGCGCTCGACGCCTTCGTCATCGACGGCATTCGCCACAACATTCCCTTCCTCGCCGCGCTGATGCAGCACCCGCGCTGGCGCGAGGGTCGGCTGTCGACCGGGTTCATCGCCGAGGAATTTCCCGACGGCTTCGCGCCGCTCGTCGCCTCGGGCGAAACCGAGCTGGACCTCGCCGCCGTGGCCGCGCATGTCGACCAGGTCCACAATGCGCGCAAGCGCAAGATTTCCGGGCAATTGCGCGAACCGGGCGGCATGGTGTTCGATCTCAAGCGCGCGGTCATGCTCGGCAAGGCGCGCCTCGACGTCGAGCTCGAGCCGCGCTCCGACGGGGTCGACGTCGTCTTCGCCGATGGTCGGCGGCTCGCCGTCGTTTCGAACTGGACGCCCGGCGAACTCGTCTGGCGCGGCGCAATCGACGGCCGTCCGATCGCCGCCCAGGTGCGGCCGATCCTCAACGGTTTCGCGCTCGTCCACCGCGGCGTCGGGGTCGACGCGCGCGTCTACACCGAGCGCGAGGCGGCGCTCGCCGCGCTGATGATCGAACGCAAGGGCGTCGACGCGTCGAAGGCGCTGCTCTGTCCGATGCCGGGCCTCGTCAAGTCGATCGCGGTCCAGGAGGGCCAGCAGGTGCGCGCCGGCGACCCGCTCTGCGTCGTCGAAGCGATGAAGATGGAGAACCAGCTCTCGGCCGAACGCGCCGCGACGGTGAAGAGGATCGTCGCCAAGGTCGGCGATTCGCTCGCCGTCGACGCGGTGATCATGGAGTTCGACTGACCGCTGGCGGCGGCGCGATCGTCGCCGTCGCCGCGGACCGCGCCGGTGTGCTATAGATGGCCCGAGCTGCTGCAACGGAGGACGCCATGTCGACGGCGTCGGCGCGCCCCGCAAAACTGTTGGTCGTCGTCGTCCTCGCCGCGGCGTGGGGCGCGATCGCCGACGAGCGAGGATCGGGCGCTTTTCCGTCGGTCGACTTGCAGTCCGCCCCCGCGCAGGAGACAGCCGCCACCGGCGTTTTCCATGGCGTCGGCGTCGTCACGGCGGTCGACGACGCCAGAGGATGGCTGACCCTCGATCACGAAGCGATCAAGGGGTTCATGTGCGCAATGGAGATGATGTACCGCGTCGAGCCGCCGCGTCTGGTCGAAAGCCTGCGCGTCGGCGACCGCGTCGCCTTCGACATCGACGCCGGCCGCGAAGTCATCACCGGCGTCATGCCGCTCCAAGCGGCGAAACCGTAGCGCGGTTTCAGCGGGCGTCGTTCAAGATCGCGGAGAAATCGCGGCCCAGCGAATTGGCGACGGTGTGGTGGCACGCCATGCAACTCGACGGCCGATCTTGCGCGTAGGTTTCCATCGTGACGTTGACGAGGTTTTTGTCCGGCTCGCCGTCCTGCGCCGCGACTTGATAGGGTTCGGCCGGCGTCCCCGGCTCGACGCGAAGCCCGGGAAAGTAGCGCCCGTCGTTGTCTGGCGCCGGCGGCTGGGTCACCGTCGGCCATTGCGCGGCGACGAGCATGTAATGCGCCCACACGGTCCCGCGGATCTCCGGCAGCGCCCAATAGGCGCGGTTCATCGCCATGGTTTCGGCGTCGATCGGATGCTTGCGCGCGACCTGGGTCGGCGGCGGATCGAGGCGGGGCGGATTGTCCGGGCCGAGCGGCTGCGGCGCGACGATGTCGGTCTCGCCCGTTCGGTCGATCCCGTCGCTGAACGCATAGCCGACGCCAGCGTCCTTCGCATCCGGCTCGCGCGCCTCGCCCGCGCCGATCGGGGGAACGTCGTCGACCTGCTCGAAGCTGCTCCACAGCCCTTGCGGCCGATACTTCGTCTTGACGGCGATATGCAGCCCGACCAGCGCGATGTCGCGCAGCGCGCACACCGGCCTGCCGGCGGCGAGGCTCTTGGCGACGTCGACGACTTGCGCGCCTGAAACGACATAGTAGCGGCTGCGCACGCTGGGCCCGTCAGCGTCGGTGACGATGCGCCACGCCGCCTTGACGGCGATCGAGTCGACGTCGAGATGCGCAGGCGCCTGCGGCGTCGGCGCACGCGCGCGTTCGTACCAACGGTGATCGACGATCGAGTCGAACTCGGCTTTGTTGATCCGCACCTCGTAACGCACATAAGTTCGGTTCTGCGCGACAAGCGGGCCGACGAACCTGCCGGGCGCAAAGCTCGCCTGATTGAAGTCTGCGTAGGAGATGAACGAGGCGAGCGTCTTGACGCGGTTGTCGAAGCCGAGGCCGCAGGGGTTGGGACCGGCGAAGCTCGTCCACGCGGACGGTTCGCCGGCCCGCCGGTCGGCTCCAGGCAGGAAGACCTCCCACCGCGCCTTGAACGTCTCCCAGACGCGCGGGCCGGGATCGGCGAGCGACTTGGCGCGATCGGGCTCGCCGCGATCGGCGGCGCCGGTCAACGCCGGCCAATTGAGCGCCACGAACGCGCGCCAGGCAAAATTGTCGAAAGCGGGAAACGGGTCGGCCCTGGTCGAGGGGACATCGTCGATGCGGTCGGGCGAGACGCGCGGCGTCACGTCTTCGCTGAGAGCTGGGATCGGGGCGACAGCGGCGAACGTCAGGCCGACGGCGAGCGCGGCGCCGGCCACCCCCTTCATTTGAGCACGACGGGTCCGCGGATCTCGCCTGCCGGGAACTTCTGCGAATGGAGATTGAAGTACCAGCGCCCCTTGCGCAGATCCTCGGCCTGCGTCGCGTCGATCGTCGCCCGGCCGTGGAACGGGCTCGAAAGATCGCCCGGCGTGCCGACCTGGATCGGCGCGTTCTCTTCCGAGGTCGCGCCGATATAGGACACGGGCCCATGGAAATGCGCGCCGATCGGCGCCCCGGAAATGCCGGAGTAGGTCACCGACCAGGTCAGCGTGTTGGAGCTGGTGTCGAGCGTCGCTTCGACATGACCGGTGGCCTTGCTGTCGTTCGACGGAACCTCGCGCCCGCCGGTGAGGTCGGCCTGGAAATTGAGAATGTCGGCGCGCGCCGCGGTCGCGCCGATGATCAGCGCCGCCACGACGATCGTCGCGAGACGGCCAAGCGCACGACGCGGCGCCAAGCGGCCGCGCGTCAGGCGATCGAACTCAGCTTCGCTCCGCATGGACAGTCCTCCCGTCGTTGCCGCCGCTGAGGCTTCAGAACATCAGCCAAGCGTAGAGCAGCAGCGTGTCGTTGCCGCTCGCATTGTGCATCGCGCCGAGCCCGCTGCCGTCGAAATTGTCCGTGCCGCCGTAGAGATGCAGATAGTGCGTGTATTGCACGCCGAGGCGGGCGTTGTAGCTGGAATAGAGTCCGGGGCTGCCATGACTGAAGGGGAGCCAAGCGACATCGCCGATCAGACCGTCGCCGTTGGGGCTGCTTGTCGCGCTGACGCCCGGGGTCGCGCAGGAGGAGCCTCCGTATACGAGGCAGTCTTTGGTCCCCGAGACATTGAAGTAGCCGCCGCCGAGGCTGTAGGTGTGGTCCCACACGAACGACGCGTTGGCCTTGAAGCTGTTGAGGCGGTCGTTCGTGTTCGAGGCGAATCCATTCGCTGCGCTGGCGCTGAGCCTCTGCAGTTCGACAATGTCGGTCAGCTTGACGGTGACGCTGAATTTGTCGCCGTCGTACTGGTATTGCGAATCGAAGCCGATGTCGGTGTAGGTGTCGGCGCCGAATCCGAACGCGCTTTGCGGCACGATCTGCCCGTACATACCGAACGTGCCGATCATCAGGTAGTGGTCGCCCCAATGCGGCTCGAACGCGAGCCGCCAGTAGGGCTGGACGCCTTGAGAAACGTCGGGCGTCTCGCCGGGCTGGTCGCCGAGCGCTTCGCTCACCGTCTTGGAGACGCCGCTATAGGCGGTCAGCTCTGCGTAGAGCATGTCGTTCCAGAAGACGTAGCCGCCGGCGCCGAAGATCGCCGGCAGGCCCCAACCGCCTTCGATGCGCGTGCCGGGCGGCGTGAACGCCGGCGCGACCGCCGAAGTCGCCTGCGGCCAGCCGAAAGCCGGCGTCGTGTTCCAAACGTCCTGCACCGTCGGAGCGTTGTTGACGGTGACGCCCCAGTAGGCGTCCTTGTCGAACAGCTTGAAGCTGTCGACGTAGCGCACGTCGGACTGATCGAGGTTCACCCCGCCGCCGACCGGATCGCCGGTGACCTGGATGAAGGCGCCGAGATTGCCGTAGACTTGGCCGCCGTAGAATCCGGTGATTTGCTGGGTGACGGCGTTGTTGTTGGCGTGCAGCCCGGCGGGCGGCAGCACAGCCTGCGGATTGCTCGACAACAGCGGCGAATCGTAGGGCGCTGAGGTATGGCTGAAGGTCGGCAGCAGCATCGCCGCGACCGGCGGGAATTTCGAGTCGCCGCCCTGCAGCGTGTAGCCGGCGAGCTTGAAGCGCCGGCCGAACGGCGTCAGCTCGGGAAAGGCGGTATGGCAGGCGGCGCACGGCTGGCCGGTCTGGCGCGCGAAACTCGGGATCGCCGCGGCGGGGTCGGACGCCAGCAGCGACGACAGCGCGAAGACGATGAACAACACGAAGCCGGGGAAGACAAACCCGACGGCGTTGCAGACCGATGACGAGAACGCGCGGACGGACGGCTGTTTGCTTCGCATGCGCTCTCCCCCTCCGAGCGCGCGTCACGCCCCCGCTGGGCTGGACCTCAGGCGAGGGCGCTCATCGCGATTCGAATCCTACGGCCCGGCCTCGTGAACTCCAAGCGAGCCAACATTGAAAATTTGTATACTTCGGCTCAGGACTTTTTCACCCAGAGCTTGCACCAGCCTGTCGGCGCGATCGTGCCGGATACCGACTTGCAGGCGTTGGGGGCGATGAAGAAGTTGCATTGGTCGCACTGCTTGCCGTCCTTTGGCGTCGCCTGATAGGCGACCGCCGTCTGCGGCAGACCGGCTGCGTTGGCCGCGCCGGCGCCGAGGGCCAGCAACGGCGCCGCCCCGGCGGCGGCGAGCAGGACGGTGCGGCGGCTGACGCGTTTCGAAGGGCTCTCGATCATTGTGCAGTTTCCTCTTAATCGCGATCTGCAAGGAGCGCGCGCTTCAATCTAGCACGGACGGCCCGCGTGAGGGCTAAGCAGTTCGACCGAAGCGCCTCGGCTCATTTGCAGAATTGCACACGAATCGGCGACAAACTTGATGCTGGTCAATCCGCGGTTGGTCGCTACTTGCACCTTTGCAAACTTTGGCATGGCGGCGCGCCGGCGCTTCCGTCGGAGCTATCGAAGTGTTCGCGACGTTGCGCGCCGTCGATGTGCGCGGGGGTCCGCAAACGCGCGAACGCGAATGACAGCGTGAGGACGGGCGCGGCGACGGCACGCACGGCCGACCGGCGGCTGCGCTCGCTTTCCCGCGGCCGACGTGCTAACGGCCTCGCTTCGCGAACGGCGGCTCGCCCTGGGCGGCCGCCGACGACGTTGGACGAGACGATGAGCGACATCTTTCAGGAAGTTGACGAGGAGGTCCGCCGCGACAAGGCGCTCGCATTCTGGAAGAAGCACCAGAACCTCATCATCGGCGTCTTCGCGCTAATCATCCTCGGCACGGCCGGCTACCGCTTCTACGAGAACCGCAAGATCGCCGCCGAGCAGACGGCCGGCGCGGCGTTCCAGCAGGCCCTCGCGCTCGACCACGACGGCAAGGGCGCCGAGGCGCAGGCGGCGCTCGCCGCGCTTGCCGCGAGCGCGCCGCGTGGCTACCAGACGCTCGCGCGCCTCACCGGCGCGGCCGTGGAGGCCAAGACCGATCCCAAGGGCGCGCTCGCCGTCTATGACGCGCTCGCCGCCGACCGCTCGATCGGACCGCTGTTCCAGGACGCCGCGAAGCTGCGCGCGGCGTTGCTGCGGCTTGACCAGGGCGACGTCGCGGCGGCCAAGCCCGCCCTCGAGGCGCTCGCCGCGCCCACCGGCGCCTATCGCCATACGGCCCATCTCGCGCTCGGTGTGATCGCACTGCAATCGGGCGATTACGCGGAAGCCGGTCGGCAGCTCGATCTCGTCGTCGCCGATCCAGAAGCGCCGGCGGCGGAGAAGCGCAGCGCCGAAAGCCTGTTCGGGCTCGTCGCGGCCAACCGTCCGGCCAAGTGAGCGCGTTGCGGCGGCGGCGGCGATGAGCGCCAAAGTCGCCGTCATCGGGCGGCCCAACGTCGGCAAGTCGACGCTGTTCAATCGCCTCGTCGGCCGCAAGCTGGCGCTGGTCGACGACCAGCCTGGCGTGACCCGAGACCGCCGCGAAGGCGCGGCGCGGCTCGGCGATCTTGCTTTCACCATCGTCGACACCGCCGGCCTTGAAGCCGGCGCGGACGAGACGCTCGCCGGGCGCATGCGCGCGCAGACCGAGGCGGCGCTCGCCGATTGCGACGCCATCCTGTTCCTGATCGACGCGCGCGCCGGCGTCACCGCGGGCGACCGCCATTTCGCGCAGGGCGTGCGCCGTTCCGGCAAGCCGGTGATTCTCGTCGCCAACAAGGCGGAAGGCTTGGCGGGACGCGATGGCGCCTACGAGGCCTTCACGCTCGGGCTCGGCGACCCGGTCGCCATATCCGCCGAGCACGGCGAAGGCCTCAGCGATCTCTATGACGCGCTCGCCGCCGTGCTGCCGGAGGACTCCCGTCTCGACGTCGAGTCGGACGACGAGGCGGCGCCGCTTGTCCTCGGCGACGAGGAGGACGGCAGCGAGGCCGATCCAGAGAAGCCGCTGCGCATCGCCGTGGTCGGCCGGCCGAACGCCGGAAAGTCGACGCTGCTCAACCGCATTCTCGGCGAAGAGCGGCTGCTGACCGGGCCGGAGCCCGGCCTGACGCGCGACAGCATCGGCCTCGAAGCAATCTGGCGCGATCGCCGCGTCAAGCTCTTCGACACCGCCGGCCTGCGCCGGCGCGCGCGGGTGGTGGAGAAGCTGGAGAAGCTCGCCACCGCCGACGCGCTTCGCGCCGTGCGCTTCGCCGAAGTCGTCGTGCTGCTGCTCGACGCGACGATTCCCTTCGAGAAGCAGGACCTGATGCTCGCCGACCTCGTCGAACGCGAAGGCCGCGCGCTGGTCATCGGCCTCAACAAATGGGACCTGGTCGACGACAAGAGCGGCAAGGCGCAGGAATTGCGCGCCGAGGCCGATCGCCTGCTGCCGCAGCTCAAGGGAACGCGCGTCATCCCCGTTTCCGGCCTCACCGGCGCTCATGTCGACAAGCTGCTCGAGACGGTGATCGCGACCCACGACGTGTGGAACCGGCGCATCTCCACCGGGCGGCTCAACCGCTGGCTCGCGCCGGTCATCGAGGCGACGCCCCCGCCAGCCGTCTCCGGTCGCCGGGTCAAGATCCGCTACATCACCCAGCCCAAGGCGCGGCCGCCGTTCTTCGTCCTGTTCGGCAACCATGTCGAGCAGATCCCCGAGAGCTACAAGCGCTATCTGGTCAACGGCCTGCGCGAGACGTTCGGCCTCTTCGGCGTGCCGATCCGCCTGTCGATGCGCTCCGGCGGCCAGAACCCCTACGCGCCGAAGAAGCGGCGAGGATAGCGGGCTTCCGTTTCGCCGCCGGGCGCCGATATGAGCAATTGTCTCTCATGGAGGTTGGAAATGGCGGATGATCATCCCATCACGATCGCGCCGGCGGCAGGCCGGGTCATCGTACGTTGGCGCGGCCGCAACGCGGCCGACACGCGCCGCGCGCTGGAATTGCGCGAGGCGAGCTACCCGCCTGTGCTCTATATCCCGCGCGAGGACGCGGACATGCGCCTGTTCGAGCCGACCGCGCATGAAACGACCTGCCCCTACAAGGGCCAGGCGAGCTATTTCACGCTGCGTGACGGCGACGCGGCCGACGTCGACGCGGTGTGGAGTTACGAGCGGCCCAAGCCCGGAGTGGCGGCGATCAAGGACCATCTCGCCTTCTATCCCCACCGAGTCGAGATCGTTCGGGAGGCGGAGGCCTGACGGGGCCCGACCGCTCGATCGGGCGGCGGCCGCCCTTGGCGCCCCCCGGGAGAGCAGGAGAGGCGGCCCGCTGCGGCGCCCCCAGGACGCGGCAGCCGAAATCGCGGCCCTGCCAGCCAGGGCTGCGCCGCACGGCCGCGCTCCGCGGGGGAGGGGCTCGCGGCGGCCGTCGTTGACGCAGGCCCTTTCGGCTGGCTCGCCGCTGTGGCAAAGAGCGGCGGCGCGCGGGAGGCACGAAAAGGCGGACTTATGTCCGGTCTCCCGGCGCAGGAATGCGTGACCTGACAATGTCGAGCGAAGAATTCAAAGACGCCCGCGATTTCCTCCTCGCCCTGCGGAGCGACTATTCGACCGCCAAGGCGAAATTCGCCTGGCCCAAACTCGACGGCTTCAACTGGGCGCTCGACTGGTTCGACGACGAACTCGCCGCCGGGCCCAACGGCAAGCGGCCCGCGCTGATGCTGCTCGGCGAACGGGTGGAGACCTATTCCTTCGGCGAATTGTCGGAGGCTTCGTCGCGGGTCGCCAACGCCTTGCGCGCGCTCGGCGCCCAGCGCGGCGATCGGCTGCTGCTGATGCTCGGCAATGTCGCGCCGCTGTGGATCGCGCAACTCGCCGCGATGAAGCTCGGCCTCGTCGTCATCCCGGCGGCGACCCAACTCGCCGCCGCCGACGTCGACGATCGCCTGGCGCGCGGCCGCGCCCGCATCGTCGTGACCGATGCGGCCTCGAGCGCGAAGTTCGAGGGGCGCAGCGACGACCTGCTGGCGCGCATCTGCGTCGGCGACGCGCCGGCCGGCTGGCGCGCGTGGAGCGAGCTCCTGCGCGCGAGCCCGCGNNGACGCGCCGACGCGGCCCGGCGATCCGCTGCTGCTCTATTTCACCTCCGGCACGACGGCGCGGCCGAAGCTGGTGCTGCACACCCACGCGAGCTATCCGATCGGCCATCTCTCGACGATGTACGGGCTCGGCCTGCGGCCCGACGACATGCATCTCAACATTTCTTCGCCGGGCTGGGCCAAGCACGCCTGGTCGAATGTCTTCGCGCCGTGGTGCGCCGGCGCGACCGCCGTGGCGGTGACGCGGCGCTTCGAGCCGCGCGCCGTCCTCGACGATCTCGCCGCCCATCCGATCACCTCGCTGTGCGCCCCGCCGACCGTCTGGCGGCAGTTCATCCAGCTCGATCTCGGTCGGTGGAACGTGGCGTTGCGCGAGGTCTGCTCTTCGGGCGAGCCGCTCAATCCGGACGTGATCGAGCGGGTGCGGCGCGCGTGGGGACTGACATTGCGCGACGGCTACGGCCAGACCGAGACGACGATGATGGTCGGCAATCCGCCCGGGCAGAAGCTGGTGGTCGGCGCGATGGGGCGGCCGCTGCCGGGCTATCGCATCATCCTGCTCGACGTCGAGGGACTCGAGTCCGACTACGGCGAAATCGCCCTGCCGCTTTCGGCGCGTCCGCTCGGGCTGACGCCCGGTTATTTCGGCGACGACGGCGCGATGCAGGCGATCGAAGGCGAATACTACCGCACCGGCGACATCGCCTCGCGCGACGGGGAAGGCTTCATCACTTACGTCGGCCGCGCCGACGACCTGTTCAAGTCGAGCGACTATCGCCTGAGCCCGTTCGAACTGGAGAGCGCGCTGCTCGAGCATCCGCTGGTGGCCGAGGCGGCGGTGACGCCGGCGCGCGACGCCATCCGCATGACGGTGCCGAAGGCCTATGTCGCGCTGGCCAACAGCGATGAGGGCGAGCGCGCCGCGGCGCTGTCGATCTTCGCCTTCCTGCGCGATCGCCTTTCGCACTACAAGCGCGTGCGGCGCATCGAATTCGTCGCCGAGCTGCCGAAGACGATGTCGGGCAAGATCCGCCGCGTCGCCCTGCGCCAGCGCGAAGCCGAACTCGCCGAGGTCGGCGCGCGCGCCGAGCGCGAGTTCCGCATCGAGGACTTTCCGGAACTGGCTTGAGGCCGCGTTCGCTCGCCGCCGCGCGCGTCGTCAAGCGTCCTCGTCAAGTTTCGTCAAGTTTTGTCAAGCCACGTCAAGCCAAACGCTTGACGCTGCAGACGATAACCATCGACTATCAATGTGTTACGGTCCGTCAAGGCCGGTGCCGGCCCGGTCGCCGCGTCGTCTCCGGACGGAGCGCGGGAATCGCGCGCGTCGGCGGGGCGGCAAGGGGAAGCGGTCTCGTTGATCGGCGCGGTTCCGAAAAGGCGCAGTCGAGCGGAAGACAAACATATCACGGATTCTGATTTTCGGAAAGCACTAGCATCGCCGATCGGTCGACGGCGGGCGAGGGAGGCTTCGCTGCGAGGTGCCTTCATGGGTCGAATGACGCGGCCTCAGCCGGCTTCGCCTTCGGCGGCGGTCTTTCCTTGCGCCGCGGCGCGTTCGAGATTGAGCGCCAGCAGGCGTTGCAGCGCGTCCTCGATCGCGATGTCTTCCGGCCAGCCGTAGGCGCTCGCGACGGCGCGGTCGAGCGCGTCGTGCGCGTCGGCNNCGGTCGGGATAGCGGCGCGGCGCCTCGCCGGCTGCTGCGGTCGGCGTGACCTCGGGAACGATGTCGACCAGGTCGGGCGGATTGAGCCAGGCGCGCCGCAGATCGTCGAGCGTCTTCGCGGCGGCGGCGATTCTTTGCGCGCGCGGATCGGCGGCGTAAGCGGCGGCGGGAATGTTGGGCGTCAGGCCGGCGGGGAAGGGGAAGGTCTCGAAGGTGGTGGTTGGGGTGTAGCGCGGATCGTTGCCGACGCCGAGCCATGTGCCGAGCCGCAGCGACCACGCTTCGTGGAAGCNNGTGTCGTCGTCGCGGGCGATGACGGTCAAATTCTTATCTGCGCCAGTGGCCTTATCCATCCAAACAAATACGCGATGCTTGGTGACTTCTGGCGTAACTATCGTTCTAGCCAATTTTTCTGAAGCCCGAGCGAGCTCTGGTCGCGTGCGCCACAGCCGCCACCAATCGAAATCCTTGATCGCGCTTGTCTCACGAAACGGCTTGACCGTTGTTTGTGCATACTCAAACGGGCTCTCGTAGTGGGCTATCTCCTTTTCGTCCCTGTCGCCGAAATCGATCAACCATTTGTCTCGACCTCGTCGCGCGACGTCGATTCCGTTGCTATAGGGCCGCAGGACATCTGAGTTCGGCCGGCCGTTGACATTGAGTGACTCGATAAGCCACTGCCGCGCTTTCGCGCCCGAAACATCGAATGGGCCGCTCTTTTGCGCGCCGATGAAGGATGCGTCGGAATTCTCGATCAGGCGCGCCGCTTTGGGCAGATCGGAGCCGGTCGTGAGGTCCGAGTGAATTGAGTCGACAGGACGTCCGTCGAGACTCGCCGGCTCAGCGCAGCTTGAGAAACAGACCAAGCTCACCCGGACTGCGGCGCCGTCGACTGTCCATGGCTCGTCGGACCATGCTTCGAAGATCGCAAGATCGCGAGTGATCGCATCAAGGACGAGGCGATTCTTGCCGCCTCGAATCGAGTTGGTCGCAACGAGACCTACCCGCTTCGCTTTCCCGGCGACGACTTGCGCCCGTGCCTTTTCAAACCACCAGCACACGAGGTCAGAGAACGGAGAAATTCTCTCCTCGTAGACTGCACGCACCGTTCTTGCTTCTTTCGCGCCGAGGCCCGAGATCATCTTCTTCGTGCCCAAGAACGGTGGGTTCCCAATAATGAAGTCCGCCTCCGGCCATTGCGCCTCGACATAGCTGCCTTTCCCGTCCGCCGTCAGCAGCGCGTCGCGGCATTCAATCGCGTCGAGCTTGCGCAGGATCGGGCGGGGGTGGTGGGTGATGGCGTTCTTCACCCGCCATTGGATGTCGCCGATCCAAATCGTCGTGCGCGCCAGTTCGGCGGCGAACGGGTTGATCTCGATGCCGTGCAGAATCTCCGGCCCGACGCGCGGCACGATCATGCCGAGGCCGAGCGTCTCGCATTCGAGGATGGCGCGATATTCGATGTCCTTGACCGCCTGCAACGCGAGATAGAGGAAATTGCCGGAGCCGCAGGCCGGATCGAGGATGCGTAGCGCGCACAGCCGGTCGATGAACGCGTCGCGCCTCAGCTCCGCCTTGGCGCGCGCGGCCTCGAAGCGCTTGGCAAGGTTTTGGCTCGCCGCCTTGCCATTGCCCGCGGAAGCGGCCAGCGCCGGCGCCATGATCGCTTCGATCTCCGCTTTCGCCGTCTCCCATTCGCGCCTGAGCGGACGCGCCACGACCGGCTCGACGATCATCATGATCTTGTCGGGGTCGGTGTAATGGGCGCCGATCTGCGCGCGCTTGTCGGGGTCGAGGAAGCGCTCGAACAAGGTGCCGAAGATCGTCGGGTCGATCAGGCTCCAGTCGAGGCTGGCGGCGGCGAACAGCAGGCCGATCTCGGTGTGTTCGAGCCTGAGCGGCTCGCGGCCGTCGAACAGGCCGCCGTTGAACTGGGAAATGTCCTCGAGATTGAAGTCGCCGCCGTCCTTCATGTCGGCGAACAATTGCTCGAGCCATTCCCGGCTCTTCTCGGGCTTGCGCGAGCAGGCTTCGATGAGCTTGCG
>PLRT01000101.1 GCA_003164915.1 Hyphomicrobiales bacterium | reverse complement strand
ATGCCGCGCGGGTCGCGGTTGTAGGGTTGACCAGAAGCCGGATCGAGAATGTCGCAGACGATCGTCATGGTCGAAGCGGCGAAGAACGGGTCCATGGTCGCCGAGGTCGGATCCGGCATCAGCGTCATGTCGGATTCGTTGATCGCCTTCCAGCCNNGGCGATCGACGAGCCGTCGAACATCAGGCCCTCGGCGAAGCTTTCTTCATCGATGATGGTTTGGTCGAAGGTGACGTGCTGCCACTTGCCGCGCGGATCGGTGAAGCGCAGGTCCACGTATTTGACGTCATTGTCCTTGATCGCCTTCAGGATGTCCTTGGCGGTCTTCATGGTGTGCCTTTCCTGCTCAAGTTCGGTTGTGCCCCTGCCCGCCGCCGGCTGGCGGCGGGAAGCCCTGAAAGAAAGCGCAGTCGCGCGTCGGAAATGTCGTCAGACCGCGTCCGCGCCAGTTTCACCGGTGCGGATTCGGATCGCTTCGTCGATTTGCGATACAAATATCTTGCCATCGCCGATGCGGCCGGTCTGCGCCGCGCGTCGGATCGCTTCGACCGTGGCGGCGAGATTTTCGTCGGCGACGACCACCTCGATCTTCACCTTGGGCAGGAAGTCGACGACGTATTCCGCGCCCCGATAGAGTTCGGTATGGCCCTTCTGGCGGCCGAAACCCTTCGCTTCCAGCACGGTTATTCCCTGGACGCCCGCCTCCTGAAGCGCTTCTTTGACCTCGTCGAGCTTGAAGGGCTTGATGATCGCTTCGACTTTCTTCATCGGCCGGGGGTCTCCCTGATTGGCGGACGCCGAACGCGCCCGGCGCCTCGCTCGCGCGAATTCGCCGAGATTTGAGCGTGATGAAGGCCCGTCCATAGCATCGCCGCCCAACCCGCGCCACCGGCGGGGCATTTCGACGCAGGCGGATGACTGCCGGCGGCGGCGCTTGCCCGAACCATCGGCATGGCGCCTAATAGCTAGGCGCCATGCTTAGATGGTCGGCCCCCATTCGCCGGAAGCGAAGATCCGCCACGAGCTGAGGCCCGCCTTGGCGACCACGGTGCGGCCGGTTTTGGCGACCCGCACAAGGTGGGCGAAAACCAGCGGATGCCGCCAGGCGAGCGGTCGGTTGGGCGAACTGACGGCGCGATATTCGTCGGTGTCGTCGGCTTCCATCAGGATCGCGCCAACGCGGTCGGGCCTGAGCGTCGCCGGCAGCGTGCGATCGGTCAGCCATTCGCATTCGAAGTCGCGGCAGAGCTGCGGCCGGCTCGCGTAGATCTTGCAGCCGCCGGAGGCGATGCAGTGCTCGCACGGCGGCCCGGCGGGCTTCTTGAACTCGGGAATCTCCAGCGCCGTGCAGCACATCGTGCACGCGCCGCAGCTCTTGCCGGGGACAGGGGCCAAGACGATCGACCTCATGGCGCGCCGCCGACCATTCGCGCGACGCCGAGCCCCCTCACTCTACGATTCTGCCGTTGCGATCAATGGCGCAGCTTGGGCCGGGATCGGCCTCCGCGCGCGGACCACGAAATAGAGCGCCGCGGCGATCGTTGGCGCGGCGATCGGCAGGTCGAGGCCGCCGGCGACAATGCGCGACGCCAGCGGCAGCAGATAGGCGAGGACGAGCACGCTTTTCTCATAGGGCGCGAAGCCCCGCGCGAGCCCTTCGCGCGCGAGATAGGCGAGCGGGAAGCCGAGCAGCGTCAGGTCGTAGTCGAGCAGGAAGGGGCTGGCGAGCAGCGTCGCGGCGATGAGCGCCGGCGCTTCGCTAGGCCCCCGGAAGTCGCGCCGTTGCAGCCAGAAGAGCGCGGCCGCTGCTGCCAGCGCGGTCAGGGCTTGCGCGGCGTAGGCGAGCGTGAGCGGCCCATGCAGCAGCCGCACCGNNCCGACGAGGTGGCGCTCGAGAGCCGCGCGCGCCAGTGGCGAAGCGTCGAGGAAGCCGCGCCAGACGGGTTCGCCCCAGATCACGTAGCTTGCCGCGCAGAGCGCCGCGGCGGAGACGGCCGCGGCGGCGAAGGTCGTCCAGCGTCGCGACGCGATCAGCGCGATCGGGATCATCAGCGCCAACTGCGGCTTGTACGCGAGCGCGCCGAACAGCGCTCCGGCGACGAGCGGCCGTCGGTCGAGCGACAGCGCGCCGGCGCCGATCAGCGCCGCGGTCAAGAAACCGTTCTGCCCATGGCCGGCGTTGACCAGGAAAGCTGGGAAAGCGAGCAGGACCGCCCCGTCAAAGCGTGGCCCGGCCCAGGCGCGCAATACGCGCCAATAGGCGTAGCCGGTCGCCGCCAGCCAGGCGATCAGCGAGACAAAATAGGGGGCGAGCGCCAACGGCAGGCAAACAAGGAGATAGGGCGGCGGATAGAAGAAGGCGGTGTAGCCGTGCGTCGGGCCGAACAGCGCCTCCTCCGCCGCCAAGTGCGTGTCCTTGTCGTAGGCGCCGGCCGCGTTGCCGTGGAGGGTCAGATCGGAGGCGGTCCAAAAGCTGATGAAATCGGTGCCGAGCGGCTTGCCGGCGAGATCGACGCCGCCGCGCGCCGCGACGATCCAGATCAGCGCCAGGACGACGCTCGCCGCAAGCAGCAGTCGTGGATAGACGCGCGCGCGCCGGCCGTTCAGCCAGTCGGCGTCGCTCAACGTCGCCCCGATCGCTTGCATCGCCCGGTTCATCGCCGGCAGGCTAGGGGGCAGGGGTTAATGCGTCGATAAATCGCGCCCGGCGCGGCGATTGGCAGCCGGCGACTTGCAAGCCCCGCCGGCTTCGCGCGAGACTTGGGGCGGCGCAGTTCCCGACGCGGCGCGCAAAGCGGAGACGCATCGATGAACGTCGCGAGGCCGGCGGGCTGCCTGACGATGGCGTATCGCCGCGCATTTTTCTTCACGACCGTCGCGCCGCTCGCGCTGGCCGCCTCGGCCGGCGCCGCGAGCGCGGCCGAGGCGCGCGTCGACGGCATGCGCGTCGTCGATGTCGGGGTCTATGCGGCGACCGTCGTCGAGAAGGAGCCTGCCGATACGCCGTCCGGCGTCGTCCTGCTGCAAAAGGACATCCGGCTGACCAGGCCGACGACCGACGTCTGCCCCAAGCCGGGCGTCGTGTTCGGTTTGCATTACGCGCCGGAGGGCGCGCCGGCCGGCGCGCCGATCGAGGTCGTGGTCAGGGTGAACTTTCCGCCCTCCGGCGTGCGCTATCCGGGTTCGAAGAAGCGGGAGCGCTACGCCGAGCAGGCTTATGAGCGAGAGATCGGCGCCGTGCAATTCGCGGACTATGCGATCGGCGGTCCCTGGGACGCGTTGCCCGGTCATTGGAGCATCCAGTTCTGGTCGCGGGGAAAAATGGTCTTCGAGCAGGGGTTCGATCTGCACAGATCGGCCTGCCGGAGCGGCGCTTAGCGAAGCGGTCGGCCGAGGCGCGCGCCGCCGTTCGCCGGTTCCGCCGCGCTGCGGTTCGGCCGCGCCCTTGACAGGCGGGCGCGGCGCGTGTCTTTCCCGGCCGCGGTTTGTGGAGAACGGCATGACGACGGCCTTGGTGTTTCCCGGGCAGGGCTCGCAGACGGTCGGGATGGGCAAGGCGCTCGCCGACGCGTTTCCCGCTGCGCGCGAAGTATTCGAGCGGGTCGACGCCGCGCTCGGCGAAGCGCTGTCGAAGCTGATCTTCGCAGGGCCCGAGGCCGAGCTGACGTTGACCGCCAACGCTCAGCCGGCGCTGATGGCGACGAGCCTCGCCGCGTTCCGCGCGCTCGAGAGCGAAGCCGGGCTCGACGTCGCGCGCGATTCCGTCTTCGTCGCCGGTCATTCGCTGGGCGAGTATTCGGCTCTGTGCGCTGCCGGAGCGCTGACGCTCGAGGATACGGCGCGGCTGCTGCGCATTCGCGGCGCGGCGATGCAGCAGGCCGTTCCGGTCGGAGAGGGCGCGATGGCGGCGATTCTCGGCCTCGAACTCGATGTCGTGAGCGCAATCGCCGCCGAGGCGGCGCAGGACGGCGGCGTCTGCCAGGCGGCCAACGACAACGGCGGCGGGCAGGTGGTGATCTCCGGCGCCAAGGCCGCGGTGGAGCGGGCGATGGAGCTCGCCAAGACGAAAGGCGCCAAGCGCGCGCTGTCGCTGCCGGTTTCCGCGCCTTTTCATTGTGCGTTGATGCAGCCGGCGGCCTTCGCAATGGCGGCGGCGCTGGCGGCGACAACGATCGTCAAGCCCAGGGTTCCGCTGGTCGCCAATGTCAGCGCCAGGCCGCTCAGCGACCCCGAGGCGGTTCGGGCCAGCCTGGTCGCCCAGGTGACCGGCGCGGTGCGCTGGCGCGAGAGCGTGCAATTCATGGCGGCCCAGGGCGTCGATCGCTTCGTCGAGATTGGCGCTGGCAAGGTTCTCGCCGGCCTCGTCAAGCGCGTCGCGGCCGGCGCGAGCGCGATCAGCGTCGGGACTCCGGCCGACGTCGAAGCCTATAAGACGGCGCGCGCCGCCTGACGGCGCGACGAAAGAGGAAAGGCCAAGGCGGTGTTCGACCTCGCGGGTAAGACGGCGCTCGTCACCGGCGCCTCGGGCGGGCTCGGCGGCGCGATCGCCCGCGCACTCTATGGCCAGGGCGCAACGGTTGCGCTTTCCGGCACCCGTCGCGAGGCGCTGGAGGCGCTGGCCGGCGAACTCGGTTCGCGCGCATATGCCCTGCCTTGCGATCTTGCCGACGCGGTCGCGGTCGAGGCGCTCGTCCCCGCCGCCGAGGCGGCGATGGGCTCGCTCGACATCCTCGTCAACAATGCCGGCGTCACCCGCGACAATCTCTTCATGCGGATGAAGGACGCGGAGTGGGACACGGTTCTCGCCGTCAACCTCACCGCCGCCTTCCGCCTGTCGCGCTCGGTTCTCAAGGGCATGATGCGGCGCCGCTTCGGCCGCATCGTCAACATCACGTCGATCGTCGGCGTCACCGGCAATCCCGGCCAGGGCAATTACGCAGCCGCCAAGGCGGGCATGATCGGCATGTCGAAGGCGCTGGCGGCAGAAGTCGCGAGCCGCGGCGTGACCGTCAATTGCATCGCGCCGGGTTTCATCGCCAGCCCGATGACAGACGCGCTCAACGACAAGCAGCGCGAGGCGATCCTCGCGTCCGTGCCGATGGGTCGCCTCGGCGCGGGCGCCGACATCGGCGCCGCAGCGGTCTACCTCGCGAGCGGCGAAGCCGCCTACGTGACCGGCCAGACGCTCCATGTCAACGGTGGTATGGCAATGATTTGAAGGCTTTGACGCGACCGATCGACGCTGCGAACTCGGCCTCCCGGCCTCTCGCCATGCTCGGTGAGATATGCTATCGAGCCGGTTCGTTGACGACACGCGGTTGACGTCGGAGGGGTCGTCCGGACGAAATCGCATTCGCGTTGCGGCCCGTCGCAGAGCGGATGCCGGGCGCTGGGGACGGTTCGCAGACTCGATCGATCGAAGGGCGGAACAGGGGTCAACGGGCGGGCGTCTGTCGCGCCTGACCAAACGAAGGAACAAATAAAATGAGCGACGTGGCGGAGCGGGTAAAAAAGATTGTCGTCGAACATCTCGGCGTTGACGCCGACAAGGTCGTCGACAACGCCAATTTCATCGACGACCTCGGCGCCGATTCGCTCGACACGGTTGAGCTCGTCATGGCCTTCGAAGAAGAGTTCGGCGTCGAGATCCCCGACGACCAGGCCGAGACGATCGTCACCGTCGGCGATGCGGTCAAGTTTCTCGAAAAGGCGTCCGCCGGCAAGTGACGGCGTCGGCCGTCGACCGTCGCGCTGAATTCTCAAGGGCCGGAGCACGTCCGGCCCTTGTCGCGTCCGCGATCGGCGAACGCGACGATGGAGGGAGCTAGGGAGCGGCTATGAATCGAGTCGTCGTCACCGGCCTCGGCATGGTCACGCCGCTGGCCTCCGGGGTCGAACCGACTTGGCGCCGTCTGCTGGCCGGCGAATCCGGCGCCGCGCGCGTCCAGGGCTTCGAAGTCTCCGACATCGCTTGCCAGATCGCCGCCCAGGTGCCGCGCGGCGACGCGCCCGACGCCTTCGATCCCGACGAATGGATGGAGCCGAAGGAGCAGCGCAAGGTCGACGACTTCATCGTCTTCGCGCTCGTCGCCGCCGGCCAGGCGCTCAGGGACGCCGACTGGTCGCCGAAGAGCTACGAGGATCAAGTCGACACCGGCGTGCTGATCGGCTCGGGCATCGGCGGCCTCGGCGGCATCTACGACGCGTCGGTGACGCTGCACGAGAAGGGACCGCGGCGCATTTCGCCGTTCTTCATTCCTGGCCGGCTCATCAATCTCGCCGGCGGGCAGGTGTCGATCGCGCACGGACTCAAGGGGCCCAACCACGCGGTCGTCACCGCCTGCTCGACCGGCGCGCACGCCATCGGCGACGCGGGCCGCCTGATCGCGCTCGGCGACGCCAAGGTGATGGTCGCCGGCGGCGCGGAATCGGCGGTCAACCGTCTGGCGCTGGCCGGCTTCGCCGCCTGCCGGGCGCTGTCGACCGGCTTCAACGACCGGCCGACTCAAGCCTCCCGCCCTTACGACCGCGACCGCGACGGCTTTGTCATGGGCGAAGGCGCCGGCTGCGTCGTGCTCGAGGACTACGAGCACGCCAAGGCGCGTGGGGCGCGGATCTACGCCGAGCTGATTGGCTACGGCATGTCAGGCGACGCCTATCACATCACCTCGCCTGCGCCTGACGGCGACGGCGCCTACCGCGCGATGAGCGCCGCGCTGAAGCGCGCCGGCCTGTCGCCGGGCGACATCGACTACGTCAACGCCCACGGCACTTCGACGCCGGTCGGCGACGAAATCGAGCTCAAGGCGGTCGAGCGGCTGCTGGGCAACGCGGCCGCGACGGTGACCATGTCGTCGACCAAGTCGTCGATCGGCCATCTGCTCGGCGCCGCCGGCGCAGTCGAGGCGATCTTCTCGATCCTGGCGATCCGCGACCAGATCGCGCCGCCGACCCTCAATCTCGACAATCCTTCGGTCGAGACGGCTATCGATCTCGCGCCGCATGTCGCGCGCAAGCGAAAGATCGATGTTGCGCTGTCCAATTCGTTCGGTTTCGGCGGCACCAACGCGTCGCTGATCTTCAAGCGCGCGCCGGCGGCTTGACCGTTGGCCACTTCATTTCGCCGCAAATGCGGCTAGACTGACGCTGGCGAACGAGGCGGCGCGAAAGCGGATGGACGAGGCGGCGAACCAGGGCGACAAGGCGAAGTCGGGCGCCGCCGCGCAACCCGCGTCGCGCGTGAGCCTGTTCGGCCGCGGCCGCAAGAACGGCAATGGAAACGGCGCCGGGGACGGCAAGGCGCCGCCGCCCAAGCCGCCCCGCCGCCGGCGTCGCTCCGGCCTTTCCGGCTTTTCCGGCGTGCTCACCTTCGCGCTGGTGGTGGGCATGCTCGGCGTCGCGGTCGTCGTCTGGGCGATGATCGAGTCGCGCAAGCCTGGTCCGCTCGCCGTCGACAAGGTCGTCGTCATCGAGCGCGAGGACGACGCCGGGCCGATCGGCGACCAGCTCGAGCGCGCCGGCGTGGTCGACAGCGCGTTGTGGTTCTGGGCGGTGACGCTGCTCGACGGCAGCCGCGCCGGACTGAAGCGCGGCGAATATGCGTTCAAGGCCAATGTCAGCCTGCATGACGTCGAGATGCAGTTGATTTCCGGCAAGGTCGTGCTGCATTCGCTGACCATTCCGGAGGGCCTGACCAGCGACCAGGTCGCGCAGCGGCTGCGCGACGACGATGTCCTGTTCGGCGAGATCAAGGAGCCGCCGCGCGAAGGCTCGATCCTGCCCGAGACTTACAAGTTCGCGCGGGGCATGACTCGCCAGGCCCTGCTCACGGTGATGGAAAAGGCGCAGACGAAAGCGGTCGACGAAATCTGGGCCAAGCGCGCGCAAGATCTGCCGATCAAGTCGCCGGGCGAACTCGTCACCCTCGCTTCGATCGTCGAGAAGGAGACCGGCAAGCCCGACGAGCGGCCGCGGGTCGCGGGCGTGTTCGTCAACCGCCTGCGCAAGCACATGAAGCTCGAGTCCGATCCGACGATCGTCTACGGACTGGTGTTCGGCAAGGGCACGCTCGGCCATCCGATTTCCAGGGCGGAACTGCAGGAGCCGACTGCCTACAACACTTACATCATCGCCGGACTGCCGCCGGGGCCGATCTGCAATCCCGGGCGCGCCGCGCTCGAGGCAGTCGCCAATCCGACGGCGACGAAGGAAATCTATTTCGTCGCCGACGGCACCGGCGGCCATGCCTTCGCCGAAACGCTCGACCAGCATCTCAAGAATGTCGCCCATTGGCGCGAGATCGAGCAGGACGCGAAGGATCGCCTCGCGCCCGACGCGACGCCGACGCCGAGTCCGGCAAAGCACGGCGAACTCGACGGCGTCGATCCGGCGATCTACGGCGCGGTCGCGCTCGCCGACGCGCCGGCCGACGTCGGTCCGCTGGCGACGCGGCTGGCGAGGGTCGCCGACAGCCGGCGGCTCGCCGGCGCATTGCTCGGCCCCGGCGGCGCCTTGTCGCCGAGCGGCTCGGCTTCCGCGACGCTCGACGCGCTCGGCGCGGTCGTCACGGGCGTCAACGACGCGCCGCCGGATCAGAAGGCGTTCCCTGACGACCCCGGGCCGGACGACGCGACTGAGCCGGTCGCCGCCTATCCGATGTCTCCGTCCGCGCTTGCCGACCAGAAGGCGCGCATCGCCCGCTACGCCGACGCCGGCGTCGGCGAGCCGCGGCTCGCTGGGCTCGACCCGCCCAATGCGCCGGCCGCGCCTGCGGCGGCGCCGCCGCCGGTTCGCCGCGTCTTCGACGCCTCCGAAGGGACGCCGATCGACCCGCTGCGCAACAAGACCTACGATCTCAACTACGCCCACGCGGTGCCGGCGCTCGATACGTATTGAGGCGACGCGCCTGGCGCGTCTCAGCCCGGCTTCTTCGCCGCCTCGGCGACGGATAGCGCGATCGCGCAGGCGTTGGAGACGTTGAGGCTCTTGATCGCGCCGGGCAGGTCGAGCCGCGCCAACGC
>PLRT01000004.1 GCA_003164915.1 Hyphomicrobiales bacterium | reverse complement strand
AACGACTTGGTCGCGATGGCGGAGGAGTTCGCACCGCGCATCCATTTCGTCCATCTGCGCAACACCACACATGAAGCCGACGGCTCATTTTACGAGGCGGCGCATCTTGACGGCGACACCGATCTGATTGGCGTGGCCGCCGCGATCATGCGCGAGGAGGAACGGCGCACAGCCGAGGGACGGCCGGACGCGCAAATCCCGATGCGGCCTGACCACGGTCATCTGCTGCTCGACGACATCGGTAAGAAGGTCAACCCTGGCTACTCCTGCATCGGGCGGCTCAAGGGGTTGGCGGAACTGCGCGGCGTGACGCGCACAATCGAGGCCTTCCGCGCCGGGCGAATTCACTAAAGTCAGTCCCAGCGAGCGCTCGGTTCCGCGGGCGTTCGCAGTTTTGACCATACGTGGCGCGCCGTGGTGGAAGCCAATATCGAAGCCCTCGGTCTGTCGCCGAATATCGTTTCTATTTAATTACATATCGAGGCTGTCGAGAGGAGAGCGCCGCCGCGCGGGCGCACCTCAAAGGCGGACTAATACTTCGCGGCAGCCGTCGCTGATACGATCGGCAACGATTGCGCCCTCGCGTGCGATTATGCGCCGCAGTTCGAGTCGTGGCAGCCGGAGAATGACGTCGCGCTCCGTCGGGGCGCTGCGGCCGGCGGCCTTGACGGCCACGATGACACTGGCGAGGTCGGAGTCAACCGCGATCTTCCATTCGCCGTAGAGGCCGTCGCGGTAGTTCATGCTTTCGCCATCGTCCTCGTGGAAGGCGGACGAGAACGAACCCGGGCCGGGGTGCGGGAAGATGGCAAAGCCCCGCCGCTCCGCCGGGCGGGCGAAGTGTTGCTCAGCGAGATTCAGCGGAATGGCCGACCCGGCGCGGGCAAGCAGGGGGGTGCGATCCCAGGGCGCCGGCAGAACAATCTCTTGGCCGCCTTCATAGCAATCGCCCGTCCAGAAATCATACCAGGCGTCGCCGGCCGGAAGATAAACCCGGCGCGCCCGCGCGCCCGGCTCGACGACCGCTGCCACCAACAACGATGGGCCGAGCAACATGTCGTCGTTCTCGTCGAAGCAGCGGTCATCCTCGGGAAAGTCGTAGAACGTAGGCCGGATCATCGGTTCGTAGAGGCTGTGGGACTTCCAGAGCAGATCGTAGATGTAAGGGATTAGCCGGTATCGAAACTTGATCAGATCGCGCACATGCCCCGTGATCTCCGGATACATCCAGGGCGCGGTCACGCTTCCGTCGTCGTTCCACGAATGGATGGAGAAGCGCGGCATCAGGATGCCGAACTGCACCCAACGGAGGAACAGCTCGGGGTCGGGGGGCGGCCCAGCGAACCCGCCGACGTCGTGGCCGATGTTGGAGACGCCTGAAAGGGCAAGCCCGGCGCCCATCCGAATGTTGTACTTCAGCGTCTCCCAACTCGTCGAATTGTCGCCAGACCAGGTCTGCACGTAACGCTGCATGCCGGCCACGCCCGCGCGCGAGATCAGGAACGGGCGCGTGTCGGGCGCATACGCCTTCTGGGCATGGCACGACGTCTGCAGCATAAGCAGCGTCTGCAGCGGCTTCGCGTGCTTCGCCTTGTATGGCGTGCCGAAGCCATCGATCAGCGCGCTATCGCTCCAGATCTCGAACTCGTTGTTGTCGTTCCACGTGGAGGAGACGCCGAAGTCGAGCAACGCATCCTTTACCCGCGCTTCCCACCACGCGATCGCCTCGGGGTTGGTGAAGTCGAAATGAGCGCCGACGCCTCCCCAGAACTCGACCAGCGCCGGCGACTTGTCGGCACTGTGTACGAACAGGCCTTTCTCCTCTGCCTCGGCGAAGCGGGGATGATCGTCGAGCAGGCACGGCTTGATGTTGGCGCACAGATGAACGCCGTGCTCCAGATAACGCCGGACGAAGCCCGCGGGATCGGGGAACTTGTCGCGGTTCCAGGTGAAGACGTAGCGCTTGTCTCCGATCGAGGTGTAGCCTGAAGACAGGTGGAACGAATCGCAGAGGATGTCGTACTTCTCGCAGTCCTCGAGGAACTGGTCCATTCGCTTCTGCGCGTCCGGCGCGTCGGTGTAGGCCATCGTCGAGCCCGAGTAGCCGAGGCTCCATTTCGGCAAGAAGGCCGGTCTGCCAGTTAGCCAGGTGAACCGGCGCGTGATGTCGGCGGGGCTGTCGCCGGCGATGACGTAGTAGTCGAGGTCGCCAGCGTCCGCGATGAACGAGCGGTAGAGCCCGTGATAATTGTCAAGCTCCCGCCCCATATCGAAGGTGCAGTCGGCGAGCGTGTCATAGAACAGGCCGAGGGGCGTCTGCAGAGCCGGCTTCCACGTGATGTAGAATGGGATGTGCTTATAGAGGGGGTCGGTTGTGCGGGCGCTGTATCCCATCGCATCGAGGTTGGTCATGCGATAGCTGTGTCCGGCGCGGTTAGCGTCGCCGGCGCGCTCGCCGAGGCCGAAGTACTTCTCGTCCTTTTCGCGCTCGAGGTAATGGTAGACGCGGTCGTCCCACCAGCCGAAATTGTAACTCTGCGTCGGCCGGTCGCGCGCGGCCGGCCGCCACGCACCGCCAGCGCGCGTCTCCCAGCGGCAGAACAGCCCCGCCAGAGTAATCGAGACGCGGAGCTGCGCCGTGGTCACGACCAGCCGGTCGGGCTCGGCATCGAGGGTGAAGTCCGGCAACGAGAAACCGGACAAGTCGAAGCGGTCTCGCCCTTCCACGGGAAGGTCGTCGGCGCCCGGGGCGATGGCCCAGCTTCGCGGCAGCCGCAGCTTGCCGAACGGCAGGACCATGACCCGGACGATATCTTCCTCCAGCACGCAGACGTGGGCGACATGCCCTTGCGGGCTGCGCAGGGTGATGCGATTGCCCGAGTTCTCTGCCACCTGGAAGAGCGGACTGTTCAACAGTGCCATCAGTTGCTCCCTGCATGGGCTGTGGGTGCGAGAGGCATACTGCCCAAGGGTGCCGCGCCGACATGGATGTTGCGCAACAGGCTGATCGCGATGGTGGCGCCGATGACGTCAAAGATCGTCAGGCACACGAATAGTGGATTATAGCCGATGGTGCCGGCGAGCTGGCCGACTACCAGCGAGAAGCTCATCCCGCCGATCCACGAAATCATCCCGGTGAGCCCGTTGGCCGTGCCCACTTCGCGCGCCGGGAAGACGTCGGCGCTCAGCGTGCAGAGGAGCGCCGAGATCATCTGGTGGGCGAAGCCGCCGATGGAGAACAGCGCGATGGCCGTGTAGGCGTCGGGCGCCAGGCCGATGCAGCCGGGTCCGATCATGCAGATCGCGCCGACGACGATGCCGGCCAGGCGTGAACGCACCAGGTTGAACCCGAAGTGTTTCATGAAGAAGGGCGACAGATAACCACCACAGATGCCGCCGAGGTCGGCGAGCAGGAACGGCAGCCAGGCGAACATCGCGATGTGCGCGAGATCCATATGCCGCACGGTGAAGAGATAAAGTGGAATCCAGAAGCTGAAGGTCTGCCACGCTGGTTCGGCCAGCGCGCGTGGCAGCGCGATACCCCAGAATCGCCGGGCAGAAACGATCTCCCGCACCTTCGGCTTCGGCTCGCTACCATCCGCGTTGATCACCACCGCCGGCTGTCCCGCGAGGATGTAGTTGCGTTCAGTATCGCTCAGCGCAGGATGCTCCGCTGGCATGCGGAAAAACACCCACCAGAGGATGGCGAAGACGAAACCCAGCGCTCCTGTCACGATGAACGCCGACTGCCAGCCGTAGGCGATCTGAACGAAGATCACCAGCGGCGGCGCCAGCATGGAGCCGAGCGACGTGCCGGCGTTGAAGAAGCCAGTGGCGACCGAGCGTTCCTTAGCGGGGAACCAGACGGCTATCGTCTTCATGCCTGCCGGAATGGCCGAGGCCTCGGCGACGCCCAGCAGGCCGCGGAAGAAGGCGAGCGATAGCCAGCCGGTGGCGAAGCCGTGCAGGCAGTTCGCGACTGACCAGACGACGACGAACAGCATGAAACCAAGCTTCAGGCCAAGAAAGTCGACGACATAGCCAGCGACCGGCTGCATGACGGCATAGGCCCCTTGGAAGGCACCCACCACATATGAATATTCCTGAGTGGTGAAGTGAAGTTCCTTTTCCAGGACAGGCGCCATTAGGCCGAGAGAGTTTCGCGCCAGATAGTTGATGATGGTGCCCATGCAGAGGAGGGTGATGATCCACCACCGAAGCCCTTTGATCTTCATCATCGCGATCTCCACTGTCCGTTATCGGGTCGCTTCCATCTCTGAGATCCTGATGAGATTAGGTCACTTCGTCATGGCGCCACGTAATGTCCGAGAATCCTAATATAGTTCGCGCGCGAATAGGCGCTCCGATCGCGACTGTGCAACAGACTCATCATGCCGCGCATATCGTCAAGCGAGGCGATTTCCCGTTCCTCCA
>PLRT01000136.1:29154-39573 GCA_003164915.1 Hyphomicrobiales bacterium | reverse complement strand
GTTTGGCATTGCCGGCGCTTGCGGGTAGAACAGCGCCGCCCGATCCGCCGGAGAGACCATGACCGACGCGCCCCGCTCCAGCCCGCAGGAGCAAGCCGAAATTCTGATGCAGGCGCTGCCGCACATGCTGCGCTACGACGACGCGACGGTCGTGGTGAAATACGGCGGCCACGCGATGGGCGACGAGGCCACGGCGCGCGAGTTCGCCCGCGACATGGTCCTGCTCGAGCAATCGGGCGTCAATCCGGTGGTCGTCCACGGCGGCGGGCCGCAGATCGGCGCGATGCTGAAGAAGCTCGGCATCGAATCGCGCTTTTCCGGCGGCCTGCGCGTCACCGACAAGGCGACGATGGAAATCGCCGAAATGGTGCTCGCCGGCTCGATCAACAAGGAGATCGTCGGCAAGATCAACGCCCAGGGCGGCCGCGCGATCGGCCTGTGCGGCAAGGACGGCAACATGGTGATCGCGCGCAAAGTGTCGCGCGCCGGCGGCGAAGCCGACTTCGGCGACGTCGTCGACCTCGGCTACGTCGGCGAGCCGGACAAGGTCGACACCACCGTGCTCGAGCAGGTGCTCGGCCGCGAGCTGATCCCGGTGCTGGCGCCGATCGCCCAGGGCGGCGACGGCGAGACCTACAACATCAACGCCGACACCTTCGCCGGCGCGATCGCCGGCGCGCTCGCCGCCAAACGGTTGTTGTTCCTCACCGACGTGCCCGGCGTGCTCGACAAGGACAAGAAGCTGATCAAGCAGCTCAAGGTCGGCGATGTCCACGGCCTGATCGCCGACGGCACGATCACCGGCGGCATGATCCCCAAGGTCGAGACCTGCATCTACGCGATCGAGAAGGGCGTCGAGGGCGTCGTCATCCTCGACGGCCAGATTCCGCACGCCGTGCTGATCGAACTGCTGACCGACTACGGCGCCGGCACGCTGATCACCCGCTGACCCAAGTTGACCCAGCATCCGTCATTGCGAGCGAAGCGAAGCAATCCATGCCTGCCTGACGTGACTATGGATTGCTTCGTCGCTGCGCTCCTCGCAATGACGAGTCAAAGGCTCTAGCTTCCCGCCATGCGCGTCCTCGCCATCGACACTTCCTGCGGCGCCGCTTCCGTCGCCGCGTTCGACGGCGCGGCGCGCGCGACGCTGGCGAGCCGCGTCCAGCCGATGAAGCAGGGCCATGCGGAGGCGCTGGCGCCGATGGTCGAGGCCGCAATGGCCGAGGTCGAAGGCGGCTTCGCCTCGCTTGATGCGATCGCCGCGACGATCGGGCCCGGCTCGTTCACCGGCATCCGCATCGGTCTCGCCTTCGCCCGCGCAATCGCCGTGGCGCTCGACAAGCCGGCGATCGGCGTCTCGACCCTGGTCGCCTTCGCCGCGCCGTTGCTCGCCGAGCCGCAACCCGGGATCATCGTCTCGGCGATCGACGCCAGGCACGGCGCCGTCTACTACCAGGCCTTCGAGGCGACCGGCCGGCCGCTGTTCGCGCCGCGCGTCGGGACGCCGCTCGAAGCGGTTCGCGCCGTCGGCGCCGGCCCGGCGCGGTTCGCCGGCGACGCGGCCGAAATCCTCGCCGCCGAGGCGCGGCGCGCCGGCCTGCCGTGCGAAGCCCATCCGGCCGCTTACCCCGACATTGTCGCGGTGGCGCGCATCGGCCTGGCCGCCGACCCGGCGACCAGCCCGCCGAGGCCGCTCTACATCAAGCCGCCCGACGCCAAACCCGCCGCTGGCGAAGCGATCGCCCGCCGCGACTCGTAGAAGCGCCATGCCCTTCGGCTTCCGCTTCCCCTTCCGCCGCCGACCAAGGCCGTCGACCATCCGAACCTTGCGGACCGACGCCGCCCAAGCCTGCGCCGCGATCCACCGGTTCGGGTTCGCCCACCCTTGGTCGGCTGGCGAATTCGCCAGCCTGTTGGCCAGCCCGGCGACGCTCGCCTCCGCCGCGCTCGATCCGAGGACCGGGCGCCTGCGCGGCTTCGCCCTGTCGCGGTTGGCCGCCGACGAGGCGGAGATCCTCACCGTCGCGGTCGATCCGGCCCTGCGCGGCTATGGCGTCGGCCGCGACCTGATGCGCGAACATCTCGCGCGCGCGGCGCTGTCGGGCGTGCGGACGATCTTCCTCGAAGTCGATCCCGACAATCGGGCGGCGGTCGCGCTCTACCGCCGCTTCGGCTTCCGTGACGTCGGCCGCCGCGAGGGCTATTACCGTCGTCCGGACGGGCCGCCGACGGCGGCGATCGTCATGCGCCGGGATCTCGCATGAGCGCGGCCGCGACTCCATCCTCCCCCGCTTCGCGGGGGAGGATGGCAGGGCGATGAGCCGCCCGCGCCTTCTTCTCGGCCTGCTCGCGGCGGGTCTGTTTCTGCTGCTGCTGGGGCCTTTGCGGGCGCTGGCGCAGTCGCGCGGCTGGCGGACAGGGCGCGGCGCCGCGCCGTGGTTCCAGCGCCTCGCCTGCGCCGCGCTCGGCGTCACGGTGAGGGTCCACGGACGCCCTGCCGGCGGCATGCGGCTGATCGTGGCCAATCACGTTTCGTGGCTCGACGTGCCGGTGCTCGGCTCGATCGAGCCGATGACCTTCCTCGCCAAGAGCGAGGTCGGCGCGCCGGCGCTCGGCGGACGGCTGGCGCGGCTGCAGGGGATCATCCTGGTCGAGCGCGGGCGGCGCCGCTGCATCCCTTCGGTCAACGCCGAAATGGCGCGGACGATGGCGGCGGGCGAGCCGGTGGTGCTGTTCGCCGAGGCGACGACCGGCGACGGCAACCGCATCCTGCCCTTCCGCTCGTCGCATTTCGAGGCGATCCGCGCCGCCGCCAGGACGGCCGGGGCGGCGGTGATCCAGCCGGTGTTCCTCGACTATTCGCGCGTCGTCGGCCTGGCGGTCGGCCGCAGCGAGCGGCCGCTGTTCGCTTGGTACGGCGACGCGACCTTCATGCCGCACTTCCGGCGCTTCGTCGCGGCCGGCCCGACGCGCTGCGACGTCCATTACGGGCCGCCGATCGCGGTTTCGGCCGAAACCGGGCGGAAAATCCTGGCCCGCTGGACCGAGGCGCGGGTCCGCGAACTGGCGGGGGCCGCGCGGGGCGCCAACTGGCCTATTCTCGCCGGCCCCGGTTCGTCGTAGATAAGGACCTGCTTCGGCTGGAGACCCGGTTTGCCTTCATCGACTGCGACGGACGCTGAGCCGCGCGAAGACGTCCATCGAGCCCGCCCCGCCCTTCGGGCGTTCATCAAGTCATTCGGCTGCCAGATGAACGTCTATGATTCGCAACGGATGGCGGACGTCGCCGGCCGGGAGGGCTACGAGGAAACGACCGAGGTCGAGGACGCCGACCTCGTCATCCTCAACACCTGCCACATCCGCGAGCGCGCCTCGGAGAAGATCTTCTCCGAGCTCGGCAAGTTGCGCCGCCTGAAGGCCGCGCGCGCGCGCCGCGGCCTTGCGACCACCTTGGTCGTCGCCGGCTGCGTCGCCCAGGCCGAGGGCGAGGAGATCCGTCGCCGCCAGCCGGCGGTCGATCTCGTCGTCGGGCCGCAGAACTACCACCGCCTGCCGCAACTGCTGCGCGACCGGCCGCAGGGGGCCGGCGCGATCGAGACCGAGTTCCCGGTCGAGAACAAGTTCGACCACCTGCCGCCGACCCCGGCCAGGACGATCCGCGCCCGCGGCGCGACCGCCTTCGTCACCGTCCAGGAAGGCTGCGACAAGTTCTGCGCGTTCTGCGTCGTGCCCTACACCCGCGGCGGCGAGGCTTCGCGGCCGCTCGGCGCGATCCTCGACGAGATCGCACGGCTCACCGGCGCCGGGGTCGGCGAGATCACCCTGATCGGCCAGAACGTCAACGCCTATCGCGGCCGCGACGCTGCGGGCCGCGAGAGCGACCTCGCCGCGCTGCTGGCGGCCGCCGCCGAAATTCCCGGCGTCTCGAGGCTGCGCTACGCGACCTCGCATCCCAACGACATGAGCGACGCGCTGATCGCCGCCCATCGCGACAACCCCAAGCTCGCCCCCTATCTCCATCTGCCGATTCAGGCCGGTTCGGACCGCATCCTGGCGGCGATGAACCGCAAGCACCGCGCGCGCGACTATCTCGACATCGTCGCGCGGGTGCGGCGGGCGCGCCCCGACATCGCCTTGTCGTCGGATTTCATCGTCGGCTTCCCCGGCGAGACCGACGCCGACTTCCGCGATACGCTCGCGGTCGTTCGCGAGGTCGGCTTCGCGTCAGCCTATGCGTTCACCTACTCGCCGCGCCCCGGCACGCCCGCCGCCGACCGCGACGGCCAGGTCGACGACGCGGTCAAGACGGAGCGACTGGCCGAGCTGTTCGCGCTGCTCGACAAGCAGCGGCTCGCCTTCAACCGCTCGCTGGTCGGCCGCCGGCTGGACGTGCTGTTCGACAAGCCGGGCCGGCGCGTCGGTCAAATCGTCGGCCGCTCGCCCTATATGCAATCCGTGTACGCCGAGGGCGACGCGGACGGCATCGGCGCCATGGCGCGCGTCGAAATCGTCGGCGCCGCGGCGATTTCGCTGACCGGGCGGATCGTCGCGCCGGCGTCATGCGCCGAGGTTCAGATCGCTTGAGACGGAGACAGCCAGTTTGAAAGCTCAGGATCAGACGTTGACGAGAGCCGCCGCAGCCGAAGCGGAGCCCCGCGAGACGAAATCGACCGAGATCGCCCTCGCCTTCGACGACAACGGACTGGCCTCGATCGTCTTCGGCCACTACGACCAGAACATCGCCCGAATCGAGCGGCGGCTCGGCGTGACCGCCAACGCCAACGGCAACCAGATCGTCATCCGCGGGCCGCGCGAGGCGAGCGAACGGGCGCGGCGCGTGTTCGAGTTGCTCTACGAGCGCGCCAAGCTCGGCCAACCGGCCGGCGAGGGCGACGTCGAGGGCGCGATCGAGGAGACCTCCTACCAGGGCACGCTGTTCCCCGGCGAATTCGAGACCACGGGCGACGCCTTCGGCCAGATCAAGACGCGCAAGCGCGGCGTCGTTCGCGCCCGCAACGCCGCGCAGGACCGCTATCTGGCGGCCCTGCGCAAACACGAGCTGGTGTTCGCCGAAGGGCCGGCCGGCACGGGCAAGACCTGGCTGGCGGTCGGCCACGCGGTGTCGCTGCTGGAGGAGGGCGCCGTCGAGCGGTTGATCCTGTCGCGGCCGGCGGTCGAAGCGGGCGAACGGCTCGGCTTCCTGCCCGGCGACATGNNGCGGCATCCAGACCGGCATGATCGAAATCGCGCCGCTCGCCTTCATGCGCGGCCGCACCTTGTCGAAGGCGGCGATTCTGCTCGACGAGGCGCAGAACGCGACCGCGATGCAGATGAAGATGTTTCTCACCCGGCTCGGCGAGGGATCGCGGATGATGGTCAACGGCGATCCGACGCAGACCGACCTCGCGCCCGGGCAGAAGTCGGGTTTGAGCGAAGCGATCGCGCTGCTCGGCCAGCTCGAGCCGATCGGCCATGTGCGCTTCCGCCACGGCGACGTCGTCCGCCACGATCTGGTGCGCCGGATCGTCGAAGCCTACGAGGCGGCCAAGGCGACGGGGCGAACGGACGGCGACAGATGACGCCAAGGGTTGAATTCGTCGCGACCTCGCCGCGCTGGCGCGCGGCGCTGCCGGCGCGGTCGCTGGCGCGCGCGACGATCGCCGTCGCCGCCGCCGAGAGCGGCGTCGCGCTGACGCCCGGCGCCGAACTCTGCATCAACCTCGCCGACGACGCGGGCGTTCGCGGGCTCAACGCGCGCTGGCGCGGACTCGACAAGCCGACTAACGTGCTCTCCTTTCCCGCTGCGCCGCCGGCCGAGATCGGCGGGGCGCGGCTGCTCGGCGACATCGTGCTGGCATTCGAGACGCTCGTGCGCGAAGCGGCCGACGAAGGCAAGCCGCTCGCCGACCACTATCGCCATCTCGTCGCCCACGGCTTCCTTCACCTGCTGGGCTTCGACCACGACGACGAGGTCGACGCCGCGCGGATGGAGGCGATCGAAACCCGCATCCTCGAGCGGCTCGGGGTCGCCGACCCCTATCGCGTCGACGCGAAGGCGGATGCGCCATGAGCGCCTCCGACGAGGACAGGCGCAACCGGCCGAGCGTGGCCGATCCCGCCGCCGACGACGGCTCTCCCGGCCTGTTCGAGCGGCTGCGCGCGCTGTTCGGCCGCGAACCCGCCTCGGCGCGCGACGACATCGAGGACGCGCTCGAAGAGGCGGACGCCAGCGGCGACTTCACCCCGCAGGAACGCGCGATCCTCAAGAACGTGCTGGCGCTGCACGAGGTGCGCGTCGCCGACGTGATGGTGCCGCGCGCCGACATCGTCGCCGTCAGCGTCGACGTGACGATCGGCGAACTGCTGGCGATCTTCCGCACCGCCGCCCATTCGCGCCTGCCGGTCTACGGCGACACGCTCGACGATCCGCGCGGCATGGTGCACATCCGCGACTTCATGGATTTCCTCGCCTCGGAACCGAGCTTCGGCCTGGTCGGCCAGCCGGCCGAGGGCGAAGCGGCCGTCGAGCGCAAGGAGGCGGTCGCCCAGCCCGGCATGATGACGCCGCTGTCGGCGGCGCGCATCCTGCGGCCGGTGCTGTTTGCGCCGCCCTCGATGCCGGCGCTCGACCTCCTGGTGAAGATGCAGGCCTCGCGCACCCACATGGCGCTGGTGATCGACGAATACGGCGGCACCGACGGGCTCGTTTCGATCGAGGATGTGGTCGAGTCGATCGTCGGCGACATCGAGGACGAGCATGACGAGGCCGACCGGCCGCAGATCGTCGCGGCCGGCGAGGACGCGTTCATCGTCGAAGCGCGCGCCAGCCTCGAAGACGTCTCGAAGGTCTTCGGCGTCGATCTTTCGGCGCTCGCCGACGCGGAAGACGTCGACACCATCGGCGGATTGCTCACCGCGATCGCCGGCCGCGTGCCGAGCCGAGGCGAAATCGTCGCCGGTCCGGACGGCCTCGAATTCGAGGTGCTCGACGCCGACCCGCGACGGGTGAAGCGGCTGAAAGTGTACAGGCGCGCCGCGCCGCGTCGGCGCAATCCGAGCGCGCGCGCCGCGGCCGAAAGCGATCGCGCGCCCGCCGAGCCTCCCCGCCCGCCGGAGTCGGGCGCAGCGCCCGGCGAAAAATGAGCCAGGATTCGACGCTCGCCGATGCGGCGGCGCGCTTGGCCGCCCCCGCCGGGCTCGCGCAGGCGGTGATCCTCTCCTGGGGCTGGCGGCGACGCGCCATCGCCTTCGTCGGCGGCGCGGCGGGAGCGCTCGCCATGCCGCCGGTTGATTTCGCGCCGGCGCTGATCATTCCGATGACGCTTGCGGTGTGGCTGATCGACGGCGCGGTCGACCGCGCCGAGGGCGGCGGCCTGGCGTGGGCGTCGCTGCGCGCGGCGTTCGGCGCCGGCTGGTGGCTGGGCTTCGGTTATTTCGTCGCCGGCCTATGGTGGGTCGGCTCGGCGTTTCTGGTCGACGCCGACAAGTTTGCCTGGGCGCTGCCGTTCGGCGTGCTCGGCCTGCCGGCCGTCCTGGCGATCTTCCCCGCACTCGGCTGCGCGCTGGCGCGGCTGATCTGGCGGCCCGACGCGTGGCGCATCCTGTCCCTGGCGGTCGGACTCGGCGCGAGCGAATGGCTGCGCTGCGTCGTGCTGACCGGATTTCCGTGGAACGAGCTCGGCATGGCGCTGGGCGTCAATCTCGAACTCGCCCAGGTCGCTTCGATCGTCGGCCTGCACGGGCTCACGCTCCTCGCCGTCGCGATCTTCGCTGCGCCGGCGACGCTGTGGACCGAAGCGCGGCGACGCTGGCCGCCGACCGCGATCGCCGCGGTCGCTCTCGCCGCGATCTTCGCCTTCGGCATGTGGCGCGTTTCGGCGCCGGCGAGCCCGACCCTGCCCAACGTCAAGCTCAGGCTGATGCAGCCCAACATTTCCCAGGGCGAGGACTTCTCGCCGGAAAACGGCGAGACGATCGTGCAGGACTACCTGTCGCTGTCCGACCGCGCGACCTCGCCGACGACCTCGAGCGTCGCCGACGTCACCCATCTGATCTGGCCGGAATCGGCGTTTCCGTTCCTGCTCGCGCGCGACGGCGCGGCGCTGGCGGCGATCAGCGAATTCCTGCGCGGCGGGACGATCCTGATAACCGGCGCGGCGCGGCTCGACGAGGCCGACCACAGCGACGACCGCCGCCACTTCTACAATTCGATCCTCACCCTCGACCGGCGCGGCCTGCTGCCGGAGCGCTACGACAAGCGCCATCTCGTGCCGTTCGGCGAATACATGCCGTTCGGGCGCTGGCTCAGGCGCTTGGGAATCGCCCAGTTCGTGCGCATGCCGGGCGGCTTCGACGCGGGGACCGGCGACAACAAGCTGCATATCAGCGGCCTGCCGACGGCGCGGGCGCTGATCTGCTACGAGGCGATCTTTCCCAACGAGCGCGGCGAGAGGCTCGACGACCCCGATCCGCCACGCTGGATGCTCAACGTCACCGACGATGCCTGGTTCGGCCTCACCGCCGGACCCTATCAGCACTTCGCCGAGGCGCGTCTGAGGGCGATCGAGACCGGCCTGCCGCTGGTGCGCGCGGCCAACACGGGGGTCTCGGCGATCGCCGACGGCCGCGGCCGCATCCTCGCCGAAGCGCCGCTCGGGGTCCAGGCGGTGATCGACGGCCCTCTGCCCGAGCCGTTGGCGCCGACCTGGCAGCGCCGCTGGGGGTCGTGGACCGCCGGCGCGATCGGCCTTCTGTTCCTCGCGCTGATCGCCGTCGCCCGCCGCAGATCGTAAAATCGCGTAGACGGCGAGTTTCGCCGAGTTGCGCGCATTGCGCGCATCGGGTAAATCTTCCGTTGCGTCATTCCGGTCCGGCCCGGGTCGGCCCAAAAACCTTCGTGAGATCGCGCCTGATGGCGAAGTCCCCCAATCCGATCGACAAACACGTCGGCGCGCGGCTCCGCATGCGCCGGCTGATGGTCGGCATGAGCCAGGGCAGGCTCGGCGAAGCCCTCGAAGTCACCTTCCAGCAGATCCAGAAATACGAGAAGGGCACCAACCGCATCGGCGCGAGCCGGCTGCAGCAGCTGGCGCGGGTGCTGGAGGTGCCGCCCGCCTTCTTCTTCGAGGGTGCGCCGAGCCCCGAGCCGGGGCGTCAGACCTTCGCCGAGCCGTCGGCGAACGCCTATGTGGTCGACTTCCTGTCGACCAGCGAAGGCCTGCAGCTCAATCGCGCCTTTGCCCAGATTCGCGACCCGAAAGTGCGCAAGCGCGTCCTTGACCTGGTGACGTCGCTTTCGGCGACGAAGGACTAGGCGCGACTCGTTCTATAAAACGAACGATTCCCCCGCAATTGGCTTGACCAACCGAACGCCGCCTGTCAGAAGCGGCGCGTTTCTGGCGACGCGCGACGCGCGAGTCCGGGCGGGGCGAAAGCAATCCGGAGAGAAAAGAGCGATGGTCCGGCAGGATTACCAGTTCACCAGCGAGTCGGTCTCGGAAGGCCATCCCGACAAGGTCTGCGACCGCATCTCCGACGAGATCGTCGATCTGTTCTTCCGCGAGGGTGAGAAGGCTGGAATCAATCCGTGGACGATCCGCGCCGCCTGCGAAACGCTCGCCACCACCAACCGCATCGTCATCGCGGGCGAAACTCGCGGCCCGGCGAGCGTAACCAAGGATCTCATCGCCCACGTCGCTCGCATGGCGGTGCGCGACATCGGCTATGAGCAAGACGGCTTCCACTGGGACACGGCGCAAGTCGACGTCTTGCTGCATCCGCAATCGGCCGACATCGCCCAGGGCGTCGACGCCCACCAGCCCGGCGACAACAAGGAAGAAGGCGCGGGCGACCAGGGCATCATGTTCGGCTACGCCTGCAACGAGACGCCCGCCCTCATGCCGGCGCCGATCTACTACGCCCACAAGATCCTCGAGGACCTCGCCCACGCCCGCAAATCCGGCAAGGGCCCGGCCGCCAAGCTCGGCCCGGACTCAAAGAGCCAGGTCACGGTCCGCTACGCCTACGGCAAACCCGTTGGCGTAACCCAGATCGTCGTCTCCCATCAGCACGTCGACGAGAGTCTGTCTTCGCTGGACGTGCGCGCGATCGTCGAGCCCTTCGTGCTCGAAGCGCTTCCCAAGGGCTGGGTGACCAAGGACACCGTCTGGCACGTCAACCCGACCGGCAAGTTCTTCATCGGCGGCCCCGACGGCGACTCGGGCCTCACCGGCCGCAAGATCATCGTNNGGCAAGGACCCGACCAAGGTCGATCGCTCGGCGGCCTACGCCGCGCGCTATCTCGCCAAGAACGTCGTCGCCGCCGGCCTCGCCGACCGCTGCACGCTCCAGCTGTCCTATGCGATCGGCGTCGCCAAGCCGCTGTCGATCTACGCCGACCTGCACGGAACCGGTCAG
>PLRT01000136.1:0-29064 GCA_003164915.1 Hyphomicrobiales bacterium | reverse complement strand
GCTCTACGGGCGGAGCAAGGGCAAGGCGCTGCGTCCGCACCAGGCGCAGCTCGTCGCCGAGTTGCTGCCGACGCTCGAGGTCGACGCAGCGCGGCTCGCGGCGGGCGCGCCGCTGTTCGCCTTCGCGCCGCGCGAGCTGTGGCTCGAGATCGGCTTCGGCGGCGGCGAGCATCTGATCGCCCAGGCGCTCGCCCATCCCGACGTTGGCCTGATCGGCTGCGAGCCGTTCGTCAACGGCGTGGCCAAGGCGCTCGCCGCCATCGAGCGCCAGGGCGTCGCCAACGTGCGGCTGCGAATGGGCGACGCGCGGCCGCTGATCGAAGCGACGCCCGACGCCGCCTTGTCGCGCGTCTTCATCCTCTATCCCGATCCGTGGCCGAAACGCCGCCACAACAAGCGGCGCGTCGTCTCGTGCGAGACCGTCGCGCAGCTCGCGCGCGCGGCCCGGCCCGGCGCGACCGTCCGCTTCGCTACCGATATCGACGACTACGCCGGCTGGACGCTCGCCCGCTTTCTCGATTCGCCGCACTTTCGCTGGCAGGCCGAAGACGCTGAAGACTGGCGCCGGCCCTGGGACGACTGGTCGCCGACCCGATACGAAGCGAAGGCCAGGCTCGCGGGTCGGGCCCCCGTCTATCTCACATTTGTTCGCCGTTAACCGTGACGCGGACCCCATCCGTGAATTGGCCGAATCGTAACGATCCGTCACTATCCTGCCTGGTTGCGCGAAAAATGAAGGTCGCCCCATGACGAGCAACGTCGATCGCCGCACGGTGTTGAAGGGCGCAGCCGCCGCTGCGGCGGTCTCCGCCATCGGCGAAAGCGCGGCCGCGGCGCCGGACGGTCTCACCTTCGGCGAGCCTTCGGCCTTTTCCTTCGATCTGCTCAAGGCGCGGGCGCGCGAGAAAGCGCACGGTCCCTACGAGCCGCCGCCCCGTCCGGCGCCCGACATCGTCCAGAAGATCAACTACGAGGAATGGGGCAAGATCCGCTATCGCCCCGACCACGCCCTGTTCGCCGACGGTCCGGAGGGCTTCCCGGTCACGTTCTTCCACCTCGGCCTGTTCTTCCAGAAGGCGGTCGAGATGTACGCGGTCGAGAATGGACAGGCGCGCAAGATCGTCTACGACCAGTCCTATTTCGACATGCCGGCCGATTCGGTCGCGCGCGGTCTGCCGAAGGGCGCGGGCTTCGCCGGCATGCGAATCCAGGAGGCGCGCGACGGCGCGCTCGATTGGCGCAAGAACGACTGGGTCGCCTTCCTCGGCGCCGCCTATTTCCGCGCCATCGGCGAACTACATCAATACGGTCTGTCGGCGCGCGGCGTCGCGCTCGACGTCGCGGTCGCCGACCGCTCGGAGGAATTCCCCGACTTTACGGAATTCTATGTCGACTCCCAGCAGCCGGACCAGGACACGCTGATCGTCTATGCTCTGATGGAAGGCCCGTCGATCGTCGGCGCTTATCGCTTCGCGCTGAAGCGCGGCAAGGGCGTGACGATGGACATCGAGTCGACGCTGTTCGTGCGCCAGCAGGTCTCGCGCTTCGGCGTCGCGCCGCTGACCTCGATGTACTGGTACTCCGAAACCAAGAAGCAGACGGCGATCGACTGGCGGCCCGAGGTGCACGATTCGGACGGGCTGGCGATGTGGTCGGGCGCCGGCGAACGGCTGTGGCGGCCGCTCAACAACCCGCCGCGCATCATGGTCTCCGCCTTCACCGACAGCAATCCGCGCGGCTTCGGCCTGTGCCAGCGCGACCGCGTCTTCGACCACTACCTCGACGGCGTCTATTACGACCGCCGGCCGACGCTATGGGTCGAGCCGCTGCCGACCGCCGACGGCGCCGGCTGGGGCAAGGGCTGGATCCAGCTGTGCGAGATCCCGACCGACGACGAGATTCACGACAACGTCGTCGCGATGTGGGTGCCCGATCAGCCCCCGCCCGCCGGCGCCGAGGTGACGCTCGCCTATCGCCTTCACTGGCTCGCCGACGAACCTTATCCGCCCAAGCTCGCCCGTTGCGTCGCGACCCGCCTCGGCCGCGGCGGCCAGCCCGGGCTGCCGCGCCCGGCGGGCGTGCGCAAATTCGTCGTCGAGTTCCTCGGCGGCCCGCTCGCCGCGCTCCCCTATGGCGTCAAGCCGGAAATGGTGGTCGCCGCGTCGCGCGGGTCGCTGCAGGGCTACCGACTGATCGAGGCGGTGCCCGACGACGTACCGGGCCATTGGCGGGCCGAGTTCGATCTCACCGTCGAGGGGACCGATCCGGTCGAGATGCGCTGCTTCCTCCAGGCCAACGGCGAGACGCTGACCGAAACCTGGATGTTCCAGTACCATCCTTTCTGACCGCGGCCGCGTAAGCCGCGCCGCCGCGACCGTCCGCCCCCGCCGGCGTCCCCTTGCGCCGGCGCCGCACGATTGCGATAAGGCCGCGGCTCATTCGAGGCGCGGCGCGGACTGCAATGGCGAAATTTCCTGAACTGGTGTTCTCCGGCGTGCAACCGACCGGGAACCTGCATCTGGGCAATTATCTCGGGGCGCTGAAGCGCTTCGTCGAGATGCAGAAGACCCACCCCTGCATCTATTGCGTCGTCGACCTGCACGCGATGACGATGCCGCACGACCCTGCGACCCTGCGTCGCACGACGCGCGAAGTGACCGCGGCGTTCCTCGCCTGCGGCATCGACCCGAAGAAGAACGCGGTCTTCAACCAGAGCCGCGTCGCCGAGCACGCCGAGCTCGCCTGGGTGCTCGATTGCGTCGCACGGCTCGGCTGGCTCAACCGCATGACCCAGTTCAAGGAGAAGGCGGGCAAGGACCGCGAGAACGCATCGGTCGGCCTCTACAATTATCCCGTGCTGATGGCGGCCGACATCCTGCTCTATCGCGCCACCCACGTTCCGGTCGGCGAAGACCAGAAGCAGCATCTCGAGCTCGCGCGCGACATCGCGCAGAAGTTCAACAACGACTTCGCCGCCGGGATTGCCGAGCGCGGCTACGGCGACGGGTTCTTCCCGCTGCCCGAACCGCTGATCCAGGGACCGGCGACGCGCGTCATGAGCCTGCGCGACGGCTCGAAGAAGATGTCGAAGTCGGACCCGTCGGAATATTCGCTGATCGCGCTGACCGACGACCCCGACGCGATCGCCAACAAGATCCGCAAGGCCAAGACCGATCCGGGCGCGTTGCCGAGCGAGGTCGAAGGCCTGGCGGGGCGGCCGGAGGCCGACAACCTCGTCGGCATCTACGCGGCGCTCGCCGACGAAAGCAGAACCGAGGTGCTCGCGCGTTTCGGCGGCGGGCAGTTCTCGGCGTTCAAGACCGCGCTCGCCGAGTTGACCGTCGCCAGGCTCGCGCCGATCCGCGCCGAGATGCTGCGGCTCAACGCCGACCCGGCCCACGTCGATTCGGTGCTCGCCGAAGGCGCGCGCAAGGCGCGAGAGATCGCCCAGCCAAACATGGACGCGGTCAAGGACATCGTCGGCCTGATCCGCTGAGCGCGCGCGGCGATCGGTCCGCCGTCACGGGTTCTTGAATCTACACGAATTTTCAGAAAATCATGGCGAAGAATCGGTTAACGACTTTCGCGACGGCATTGCGTAAGTCTGGAGGACGCTGATTCGTTCCGTGCGGCGTAAGGGGACGAACGGCGGCGGCGCCCGGCGGCGGGCTGCCCGCGAAAGTCTCTGGGGGCCGAGGCTTGCAACCAACGACGCGATCGGCGATGGCGCGCATCTGGCCGACGGGCCCGGCGATCGGCGCGCTCGCCGGGCTGTTTGTCTGCCTCGCCCTGAGTTGCGCGGCGGGGGCGGCGCACGCCGAAACCGGCGGCGGGCCGCTCGCGCTCGACGAGCCGATCGCCGCCGACATCAGCGGTCTCGTCATCCTGTTGTTGCTGTTCTTCTCGGTGCTGACGGCCTCGCTGCACCTCGTCGGCCGGCGGCGCTGGACCCAGCGCGAGGCCGAACTCGCCAGCGAGCTCGCCCGCACCCGCGCCGCGCTCGACCGCGCCAATCTTTTCCTCGCCAGCGAGCCGCAGATCCTGCTCGCCTGGGATCGCACGGACGGCGAACCGCGGGTCGAAGGCGACTTCGCGCTGGTCGCCGACGCGCCCACGCCGCGGCGCGTGCTGGCGTTCTCGTCCTGGCTCGAACCGGGCCTCGCCACAACGATGCAACAGGCGGTCGAGCGGCTGCTCGGCCGCGGCGAAGCCTTCTCGCTCGCCGCCGCGGGCCTGAGAGGGCGCCATTTCGAAATCGACGGCCGCGCCATCGCCGGCTGCGCCGTCGTCCGCATCCGCGACGTATCCGGCGAGCGGCTGCAGCTGGCGCGGCTGCGCGACAGCTACGCCGCAGCCAACGCCGCGCTCGCCGCGTTGCGCGGGCTGCTCGACGCAATTGCCAGCCCGGCCTGGACGCGCGGGGCCGACGGCCGGCTCGCCTGGGCCAATCTCGCCTATGCGCGCGCGGTCGAAGCGAGCGACGGCCCCGATGCGGTCGGCCGTGGCCTCGAACTGTTCGACCAGGACCTCGCGGCCGAGGCGGCCCAGGCGCGCGCCGCGACCGGCGCCTGGCGCAAACGCGCCCCAGCGGTGGTCGCGGGCGGCCGCAGGCTGTTCGAAGCGACCGAAGTCGCGACCGCAGACGGAGCGGCGGGCATCGCCGCCGATCTCTCCGAGCTCGAGAGCGTGCGCGTCGACATGGAGCGCCACCTCGGCGCCTATTCGCGCATGCTCGACCAGTTGTCGACCGCAGTGGCGGTGTTCGACCGCGCCAAGAAACTGACCTTCTACAATGCGGCCTATCGCCAGATCTGGTCGCTCGATCCCGCCTTCCTCGACTCGCAGCCGAGCGACGGCGAAGTGCTCGACCGGCTGCGCGCGACGCGGCAACTGCCGGAACAGGCCGATTTCCGCAGCTGGAAGGCGCAGACCCTCGCCGCCTATCAGGCGATCGAGCCGATCGAGAGCGTGTGGCATCTGCCCGACGGCCGGGCGCTGCGCGTCGTCGCCAGTCCCAACCCGCAGGGCGGCGTCACCTATCTGTTCGACGACGCGACCCAGAGCTACGCGCTCGCCTCGCAGGTCAACGCGCTGACCCGCGTCCAGGGCGAGACGCTCGACGCGCTGAAGGAAGGCGTCGCGGTGTTCGGCGCCGATGGGCGGTTGAAGCTGATCAACCCGGCCTTCGCCCAGATGTGGCGCTTCGACCCGGCGCGCGCCGCCGAGCGGCCGCATATCGACGAGGTCGCGCGACTGTGCGCGCCGCTGCTCGAAGAGACGCAGTTGTGGGACGGCCTCAGGGCGCGCATCGTCGACCTGCCGGACGAGCGGCGCGGCTTCGAGACGCGGGTCGCGCGCAAGGACGGCCTTGCGCTCGACTGCGCCGCGCTGCCGCTGCCGGACGGCGCGACGCTGCTGACCTTCCTCGACGTCACCGCGAGCGCCAACGTCGAGCGCGCGCTGACCGAGCGCAACCAGGCGCTGATCTCCGCCGAGAAGCTGCGCAACGACTTCGTCAACCACGTCTCCTACGAGCTGCGCACGCCGCTGACCAACATCATCGGCTTCACCCAGTTGCTCGCCGACGGCGGCGTCGGCCCGCTCAACCCCAAGCAGCTCGAATACGCCGGCTTCATCACCAAGTCGTCGGCGGCGCTGCTGGCGATCATCAACGACATTCTCGACCTCGCCTCGATCGACGCCGGCGCGCTGGAGCTGCGGCCGGAGGACGTCGATGTCGTCGAGGCGATGCGGGCGGCCGCCGAGGGCGTGCAGGACCGGCTCAGCGAATCGAAGATCGAGCTGCGCATCGTCGCCACCGACGACGTCGGCTCGCTGCGCGCCGATGGGCGGCGCATCCGCCAGGTGCTGTTCAACCTGCTCTCCAATGCGATCGGCTTCTCCACGGCAGGGCAGACGGTGACGCTGGCGGCCATGCGGCGCGGCGACGAGATCGTGTTCAAGGTCAGCGATCGCGGCCGCGGCATTCCCAACGACGTGCTCGACCGCGTGTTCGACCGCTTCGAGAGCCACACCGGCGGCTCGCGCCATCGCGGCCCCGGTCTCGGCCTGTCGATCGTCCGCGCGCTGGTCGAGCTGCACGGCGGTCGCGTCCAGATCGATTCGGCCTATGGCGAGGGCACCACGGTGACTTGCGTCTTCCCGATCGACGGCGCGCCGCTCCAAGCGAGCGCGGCGGCCTGAGATGGCGGCGGCGCAGGGCGCCGGCGTCGGCGAAGCGGTCGCGCTGGTCGACGAAGCCGCGACGCTGACCCTGGCGCGGCAATTGGCAGGCTTCGTCAGGCCGGGCGATTTCATCGCCCTTTCCGGCGATCTCGGCGCCGGCAAGACGACGCTGGCGCGCGGGCTCCTGCGCGCACTGCTCGCCGACCCGGAACTCGAGGCGCCGAGCCCGACCTTCACCCTGATGCAGGTTTACGACGGGCCGGGCTATCCGGTCGTGCACGCCGATTTCTACCGCCTGCGCTCGGGCGACGAACTCGCCCAGATCGGCTGGGACGAAGTCGTCGACGGCGCGGTGACGCTGGTCGAATGGCCGGAGCGCGCGGCGGGCGCGCTGCCGGCCGACCGGCTGGAGATCGCGCTCTATTTCGATCCCGCCTATGGCGCCGAGTTCCGCCGCGCCGAGATCGGCGCGTTTGGCGCGATCTCCGCGCGCTGGCGGCGGGCGCGTGCGGTCGAGCGGCTGCTGCGCGAGGCCTGCTGGATGGACGCCGAGCGCGCGCCGCTCGCCGGCGACGCCTCGATCCGCGCTTACGAGCGGCTGCGCGCGCGCGACGGCGGCTCGGCCATCCTGACGATCTCGCCGCCGCGCCCCGACGGGCCGATCCTGCGCTACGGCAAGCCCTATGCGGCGATCGCCAGGCTCGCGCCCGACATCCGCGCCTTTCTCGCCATGGCCGAGGGCCTGCGCGCGCAAGGCTATTCGACGCCGCGCATCTTTGCCCACGACGTCGCCGAGGGCCTGGCGCTGATCGAAGACTTCGGCGCCGAGACGATCGCCGACGCGCGCGGACCCGACCCCGAACGCTACGCCGAAGCGACGGCGCTGCTCGCCGAGATGCACGCGCGCGACCTGCCGCGCGAACTGCCGGTCGACGGCGAGATCTACAAGCTGCCGACCTACGACATCGAGGCGATGCTGGTCGAGGTCGAGCTCGCGCTCGACTGGTACGCGCCGATGGCGGCGCGCGTCCCGCCCGCCTCCGGCGCGCGCCAGGTGTTCCTCAGCCTGTGGCGCGACCTGCTGGCGCCGATCCTCGCCGAGCCGACGACCTGGACGTTACGCGACTATCACTCGCCCAACCTGCATTGGCTCGCCGAGCGCAAGGGAATCGCCCGGCTCGGCCTGATCGACTTCCAGGACGCGGTGATCGGCCCGCCCGCCTACGACGTCGCCTCGCTGTTGCAGGACGCGCGAGTCGACGTGCCGGTCGAGCTCGAGTTCCGGCTGCTCGCGCTCTATGCGCGTCTGCGCTCGGCGGGCGACCCGAGCTTCGACCCCGAAGCCTTCGCCGGCGCCTATGCGGCGATGGCGGCCCAACGCGCGACCAAGCTGCTGGGCATTTTCGTCCGGCTCGACCGCCGCGACGGCAAGCCGCAATATCTCCAGCTCCTGCCGCTGATAGAACGGCGGCTGGCGCGCAACCTCGCCCATCCGCTGCTGCGGTCGCTGCGAGGGTGGTTCGAGGCCTGCCTGCCGCGCGCGCTCGGGCAGGATGGGCCGGCGAGCGCGGAGTCGTGAGTTGACGCGAGCAAAAATGACGCCCTCGACCGCGATGGTGTTCGCCGCCGGCTTGGGAAAGCGCATGCGGCCGATCACCGACGCGCTGCCGAAACCGCTGATCACGGTCGGCAGGCGCACGCTGATCGATCATTGCCTCGACCGGCTCGCCGACGCCGGGGTCGAAACGGCGATCGTCAACGTCCACTGGCTCGCCGACCAGATCGAGGCGCATCTCAAGTCCCGCGTCGCGCCGCGGATCGTCATTTCCGACGAGCGCGACAGGCTGCTCGACCAGGGCGGCGGGATCAAGAAGGCGCTGCCGTTGATCGGCGAGGCGCCGTTCTTCATCTGCAACACCGACGCGCTGTGGATCGAGGGGCCGCGCTCGGAGCTCGACCGGCTGATCAAGTTCTTCGATCCGGAGCGGATGGACGCGTTGCTGCTCGTCGCCCAGTCGGCCGGCGCCGTCGGCGTCGATTGGCCGGGCGACTTCACCATGGATCCCTTCAACCGCTTGACCAAGCGCGACCCGCGCCACGTCGCGCCGTTCGTCTACGCCGGCGTCGGGATCATCAAGCCGCAGTTGTTTCAAGGCGTCGCCGAGGACGTGTTCCGCCTCGCGCCGTTCTTCTTCCGCGCCGCCGAGCAGGGCCGGCTCTATGGCGTGCGCCTCGACGGAGTCTGGCTGCACGTCGGCCGGCCGGAATCGATACCCGAGGCCGAGCGGGCGATCGACCGCTCGCGGTTGGTGCTATGAGCGGGAAGCGCGCGCATTGATGCGCGCCGATGCGGGCTGGCGGCGCGGTCGGGATCGGCTGCAAAGACCATCGCCCAGACCCGACGTCGTCGCCGCGGGGATTGGAGGGCGATGAACAAATGAAGGGGTCGGGGATTCAGTGAATCGTTTTTTGCGCCATCACGTCTCGTCTGACCATCCCGGCGGTCAGAGAAGGGATGTGCGTAAAAACGACCGCCTTGAGCAGCAATCGCTCATACAATTCTTCAACTCTCGCGGCGATGTCGACGCGATCGGAGCCGTCGATCTCTTTGGCGATCGCCTCCGTAATCGAAGCTTTGAGTTGCTTTTTCTGCAGGGGGTCTCTGGGATCGAGCGCATTCATCTCGTGGCCTCCGTGGCGAGGGCGCCCCCGGCCTCGCTCGCCGGGGATCGTGACGGCCTCGCGATTTGTGAGAACCCTTGACGAGACCTGGCGGCGACCCCCGCACCATAACCGTGGCGAAGTTCGCCGCTAGGTTCGGGAATCACCTAGGACGACAGACTCACCATCAAGGTTTGGCCCTCGCCAAGCGTACGGCTTTGATATTCCGCCCATTCGTTGCGCCAGCCGAGGCGGTGGCGAGGGAGGCGGCGACGCCAACCCGCCCTGCCCGCGCCGGCGCCGGGTCGAGCCGCCGCAGGCGAACGGAGAGAACGGTCGTCGGACAGCGCGGACGACGCGAAATCAAAGGTTCCCGATCCGGCCCCTTGATCCGCTTCGTTCGCCACCCGGAGCCCTCAGTCCTTGACGCCCGCCTGGGGCCGATCGGCGCCGCGGGCTTCCTCTTCTCGCCATTTGCCGGCGGCGTCCTCGTACTGAATGGCTTGGTCCTCGCCGGGGGCTCGCTGCTCGCCCGCGGCGCGGGCCGCCGCGGCGTGGGCGAGCTCATGAGTGGGATAGGTCTCGGAAATCGTCGATCCCATCTTGTAGGCCCAACCGCCGTCGTGCTCGATCACCTCGTAACTCACCTGGCTCATCTTCGAACCTTTCCCTGTTCCCGCGCTTGACGCGACGCCTCTCGAACGGCCCGCCTCGCGCCTCCAAGTTCGCGCCGCCAGGGACCGTGACCCTTCATTTGGGGTCGAGGAAGCCCGCCGGCCATAGCCGCCTCGAGCGATCATGAACGGCGCCGGCGCGTCGAAGTCCGCGCGGCCGTCGCGCAGCCCCTCAGCCGGCGCGCGGGCCGGTGAAGACGCGCCAATAGGCGAGAGCGAAGCCGAGGAAGGCGGCAATCCAGGCGAAGGCGGCGACATGCAGCGCGACGAAGCCGTGCTCGGGCGCGAGCGCCGCGTAGATGCGGGCGATCGCGGCGGCGAAGACGAGCGCATAGACCGCCTGCGCGGCGGGGCTGGCGATCAGCGCCCGGCCGGTGTGGCCGAGCGCGGCGCGCGACATCACCGCGATCGTCATGCCGCCGATCGCGCCGATCGCCCAGGCGTGCACACCGGCCGATTCCGGCGCGAGGCCGAGCGCCGCGAGCCCGGTCAGCGCGAAGCCGACCGGCACGAACAGATAGGCGACGTGCAGGACCAGCACCAGGCGGTCGCGTCCCGCCCGCCAGCCCCGCCAGCGCGCCAGCCGCGCCGCATGGGCCAGGCCGGCGGCGATGAGCGCCCAGCCGGTCGGCGCGGCGTCCGGCGCGGCGACCCACGCCGCGAGCGCGACCGCGCCAAGAAGGATCGCCGCCATGTCCCAGCGGTCGGCCGGCGTCGGCAGCGCGCCCGGATTCATCCGCGCCAGCCAGTTGCGGGTGAAGCTCGGAATGATGCGGCCGCCGATCAGCATGATCAGCAGCAACAGCGCGGCGAGGCCGATCCGCACGCCGTAATCGGCGTAGCCCTGCGCGATCGCTTCGACATGGAAGACGAGATCGCCGAGCCACAGCACGGCGAGCGCGATGGCGACCTTGCGATTGTGGCTCTGGCCGCCGTGGCCGAGCTCGCGCGCGACGAAGACGATCAGCAGCGCGAGGAAGGCGAGATCGACCGCCGCCGCCGGAACGGCGCCGATCAGCCCCGAAAACGCCATCGCCAGCCGGCCGGCGAGCCAAAGCGCCGCCAGCGCGATCAGCTTACCGCCTTGCAGCGGCAGGCGGCCGGTCCAATTGGGGATGGCGGTCAGGGTGAAGCCGGCGACGGCCGCGGCGCCGTAGCCGTAGATCATCTCGTGGATGTGCCAGTCGAGCGGCGGATAGGCGGTCGGCAGGGCGAGCTCGCCGAAATAGGCCGGCAGCCACAGCGCCACCGCGAGGCCAGCGAACAGCGAGGCGCCGAGGAAGAACGGCCGGAAGCCGTTGGAGAACAGCGGCGGGCCGTCGTAAGGCTTGGTGCGCGGGACGGGCGACATCGGCAGACTCCAGAGCGAACGGGCGCGGCGCGGCGCCCTGTCGACTCGCCGGAGCAAATCGGAGACAGTCGCGCCCACGCGAGCTGACGAGGCGATCTGGCATGGAATCGAAAAGCGCAACGTTGCGCTTCAACAAGCTCGGCGGGCGAAAGCTGCGGCGGCGGAGCGCGGCGTCGTGAGCGGCGTCGACCGGTCGGTTCTCGCCGGCCTCAAGCCCTTCGCCGGCTGGGCCGCCGCCGACCTCGACGCGCTGCTCGCGCCGGCGCACGCGCGCCGCTTCGACAAGGGCGCCGCGCCGTTTGAGCAGGGCGCGCCGGCCGATTCGTTCTTCCTGCTGCTCGACGGCCATGTGCAGGCGAGCAAGCTGACGCCTGACGGGCGGCAGATCATCGTTCGCTACATTGGCCCCGGCGAATTGTTCGGGATCGCCGCGCAGATCCGTGAGACGACCTATCCGGCGACCGCCAAGGCGGTGGTCGAGAGCCTGACGCTGGTCTGGCCTTCGTCGATCTGGCCGGAGTTGGCGGCGAAGTTCCCGGCTTTGTCGTCCGGCTTGCTGCAAGCGTTCGGGGCGCGGCTCGCCGACGCCAACGCGCGGGTGATCGAGATGGCGACCGAGCCGGTCGAACGCCGGCTGGCGCGCGCGCTGCTCAAGCTCGCGGCGCAATCGGGGCGCCCGGTCGAGGGCGGGGTCGAAATCGACTTCCCGCTGACGCGCCAGGAACTCGGCGAGATGATCGGCGCGACGCTGTTCTCGGTCAGCCGCCTGCTCAAAGCCTGGGAGACCGAGGGTCTGATCGCGGGCGGCCGCGCGCGCATCGTCGTGCGCCGCTCCGACCGCCTGTCGGCGATCGCCGAGGGCGAGTAGCGCCCTGTAGACGCGCGCGGCGAGCGCGTCGGGCGCGCAAGCGCCGTTGGCCTGGCGGCGTTCGACAGCCAGGCGCGGTCGGCGACCGCGCCTACAAGGCGGCCAGCAGCGCGCCGACGCCGCTCAGCATTCGTGCGACGGCGCTGGCGTGGGCGCGCACCAGGCGGAAGCCGAGGTTGGTCGGCGGCAGGCCGGCCGAACAGCCGCCGGTCACGCCGTCGCGAATGAAATCGCTCATGAACATGCGGTGCTCGCCCTCGAGCGCGCGGACGCGGCAATTGCGGGTCAGCAGGCGAGCGTCGCCATTGGCGTCGACCGCGCGCCGCTCGTAGCAGGAGTTCGTCCATTCCCAGACGTTGCCGGATAGATCGGCGACGCCGAGCGCGTTGAGGCCGAAATGGCCGAACGGCTTCGGCGCCTTCGACTGACGCGCTGTCGCGGCGTCGGCGTCGAACTTGGCGAGCCAGCGGCGGGCGAAGTCGTCGCCGCTGGCGATCGGCGGTTCGCCATGGAAGCGCTCGGCCGCGGCGTAGGCCCATTCCTCGTCGGTCGGCAGGCGCCAGTCCTCGCCCGTCGCGGCCGCGTACCATTCGGCGTAGGCGGTCGCTTCGAGCCAGCTCACGCCGACGACCGGCAAGTTCGCCGCCGCCGGATCGACGCCTTTGAGTTTCGGGCAGGCGGCGGCGGCGACGCAGCGCGCATATTCGGCCTGACTGACCGGCTCGACCATGACGTCGAGCGGCGCGTCGAGCTGCGTCGCTCGCGCCGGCGCGTCGATGGTCTGGCCGGCGGATTCGAAATCGCCGGCCGGCTGGTAGGAGAACCGGCCGGGTTGCAGGGTCGCGACCGACTCCGGCGCGACGTTCGCCGGCGCGACGCTGCGCGGCGCAAGGACGGCGGCGGCGGCGAGCGACGCCGTCGCGGCGAGGACGGCGGCGACGACGCCGAGGTGGGAAAAGCGCATCGTTCATCCTCCGTTTTCTGGTTCGCGCCACGACGGCGTCGGCGTGGTCAGCCGATCGGGCCCGGCCGGCGCACCTGGGTCATCAGATCGTCGTTCCACTTGCCTTCGACGCGGAAGTGCGCGGTGGCGCCGAGGAAGACCGCCTCGATGAGGTTGTGGTTGAGATAGGCGTAGACGCCCGGCTGGCGGAAGGTATAGAGCGCAGCGACCGCCGAGCCGCCGGGCACGATCCAGGTCTCGAGGTCGCGCATCGGCGGGTTGGCGAACTTGCCCATCAGCCAGACGTAGTCGCCGTGGCCGCCGATCAGGTGCGGGCGGGTGTCGCGCATCGCGGAGCTGTGAATGATCAGCACCGTCTCGCCGACCTTGGCCGGCAGCGCGTTCTTCTCGGTCAGCGCGCCGACTGCGCCGTTGAACACGACATGGGTCGGGATCAGGCCGCGCATCAGCGCCGTCATGTCGACGAACGAGTCCGCCGCCGAGGCGTAGGTCTTGTAGGCGCCGTCGGCGTCGCGCGGCACATAGAAGTCCTGCTCGCCGACATAGTAGACACGGTCGTACCTGAGCGGCTTGCCGGACCCGTCGGTCAGGCCGTCGCGCGGCAGCACCAGCACCGCGCCGTTCATGCCCAGAGCGACATGCCAGGGGATCATCGGCCCCTCCGGCGCGCAGTGGTAGATGAACACGCCGGCGCGCGTCGCCTTGAACCGCAGCGTCACTTCCTCGCCGGGATTGATGTGGGTGAGCGCGCCGCCGCCGAGCGCGCCGGTCGAGGCGTGGAAATCGATGTTGTGGTCGAATGCGTTGGTCGGCGGATTGACGAGGGTCAGTTCGAGATAGTCGCCCTCGTGCACGACCATCAACGGACCGGGGATCGAGCCGTTGTAGGTGAAGACGTGGATCTTCGTGCCGTCGTCGTCGATCACCTGCTCCTTCTCGATGATCGTCATCGTGAAGGCGACGACCTCGGCGCCGCGGCGGGTCGCCTGCTCGTGCGGATGGACGAACGGCGGAGCGACGAGTTCGACTTCGCGGCGCGGCAGATCCGCGGCCTCTTCCGCCATCGCCGGCAGCGCGGTCAGCACGGTTGCGGCGCCGGCAGCTGCGCCGGCGGCGAGAAACAGATCGCGGCGATTGATCATGGTTCGCTCCTGCCTTTTCGTTGTCCGGGCGCGATTGTCGCGCGGACGCCGCCGGCGGAACGTTGCTGGCCGTCAATGTCCGCGACGCTTTCCAAACCCCAGGGAAAGGCCCTTGGGCGAGCGCGCGCAGCCGCGGATCGGCTATAAGGTCCGCGTGCGCGACGGCGCGGCCCGGACGGGAAGAGGCGATGGCGTTGGAGACCAGCGGGCCGCAGAAGCGCACGCGCATCGCCGCGATCGACGTCGCGCGCGGCGTCGCGCTCGCCGGCATGGTCGCCTATCACCTGATCTGGGACTTCGCCCATTTCGGCCTGATCGCGCCGAGCGCGCCATTCGCCCCGGCGACCCGCGCGCTGTCGCATACGGTCGCCAGCGCTTTTCTCGCCCTGGTCGGCGTCTCGCTGGCGCTCGCCCATCCGCACGGACTGAGGCGCGAGGCCTTCCTGAAGCGGCTGGCCGTCGTCGTCGGCGCGGCGCTGCTGGTGACGGCGGCGAGTTATGGGATCGACGCCAATGAGCCGATCCTGTTCGGCATCCTCCATTGCATCGCGGTTGCGAGCGTCATCGGCGCCCTGTTCGTTTCCACGCCGCCCTGGGCGGCGCTGATCGTCGGCGCAGCGATGGTCGCGGCGCCGCTCGCCTATGCGAGCGCCACGTTCAATCCGCCGGCGCTGGTCTGGCTCGGGCTTGGAACCCGATCGCCCGACACGCTCGACTGGCGGCCGCTGCTGCCGTGGGCGGGCGTCACGCTGATCGGGCTCGGGCTGGCGCAGGCGGCGGCGGCGCGGCTGGCGATCTGGCGCTGGAGCGGATGGCGGCCGAGGCGCTGGCCCGGCCGCGCCGCCGCCTTCGCCGGCCGGCATAGCCTCGTCATCTATCTCGTTCACCAGCCGATCCTGTTCGGCATGTTATGGAGCCTCGTCATGGCGACCGGGCTCGATGAGCGGCGCGCGCGCGAAGACTATCTCGCGGCGTGCCCGCCCGCCTGCGCCGCCCACGGCGGCGACGCCGGCGTCTGCGCCAAGGCCTGCGCCTGCGTCGCCGACCGCGCCGAGGCGGCCGGCCTCTCGCTCACTGGCGCGCGCATCGACGCCGACGGCGCCTTGCAAGCCAAGCTGCGCGACATCGTCGAGGCCTGCAGCCGCGCGGCGCGGTAGTACGCGCGGCGTTCCAGGCGCCGGCGCGGCGACCCGCAATTCAATAGCCGGGCGGGTTCGACAAGGTCCGCCGGAAGCGACGACCCGGCCGCGCGCCCCAACTTGCCCGGCGTCCGCGCCGGGCTTATAGGCCGTCGCGAGCGAGGGGAACGTCCGGGGCATGTCCCAGCAGATCGAGGAACGCGCGCCCGACGAAGAGCGGCCAAGAGACATTGCGCCGCCGGCCCAAGCCGAAGGTTTCGCGCGCTGGGAGCGGGCGATCGCCTCGCGCCGGCCGCTGCTCAGGCGGATCGGCTTCGCCCTCAGCCTGACCATCATCGCCATCTCGGCGATCATCTTCGCCCGCGTCCTCATCGGCATCAATCTGGGCCAGTTCCAGGCCGCCTTCGCCGCCACCAGCGGCAAGCAGATCGCGATGGCGTTTGGCTTCTCCGGGGTCAGCTATCTCGCGCTGACCGGCTACGACGCGCTCGCTTTGCGCCACCTGCGCGTCCACGTGCGCTACCGGCTGACCGCGCTCGCCTCGTTCACCAGCTACGCCGTCTCCTTCACCCTCGGATTCCCGTTGGTGACGGGAGGCGCGGTGCGCTACTGGATCTATGGTCCGGCAGGACTTTCGCCGGGCAAGGTGGCCAGTCTCACTGTCGTCGCCGGCATCACCTTCTGGCTCGGCATGGGCTTCATCCTCGGCGTCGGATTCCTGTTCGACGCGACGGCGATCGGCGCAATCAACCACTTCCATGCGCTGGCGAACCAGGCGATCGGCGTCGCCGTTCTCGCCGGCCTCGCCGCCTACCTCGTCTGGGTGGCGCGCGTCGGCCGCACCCGCCGGCCGCTGCTGCTCAATTTCGTGCCGCCCGGTCCGCTGCTGACCCTCGCCCAGATGACGCTCGGCGTCATCGACGTCTGCAGCGCCGCCGGCGCGCTCTATGTGCTGCTGCCCAAGGGCCACGGGCTCGGCCCCGTCACCTTCAGCGCGCTCTATTCCTTCGCCGCCATGCTCGGCATCGCCAGCCACGCCCCCGGCGGGCTCGGCGTGTTCGAGGCGACGATGATCGACGGCGTCGGCGGGTCGAGCGAATCGATGCTCGCTTCGCTGCTGTTGTTTCGCGCCATCTATTACCTGGCCCCGTTCATCCTTGCGATGGCGCTGCTCGGCGCCTATGAAGCAGGACGTCGCTGGCGCTCGCTGCGCGAGGCGCTCGCGGCGTCGAGCCTCGACGACGAGGAATAGGACCGCCGAGCGCGTTCGCCGCCGGCCGACCCAGAGGACGCGCATGTCCGACGACGACAGGGTCCCGGCCTTGGCCGTGCAGCTTCACGCGCCCATCGTCGAAAAGCTGGTCGGGGCGATGCCAGAGCCGGCGGGGGTGGTCGACGCCGAGGGGCGGGTGATCGTCGCCAACCGGCCGGCGTTCGCCCTGCTGCCGGGCCTCAGGCTCGGCGAGCCGCTGATCCTCGCGCTGCGCACCCCCAACGTCATCGACGCGATGCGCCGGGTTCTGGCGACCGGCGAGGCCGAGACCGTGCCGTGGAGCGAGCGGGTGCCGATCGAACGCTTGTTCGAAGTGTGCGTCGCCCCGATCGAGGATGCTTCGGGCGCGGTCGCGGCAGCGCTTCTGACGCTACGCGACCTCACCGAGCAAAGGCGGCTCGAGCGCATGCGCGTCGACTTCATCGCCAACGCCAGCCACGAATTGCGCACCCCGCTCGCCTCGATGCTCGGCTTCATCGAGACGCTGCAAGGCTCCGCGCACGGCGACGCCAAGGCGCGCGACAAGTTCCTCGTCATCATGCGCGAGCAGGGCCGCCGCATGGCGCGGCTGATCGACGACTTGCTGTCGCTGTCGCGGATCGAGCAGAAGCAGCACGTGCGGCCGGAGGCGGCCGTCGACCTCGCCCAGCTCGCGCGACACGTCGCCGACACGCTCGCGCCGCTGGCGCGCGAGATGGGCGTCGAGATCAAGATCGACGCCGAGCGAGCGGTGATGGTTACGGGCGACCGCGACGAACTGCTGCGGGTCGCCGAGAACCTGATCGAGAACGCGATCAAGTACGGCGCGCGCCAGGACGGCGCGAGCGCCGACCAGGTCGAGATCGCGGTGACGCGCTCGGCGAGCGAGGGCTCGATGATCGTGCGCGACTACGGCCGCGGCATCGCGCCCGAACATCTGCCGCGCCTGACCGAGCGCTTCTATCGCGTCGATCCCGGCCAGAGCCGGGCGAAGAACGGCACCGGCCTCGGCCTGGCGATCGTCAAGCATATCCTGACCCGCCACCGCGGCCGGCTGACGATTTCCAGCCAGCTCGACCGGGGTTCGACTTTCACAGCCATCGTTCCGCTGCATCCGAGCTGAATATATCGACTATATATCTGATGCTTGCGGTGTCATCTGACTGTCGCGCCAACGTCATATAAGGGCGTCGGGACGGAGCTTATATCTGCGCGCCTCGACACAGTGCGGTCCGCGTAATGCGGCGGCGGGTGACGAGGCGGAAGAATTCAGATTGAGAGGCGTCAATGTTTATTCGAACCCTGATCGGTGCGGCGGTCATCGCGGCGAGCGTAAGCTACGCGTCGGCCGGCGACATTTCCGGCGCCGGCGCGACCTTCCCCTACCCGATCTACGCGAAGTGGGCCGACACCTATAAGAAGGACACTGGCAACGGCCTGAACTATCAGTCGATCGGTTCGGGCGGCGGCATCAAGCAGATCAAGGCCAAGACGGTCACCTTCGGGGCCTCCGACATGCCGCTCGAACCCAAGGACGTGACGGCTGACGGGTTGGTGCAGTTCCCGACCGTGGTCGGCGGCGACGTGCCGGTGGTCAACATCGACGGCATCGGCGCCGACCAGTTGGTCCTCGACGGGCCGACGTTGGCGAACATCTTCCTTGGCAAGATCACCAAGTGGGACGATCCGGCGATCGCCAAGCTCAACGCGAGCGTCAAGCTGCCGTCGCAGGCGATCGTCATCGTGCATCGCTCGGACGGTTCGGGAACGACCTTCATCTTCACCAACTACCTGTCCAAAGTCAGCCCGGACTGGAAGTCCACCGTCGGCGCCAGCACGGCGGTTGAATGGCCGGCCGGCATCGGCGCCAAGGGCAACGAAGGCGTCGCGAACAATGTGAGCCAGGCCAAGGGCGCCATCGGCTACGTCGAATACGCCTACGCGCTGCAGAACAAGATGGCGTCGGTCGACATGATCAACGCCGCCGGCAAGCGAGTCCAGCCGAACTCCGCCGCGTTCCAGGCGGCCGCCGCCAACGCCGACTGGGCGAAGTCCGACCACTACTACGTCCTTCTGACCAACCAGCCGGGCGACGACACCTGGCCGATCGCCGGCGCGACGTTCATTCTCATGCACCAGCACCCGGACGACCCGGTCGCCGCCTCCGAAGCGCTCAAGTTCTTCAACTGGGCCTACACCAACGGCAGCAAGCAGGCCGAAGAACTCGACTACGTGCCGCTGCCGGCCGCGGTCATCGCTCAGATCCAGAAGACCTGGGCGGAGAACATCACGACGGCCGACGGCAAGCCGGTTTTCGCCGCCAAGTGATCAACGGCGCAACAAAACCTCGGGGCGTTTTCGGGCGCCCCGACTCGACTCCCGGCGCGGCGCTTGCGTCGCGCCGCTGGAGTTCGGTCGGAGGTCGTAGAGATGACTGAGATCGCGATGCCGCAGATTGAATCGACGAATTCGAGAGTTGAAACCCGCGTCAAGGCGGTCAAGCGTTTCGCCTCCGGAGACAATTTTTTCCGCCGCTCGACGCAGGGGGCGGCCCTTGTCGTTCTGCTGCTCCTCGGCGGCGTGATCATATCGCTGATTCAAGGGTCAATTCCGGCCTTTCAGGCCTTCGGCCTGGGCTTCTTCACCACCGAGATTTGGAACCCGGTCACCGAGAAGTTCGGCGCCGGCGCGGCGATCTACGGCACGCTCGTCACGTCCGCCATCGCGATGGCGATCGCCGTGCCGGTGGGAATAGGGATTGCGATTTTTCTCACCGAGCTGTGCCCGCCCGGGTTGCGCCGGCCGGTCGGCATCGCCATCGAGCTGCTGGCGGGCATCCCCAGCATCATCTACGGGATCTGGGGCCTGTTCGTGTTCGCCCCGTTCATGCAGCAATACGTGCAGCCCGCGCTGATCGCGCTGTTCGGCGACGTCCCGCTGCTTTCGTCGGTCTTCGCCGGGCCGCCCTACGGCATCGGCATCCTGACCGCCTCGCTCATCCTGGCGATCATGGTCCTGCCGTTCGTCACTTCAATATCGCGCGACGTGTTCGAAACCGTGCCGCCGATGCTGAAAGAATCGGCCTACGGCGTCGGCTGCACCACCTGGGAGGTCGTCGCCAACATCGTCATCCCCTACACCCGCGTCGGCGTCATCGGCGGCGTCATGCTCGGGTTGGGGCGCGCGCTCGGCGAGACGATGGCGGTCACCTTCGTGATCGGCAACGCCCATAAGATCTCCGCGTCGCTGATCGCTCCGGGAACGACGATTTCCGCCACCATCGCCAACGAATTCACCGAGGCGGTCGGCGACCTTTACACTTCGTCGTTGATCGCCTTGGGTCTGATTCTGTTCATGATCACCTTCATTGTCCTGGCGATCGCCCGGATCATGCTGATGCGGCTCGACGTCAAGGCGGGGAGATAGCGCCATGTCCTTCTACCCCGCGCGGCGTCGCCGAAACTCGATGTGGATGGGGCTCAGCGTCGCCGCCGCAGGATTCGGCCTGACCTGGCTGTTCCTGATTCTCGCGGTGCTGTTCTGGAAGGGTCTGTCAGGGGTCTCGCTCGACGTCTTCACCCAAATGACGCCGCCCCCCGGCAGCGCCGGCGGACTGCTCAACGCAATTGCCGGCAGCTTGATCATGACGATCATCGGCGTCGCCGTCGGGACGCCGCTCGGCCTGCTGGCGGGCACCTATCTCGCCGAATACGGGCGCTATGGGAAGCTTGCGTTTGTCGTCCGTTTCATCAACGACATCCTGCTCAGCGCCCCGTCGATCGTGATCGGTCTGTTCATCTACGAGGTCGTCGTGGCGCCGATGGGCCATTTCTCCGCGATCGCCGGGTCGATCGCCCTGGCGGTCCTGGTGGTTCCGGTCGTCGTTCGCACCACCGAGGACATGCTGAACCTCGTTCCCAATTCCTTGCGCGAAGCCGGCGCCGCGCTCGGCATGCCGCGTTCGCTGGTCATTCAGCGCATCGGCTACCGGGCGGCGCGAGCGGGCCTGTTGACGGGCATGCTGCTCGCCGTCGCGCGCGTCAGCGGCGAGACCGCCCCGCTCCTATTCACCTCGCTGAACAACCAGTTCTGGAGCTTGAACCTCAATGCGCCGATGTCGAGCTTGCCGGCGGTGATTTTCCAGTTTGCGCTCAGTCCATACAAGGAATGGCAACAGCTCGCTTGGACCGGCGCTTTGATCATCACGCTGGCCGTCCTGACGCTGAGCATCGGGGCGCGCGCTCTCGCTGCAAGAGGAACCGTAAAATGAACGCGACAGCCAAACCGGCGAGCAACGGGGTCGAAAAAGTGTCCGTCCGCGACTTGCAGTTCTATTACGGCGCGTCGCTCGCGCTCAAAGGCATCAATCTGCCGCTTTACGAGCGCAAGTCGACCGCTTTCATCGGCCCCTCCGGCTGCGGCAAGTCGACGCTGCTGCGCGTTCTCAACCGCATGTACGACCTCTATCCCGGCCAGCGGGCGGTCGGCGAGGTGATGCTCGACGGCCAGAACATCCTCGACCCGGGCCTCGACCTCAATCTGCTGCGCGCGCGGGTCGGCATGGTGTTCCAGAAGCCGACGCCGTTTCCGATGTCGATCTACGACAACATCGCCTTCGGCATCCGGCTCTACGAGAAACTGCCGAAGTCGGAGATGGACGGACGGGTCGAAACGGCGTTGCGCCGTTCGGCGCTGTGGACCGAAGTGAAAGACAAACTCGGCGCCAACGGCCTCAGCCTTTCGGGCGGCCAGCAGCAGCGCCTGTGCATCGCCCGCACCGTGGCGATCAAGCCGGAAGTGATCCTGTTCGACGAGCCGTGTTCGGCGCTCGACCCGATCTCCACCGCCAAGATCGAAGAGCTGATCGACGAATTGCGCGAGGAATACACCATCGCCATCGTCACCCACAACATGCAGCAGGCGGCGCGCGTCTCGCAGTACACCGCCTTCATGTATCTGGGCGAGATGGTCGAATTCGACGCGACCGACGCCGTCTTCACTTCGCCGCGCGACAAGCGCACGCAAGACTACATCACTGGCCGGTTCGGCTGAAGGAGAAGGCGACGTGGTCAACCACACTGTCAGATCATACGACAAGGATCTCGACGCCCTCGAGCGGAGAATCGCGGAAATGGGCGGCATCGCCGAGAAGATGGTGATCGACGCGATGGACGCGCTGAGCCAAGCCGACGTGGCGCTGGCCAACCAGGTCGTCGCGACCGATCCTCGGCTCGACGCGCTGCAGCGAGAGATCGAGGAACAGGCGATCCTGACGATCGCGCGCCGCCAGCCGATGGCGGTCGACCTGCGCGAGATCGTCGGCGCGATCCGCGTCGCCGGCGACCTCGAACGGGTCGGCGACCTGGCCAAGAACATCGCCAAGCGGTCGCTGAAGATCGGCATCGAGGCGCGCGTGCCGCGGGCGATCGTCGGCCTCAGGCACATGAACGACGTCGCCACCGAGCTGATGAAGGACGTGCTCGACGCCTACGCCCAGCGCGACACCGAGCGGGCGCGGGCCGTGTGGGAGCGCGACGTCGAACTCGACGCGCTCGAGGATTCCGTGTTTCGCGACCTCCTCACCCACATGATGGAGGATCCACGCAACATCTCGTTCTGCGCCCACCTGCTGTTCTGCTCGAAGAACGTCGAGCGGATCGGCGACCACGCCACCAACATCGCCGAGACGGTGTTCTACCTGGTCACCGGCGAGACGCTGCCGGCCGAACGCCCGAAGGGTCGGCATGAATACGACGACGCCGCTCAATCGACCGGAACGACCACCCCATGAACGAAACCCGCCGAGAGCCCTCCCGCGCCGTGGCCGCCGCGCCGCGCATCCTCGTCGTCGAGGACGAGTCCGATCTCGCGTTGCTGTTGACCTACAACCTCGAGGCCGAAGGCTACGTCGCCGAGTCGGTCGAGCGCGGCGACGAGGCCGAGTTGCGGCTGGTCGAGTCGCCGCCGGACCTCGTCATCCTCGACTGGATGCTGCCCGGCGTGTCCGGCCTCGAAATCTGCCGCCGGCTGCGGGCCCGCGAGACGACCAAGACCCTGCCGGTGATCATGCTCACCGCGCGCGGCGAGGAGGTCGAGCGCGTGCGCGGGCTTTCGGTCGGCGCCGACGACTACGTCGTCAAGCCGTTCTCGCTGCCCGAGCTGATGGCGCGGGTGCGCGCGCTCCTGCGCCGCAGCCGCCCGGAGCGCATCGCCGAGAAGCTCAGCGCCGGCGATCTCGACCTCGACCGCGAGACCCGGCGCGTGCGCCGCGGTTTGCGCGACATCCATCTCGGCCCGACCGAGTTCCGGCTGCTCGAATACCTGCTCGAACGGCCCGGCCGCGTCTTCTCGCGCGCGCAGCTGCTCGACGGCGTATGGGGCCAGTCGGTCGAAATCGACGAGCGCACCGTCGACGTTCATGTCGGCCGGTTGCGCAAGGCGCTGTCGCGCGGACGCGAGCGAGACCCGATCCGCACCGTGCGCGGCACCGGCTATTCGTTCGACGAGACCTACGGCAAGTCGTGAGCGGCGGGCGACGCTCTTCCGCCGCGCCCTCCCGTTTCTAGTGCGGCAGGGCGGCGCGCCGTTCGCGCTCGCGTTCGCGCCGGCGGTCCTGAACCGGCTGATAGGCGAGTTTGCCGTGATGGACGCAATAGGGCCCGCTCGTCGACGGCGAGCCGCAGTAGCGGAACTCGGGCGACGCCGGGTCGCCGAGCGGCCAGCGGCACATCGCCTCCTTGAGTTCGATGATCGTCACCCGGAGCGACATCGGGACGACGACGTCCTCTTCCTGGAACACCGGCCGCGTTTCGAGCGTCGGCTCGGCGGCAAGCGCCAGCGCGGTCGCGCCGCGCACCGCCGAACGGACGCCGGCGGAAGAACGCGGCGCCATGCGCGGGGCTGAGGCGGCGCGCGGCGGCGTCGCGGTCGAGCTCGGCGCCTTGGCGCGGCCAGCGAGGCCGAGCCGGTGGACCTTGCCGATGACGGCGTTGCGGGTCACGCCATGGCCGAGTTGCGCCGAAATCTGGCTGGCGCTCCTGCCGTCGAGCCACAATTGCCGCAACAGTTCCACTCTTTCATCCGTCCAAGACATCGCTGGCCTCGCTCATGGGCGCCCCGCAGGGCCAGCTTCGCGCCGACCCCTCCGCCGAAATACCTGTTGGCCGAATCCCCCGTCGCAGCCTGCCCAGCCGCGCTGGCATGCCCCTACGCGCCGATACGCTCTCGAGAAGGTCGCGCCACGATATGTCGTGGCGTCTGAAAGCAAAATTACACTATGCGTTGAATCAGGCGCAAGAGTCGGCGCGGTCGCAAACCCGCGTTTTTCCCCAGCTCTCGGCGCGCGGCGGCGCCCGGGCGCGCGGATCGCGAGTCGGATCAAGCGATTAAGCGCAGCAAGATTTTTCTGTGCGCGCGACCCTCGGCCGCAGCGAATTGACCAGAGCCGCGCGCTTCTTCTATGATCGGGGCATCAGAGGCCGTCCCTGCGGGACGGCGTTTTTATTTTGCGCCGCCGCTGGGCGGGGCAGGATTCCTAAGGCAGACCCGAGAGGACCCGCAAAATGTCGTCCGCCATTGTCCCGGTCTATGCAAGAGCCGACGTCGCCTTCGAGCGCGGCGAAGGCGTCTGGCTGACAGCGACGACGGGCGAGCGATATCTCGACTTCGGCGCTGGCATCGCCGTCAACGCGCTCGGCCACGCCCATCCGCATCTGGTCGCCGCGCTGACCGAGCAGGCGGGCAAGCTCTGGCACACTTCCAACCTGTTCCAGATCCCCGAGGGCGAACGGCTGGCTCGGCGGCTCGCCAACGCGACCTTCGCCGACCTCGTCTTCTTCGCCAATTCCGGCGCCGAGGCCAATGAGGCGGCGGTCAAGATGGCGCGCAAGCGCCACGCGGTCGACGGCCATCCGGAGCGGTACCGCATCCTCACTTTCGAAGGCGCCTTTCACGGCCGCACGCTGGCGATGATCGCCGCCGGCGGCCAGGCGAAATATCTCGACGGCTTTGGGCCCAAGGTCGACGGCTTCGACCAGATCCCGGTGACCGACATCGGCGCGGTCGAGGCGGCGATCGGCCCCGGCACGGCCGCGATCATGATCGAGCCGATCCAGGGCGAAGGCGGCGTGCGGACGATTCCGGCGCCGTTCCTGCGCGGCCTGCGCCAGCTCTGCGACGCGCGCGGCCTGCTGTTGATCTACGACGAGGTGCAGACCGGCGTCGGCCGCACCGGCAAGCTGTTCGCCTACGAGCATTCCGGCGCGGTTCCCGACATCATGTCGATCGCCAAGGGCATCGGCGGCGGGTTTCCGATGGGCGCCTGCCTCGCCACCGCCGATGCGGCGCGCGGCCTGACGGTCGGCGTCCACGGCACGACCTTCGGCGGCAACCCGCTGGCGATGGCGGTGGGCAACGCCGTGCTCGACGAGGTGCTGGCCGAGGGCTTCATCGAGCGCGTCGCTCGGCTCGGCGCCTTCGCGCGCCAGCGTCTCGCCGAGCTCAAGGATCGCCATCCCGACGTGGTCGAAGAGGTCCGCGGCGAAGGGCTGATGATCGGGCTCCGCGTCAAGCTGTCGCCCGCCGACTTCGCGGCCGCGGCGCGCCGCCGCCATCTGCTGACCATCCCTGCCGGCGACAACGTCGTGCGCCTCATGCCGCCGCTGATCATCAGCGAAGGGGAGTTCGCCGAAGGCGTGCGGCGGCTCGATCAGGCTTGCGCCGACATCGAAGCCGCATCGCCGCTCGTCAGGAAAGGCGCCTTCGCATGATCGCGACCCCGGCGCTCGGCGCGCGGCGGCGCCATTTCCTCGACCTGCTGGACTATTCGAGCGACGAGTTGCGCGCGATCCTCGACGCGGCCAAAGCAATGAAGGCCAAGCGCGTCAGAGGCCAGCCGTCGACCTTCCGCCCCCTGGCCGGCAAGACGCTGGCGCTGGTGTTCGACCGGCCGTCGACCCGCACCCGCGTATCGTTCGACCTCGCCATGCGCGAACTCGGCGGCGAGACGATCATGCTGACCGGCGCGGAAATGCAGCTTGGCCGCGGCGAGTCGATCCCCGACACCGCGCGCGTGCTGTCGCGCTACGTCGACGCAATCATGATCCGCATCCTGAGCCACGCCGATCTCGACGAGCTCGCTCGCCACGCGTCGATCCCGGTGATCAACGGCCTGACCAAGCGCTCGCATCCCTGCCAGGTGATGGCCGACCTGATGACCTTCGAGGAACATCGCGGCTCGATCGAGGGTCGCAAGATCGCCTGGAGCGGCGACTACAACAACGTGCTGTCCTCGTGGATCGACCTCGCCGAGCGCTTCGCCTTCCAGCTCGACATCGCCTGTCCGAAGGAGCTGCAGCCGCCGCCCGAGCGCATCGCCAGGGCGAAGGCGGGCGGCGCCGACGTCGTCCTGCGCGAGGACCCGGTCGCCGCCGTCGCCGGCGCCACGGGGGTGATCTCCGACTGCTGGGTGTCGATGGGCGACGAAAAGGAGAGCCGCCGCCGCCACAATCTGCTCGCGCCCTACCAGGTCAATCGCGAGCTGCTGCAACACGCCGCGCCAGACGCGATCTTCATGCATTGCCTGCCCGCCCACCGCGGCGAGGAAGTGACCGACGACGTGATCGACGGGCCGCAGTCGGTGGTGTTCGACGAGGCGGAGAACCGGCTGCACGCGCAGAAGGGCGTGCTCGCTTTCTGTCTGGGGGCGCTCGACGCATGACGGAGCCCGCCCGCGAAGTCTCCGACATCGGTTACGACGACGTCGTGCTGCCTTACGCGGTCGAGGCCTTGAGCACGCGCGGCCGGGTGGTGCGGCTCGGCCCGACGATCGACGCGATCCTCAAGCGTCACGATTATCCCGAGCCGGTCAGCCGCCTGCTCGCTGAAGCCGCGACGCTGGCGGTGCTGCTCGGCTCGTCGCTGAAGCTCGAGGGCCGCTTCCAGTTGCAGACCAAGAGCGCCGGACCGGTCACCATGCTGCTGGTCGATTTCGATGCGCCGTCGAACCTGCGCGCGCTGGCGCGCTTCGACGCGGCGGCGGTGGCGGCGCTGCCCGCCGGCGTCGGCGCCGGCGCGCTGCTCGGCGAGGGCTATCTCGCCTTCACCGTCGATCCGGGCGGCGACTTGTCGCGCTACCAGGGGGTCGTCGCGCTCGAAGGCCAGGGCCTGCAGGAGGCGGCGCACGCCTATTTCGAGCGTTCGGAGCAGATCCCGACGCTGGCTCGGCTGGCGGTGGGCCAGAGCGTGAGCCCCAACGGCGTCGCCTGGCGGGCCGGCGGCCTGCTGGCGCAGTTCCTGCCCGACTCGCCCGAACGCCGGCGCCGGGCCGACTTGGATCCCGGCGACGCGCCGCCGGGAACGACGCCCCACGACCTTCCCGAGGACGACGAATGGGTCGAGGCGAAGTCGCGCGCGGCGACGACCGAAGACCACGAACTGATCGACCCCGCCCTGTCGAGCGAGCGGCTGCTGTTTCGGCTGTTCAACGAGCGCGGCGTCAAGGTGTTCCGGCCGAAGGCGCTCGCCGACGTCTGCCGCTGCTCGGCCGAGCGCATCGACGCCATGCTGCAGAGCTTCCCGCCCGAGGAGCGGCGCGCGATGATCGGCGACGACGGCATGATCGGCGTCACCTGCGAGTTCTGCTCGACCAAGCGCATCTTCGACCCCGCCAATTACCCCGATTGAGCGGCGCCGCGCAGCCGATCCGCTTGCGCGCGCAAGCATGAGAGCGAAACGCGGCGGGTCGCCGGCGAGGCGCTGGAGACGATCGCTAACCGTTCGTCCACCATCTGCGACGGCCGTTGCGCTGAAACCGCGAATCGATAAAACTCGAGGCGATCGGCTCAAGTGATCTACTGCGCGCAGGTGAGAAACTGGGCGAAAGAGCGGCGCCGTCGAGGGCGAAAACAGGGGCTTTGCAATGACCCATCACCATCTGGCTGAGACCTATCTCGCTCGGGCGCAAGAGCTGGAGGACTCCGCTGAGCGCCTGGAGCGAATTTCGTCTTCCGCCTCCGAATCGGAGCGCCAGCGCGAATCGACGTTCCTGCGCCGCGAGGCCGCGTGGTGGAGAGCCTACGCCCGGACGCTGGCCGAAAGCGCTTGAGGGCGCGAGGGGCGCCGACGCTGCCGCAGCGGCGCATAGAGGACGGCCCCGTTCTCCCCTAACTGGTCGAAGCCTGAGGCGGAGGGCAGCGGCGGAGTGCGGGGGCGCGAACCGCTCGCCGCGCGCTCAGCCCCTGCCCTTGGCGATCGCGGCGCGCGCGGCGGCGGCGAGTTCGGCGTTGGTATGCGCCTGGCCCCACAGACCCCAGCCGCCTTCGACCGCCTCGGTCAGCAGCACCCAGGTCCGATCGGCGATCGTCGGATCGCCGGCCGCCTTGGCGACAAGGTCTGTCAACTGGCGCGTCACCTCCGTCTGCTTGGCGCGGTCGAGCGCGCCAGGGTTGGTCAGCACCTGGACGCGGACATAGCGGTCGTCGCCGTCGACGTTCGAGATCGCGCCGGCGGGAAGCTCGTGAACGAAAGCCGCCGTGTTCTGGCGGAACATCGCGATGTCGGGAACCTGCTCGACCGCCTTGACGATCGCCGCCGCCTCTTGCGCAAGCCCATGGCGGTCGCCGAAGGTTCCGGCGACGGCGTGGATGTCGATCATCGGCATGACAGAAACTCCGCTTGGACTATGATGACTGGCATAATCAATAACTATGACGATCGTCATAGTCAAGTGAGCCGCGGTGCGGGGGGGCGACGTGGTTGAAACCGTCAAGCAGCGGATGATCCGCGAGGCCGCGGTCGCGCTGGCGCGCAAAGGGCTGCAGCGCGCTTCGTTTTCCGAGGTTCTCGAAGCCGCCGGCGCGCCGCGCGGCTCGCTCTATCACCACTTTCCAGGCGGCAAGTCGGAGCTGGTGCTCGATGCGCTGGCGCTGACCAGCGAGCGGGTGACGCAAGGTCTCGACGGCGTGGCGGGCAGGCCGGCGGCGGAGGTCGCGGAGCGATTTTTCGCGATCTGGCGCAATGTGCTGGCGCTGACCGACTTCGGCGCCGGCTGCGCGGTGGCGGCGGTCACCGTCGCCGCCGAAACGCCGGCGCAGCTCGACGCCGCCGCCGCGATCTTCCGCGCCTGGCGCGACAAGCTGGCGGCGTTGCTCGCCGCAGGCGGGGTCGAAGACGGGCCGGCGCGCGCCCTGGCGGCGACGCTCGTTTCGGCGGCGGAAGGCGCGGTGGTTTTGGCGCGCGCCGAACGCGCGTTCGAGCCGTTCGACCTCGTCGCGGAGGCGCTGGTCGCGTCGGTCAGGGCGGCGAGAAAGGCGCAGCCGCGTCGAGCGCGTCGAGCGCCTGCCTGAGCTTGCGCAGATCGGCCCAGGCTTGGCGTTTGGCGGCGGGGGTGCGCAAGAGATAGGCGGGATGGAACATCGCCAGCGCCGGGATCGTCGCGCCGTCGTCGCCCTGATAGTCGCGCCAGACGCCGCGCGAGCGGGTGATGCCTTCCTTGACGCCGAGCAGGGTCTGGGTCGCCGAACCGCCGAGGCAGACGAGGAGCCGCGGCGCGCATAGCGCGATCTGGCGGCGGATGAACGGCAGGCACGCCGCCGTTTCCTGCGGCGTCGGCGTGCGGTTGCCCGGCGGCCGCCACGGCACGACATTGGCGATGTAGACCATGGTGCGGTCGAGCGCGATCGCCGCCAGCATGCGGTCGAGCAGCTGGCCGGCGCGGCCGACGAACGGCCGGCCGATGCGGTCTTCGTCGCCGCCCGGCGCCTCGCCGACCAGCATGATCGGCGCGCCGGGCGCGCCGTCGGCGAAGACGAGCTGGGTCGCGGTCGCCT
>PLRT01000208.1 GCA_003164915.1 Hyphomicrobiales bacterium | reverse complement strand
CATCGCCGGGTCGCCGTACGTCACATACGGGGAGGAGTGGTGCAGGTACACCTTGCCGAACTGAGACAGCGGCGAAAGCGTATATTCGTCCTCGACGTTGCCCATGGCGATCTGCGCGTTCACGTAGCCGCTGATCTTGAGGCAGGTGTCGGAGCCAGGAATGACGAAGCCGGCGATGTCGCCGACCTTGCAGACCTTGACGTATTCAGCCGCGGGCGCACCCTTCTTGGTGGGCAGGTCGGCGGCCTGCGCGCCGGCGACGACCACCAGAGTGGCCGCTGAGCCGAGCAGAAGGCTCTTCATAAGAGTCATATTTTTTGACCTCCAGTGTGTCGCAATCGGGAGCGGTAAAAACCCGCGGCCTTCGTCGTCGAGCTCAGCGCCCGCCAAGCGAAAGGGCCCCTGTCCACCAATCCCCCAGTCCCTAGTCCGTCGGCCTTCGCCGGTGATCCGGCGCCCCCTTCGGACGGCTCCATTCGCGCCCGGGAACCCGGTGCACGCTGGAGACGATAGGCCTTGAAGAATGCAACTCAAACGCGAAATTTGCGGTTTGGCGGCGCCGAAGGCTCTTTTCGCGCATATGTTGTATAAAGGTCACGAACACGACCTATGCGTGTCTATCGGGCGCGTGAACGCCTTGCGGCGAACAATGTCCCGTCAGCCAAGCACGATCGGAAATGCCGACGCGACCCGGCAACGCCCTGCGCGCCGCCGCCGACCGGCCGCCTCAGGCCTCCGGATGAAGGTTGCGGACCGTCGCGCTGCGCCGCGCGTCTGCCGCCCGGCGATAAGTGCCGAAGATCAGGTCGAACGAGGGGTTGCTGACCCCGAACCACAGCTTCTCGCTGATGAAATGATGGCGCAAATGATACTGCTTGATCCAACGGCCGACCGGGGTCAGCGGCCGGATCGGCGTATGGGCGACGAAATGCGTCCATTCGTAGTGGAGGATCGCCGCGGTCACGCCGAGCATGGTCGAGGCTGTCGCCCCCGGGCCGAGGACGAGCGCGACCAGCGCGGCGGTGAGCGCGAGGTTGGGGACGAGGAACCACAGCGGCAGGAACAGCAGGTCGAGGCGGCCCGGCTCGACATGGTGATCGTAGTGCAGGCGGCGCTGCAACTGCCGCACGAAGGCGACCCGCGACGGCCGGGCGTGGAAGGCGAAGCGGTGCATCAGATATTCGCCGCCATAGAACAGCAGCGCGCCGACNNTGGCGAAAAAATGTCCCGATCACGGACGCCCTCCCTAGCGGCCGAAGCCGAACCATCCTAACCCAAGGCGGGCGCGCGTCGAGCCGGGGCCTGTCGCTTGCGCGGCGAGCGCGCGGCGGGCGACAATGGCGGTCGACGAAGGCGGCGGAGGGGAACGATGAATCGACGCGAGTTGCTTCTCGGCGGCGCGGCGCTGATCGGCGGCGCGGCGCTCGGCCGCCCGGCGGCGGCGGCGATCGCGCGCGCCTTCGACCAGGACCTGTGGCCGCCGATGGACGGGCGCGACGCCTACGTGGCCTGGATGCGGGACAACCGCGGCGAGGACGCAAACTTCCTCGGCCAGCGCTGGGACCGCTACCTGCAGCTCGTCTCGCACAACGACGTCTGGGACAGGAGCGACAAGCGCGCCTTTCTGATGACGCCGCGCGAGGAATTCGTCACCGCCGAGAACCTCTCGCGCGCCTACGAATGGCACTACCTCAACATCGGCTTCGGCGTGACGATCACCGGCCCGCACACGGTGGCGCGGATGACCAACACGCTGGCGGTCAAGCCCGGCGACAAGGTGCTCGAGATCGGCACCGGCTCGGGCTACCAGTCGGCCTATCTCAGCTATCTCACCGACCGGCTCTATTCGATCGAGATCATTCCCGCGCTCGCCAAGCGCACGCGCGGCGTCTACGATTCGCTGATCGCGCGCGGCTACGGGGAATACGCGGCGATCCAGACCAAGACCGCCGACGGCTACTACGGCTGGGCGGAGGCGGCGCCGTTCGACAAGATNNGTGGGGCCGCCGGGCGCGCAGCACGTGCTGAAAGCGATCAAGACCCAGACCGCCGACGGCTTCGCCGTTTCGCGCTCCGACATCTACAACGGCGCGATCATTCCGTTCGTGCCGTTCACCGGCGGCCACCAGAGCTGAATGGGGACGGCGTCCGCGCAACGCCGACGTCTTTGCGAGGAGCGCAGCGACGAAGCAATCCAGGCGCAGACGGTTCTGCCCTGTGAAGCCTGAATTGCTTCGCTTTCGGTCACAATGGCGGGGCGGCGCGCGGCCGCCACTCACACCGCCTTGCCGATCAGCGCGCCGATCCCCGCCGTCACCGCCATCGCCAGCGCGCCCCAGAACGCGACGCGCAACGTCGGCTTCGCCGGCGGCGCGCCGCCGAGCCAGGCGCCGAGCGCGCCGAGCGCGGCGAGAAAGACCAGCGACGCCGCCGGCGCCGCCACGACCGTCGCCGCGGGCGACGCGAAAAAGGCGACCAGGGTCGGCAGCGCCGCGCCGACCGAGAAGCTGACAGCCGAAGCGAGGGCGGCGGTCAGCGGGTTGGCGACGTCGCGCTCGCCCAACCCGAGTTCGTCGCGGGCGTGGGCGCTTAGCGCGTCCGTCGCCATCAACTGCTCGGCGACCTGGCGCGCCAGCGCTGGCGCGAGGCCGCGCCGCTGGTAGATCGCCGTCAACTCTTCGGTCTCGACTTCCGGAAAGTTCTTCAGCGCCCGCCGCTCGCGTTCGAGGTCGGCGGCCTCCGAATCGCCCTGCGAACTGACCGAGACGTATTCGCCCGCCGCCATCGCCATCGCCCCGGCGGCCCAGCCGGCGACGGCGGCGGTGAGGATCGCGCCCCGCCCGGCCCCCGAAGCGGCGACGCCGGCGATCAGGCTGGCGGTCGAGATGATGCCGTCGTTGGCGCCGAGCACCGCCGCGCGCAGCCATGCGGCGCGATGGACGAAGTGGGAGGCGGGAGGCGGCATGGCGGAGGCTCTTGCGGGGCGCGATCGCCGCGCCTCGCGAATAGCACGCGCGCACGACGAATCGTACGCGACCGCCGTCAAATCGGTCCAACCCGCAAATCGACGTTGGCGCTCAAGCAAGATATATGCGAGAAACGGCGCGACATAGCGTCACACCCTGGGGCGGACGACGGCGATGCGCGACGACCCGACGCGATTCTTGGGGTCCATCCCCGAGCACTACGACACAGGGCTGGGACCGGTCATTTTCGCCGGCCCCGCCGACGTCGCCGCGCGGCTGGCGGCGTCCCACCGGCCGTCGCGCGTCTTGGAGACCGCGGCCGGCACCGGCATCGTCACGAGGCGCGTGCGCGATATGCTTCCGGCCGAGTCGGTCGTCGTCGCGACCGACCTCAACGCGGCCATGCTCGAAATCTCGCGCGGCAAGTTCCGCGCCGGCGAGAACGTCACTTTTCACGCTGTGGATGCGACCGACCTTCCGTTCGCCGACGGGGAATTCGACGTCGTGTTGTGCCAGTTCGGCGTGATGTTTTTCCCCGACAAGGACAAGGCCTACCGCGAGGCCCGCCGGGTGCTCGCGCGGGGCGGACACTATATCTTCAGCGTGTGGGACACGGTGGACCATAATCGCTTCGGCCGCGTCGTCGTCGACGTCCTGCGCAGCGTCTCCGACGTCGACCCGCCGCCTTTCATGACCGTGCCGTTCGGCTATGCCGCAATCGACCCGATCAAGGCGTCGCTGCTCGCCGCCGGATTTGACGGGCTTCGCGTCGAACTCGTCCGCATGCAGGGCGTGATCGACGATTTCGATCGCTTCGCGTCCGGCCTCGTCTTCGGCAGCCCGCTGGTCGACCAAATTCGCGCGCGCGGCTTCGAACCCGATGACCTGCGCCGCGCGGTGGCGCAATCGTTGCGCGACGAATTCGGCGAGGCCGAAAGCGCGCCGCTCCAGTTCATGGTTTTCGACGCCTGGCGCGCTTGAGCGTCACAGACTGCGGCGCGTCGGTCGCCCGAGCCCCGCGAACGCGCCGACAAACGGCTTGGGCAGCGGCGGCGCGTAGGGACCGCGCTTCGAGGTGGCGAGGCCGAGCCCGACCAGCGCTTCGGCGAGCTTGACTGCGGCGGCGACGCCGTCGACGACCGGCAGGCCGTGGCGGCGCGCCAGCGTGGCGGCGAGATCGGCCATACCGGCGCAGCCGAGCACGATCGCCTCGGCGCTGTCCTCCGCCATGGCGCATTCGATTTCCGCCGACAGCTTTTCGCGCGCGCCCGAAGCCGCGTCGTCGAGCGCCAGCACCGGAACTTCGCAGGCGCGCACGCGCGCGCATCGTGTCGCGAGGCCGTATTTCACCAGATTGGCCTCGATTGGCGCGATCGATCGCGACAGGGTGGTGACGACGCTGAAGCGATGGGCGATCAGCGCGGCCACGTGAAACGCCGCCTCGCCGATGCCGATGACCGGCCCGCGCGCGGCCGAGCGCGCCGCCTCCAGCCCGGTGTCGTCAAAGCAGGCAACAATGAAGGCGTCGAAACCGGCGCCGTCGCCCTTCGCCACTTCTTCGACCAGCCCCGGCGCGGCGAAGACTTCGTCGAAATAGCCCTCGATCGACGCCGGCCCATGCGCCGGATTGACCGCGACAACCTCAACACCCGGCCCTGCCGCCGCGCCCGCCGCCGCGCCGATACGCTGAGTCATGCTGGCGGACGTATTGGGATTGACGACGAGCAGCCGCATTGGCGCCTCACGCCTGGCCGGCGTCGGAGCCGTGGCGCGCCTGGCGCTTGCGCAGGATGGCGATCGCGCCGAGCGCAACGGCGATGACGGCGAAGGAGACGGCGGTCGTCGACGTGCCGAGCGCGTAGATGTCGGGCGTCGTCACCGTCGTCGTCAGCGCCTGCAGTTCCATCGGCAGGGTGTTGTGCTCGCCCATCGCCTGGCTCGAGCGCGCGATCTCGTCCCAGGAGAGCGTAAAGCCGAAAAGCCCGACGCCGATCACCGACGGCATGACGATCGGCAGCACGACGTAGCGCAACGTCTGCCACGGTGTCGCGCCGAGATCGCGCGCCGCCTCCTCGTAGCGCGAGTCGAAGCGGTTGAAGATCGCGAACATCACCAGCAGGCCGAACGGCAGCGTCCAGGTCAGATGCGCGCCGAGGCCGGAGGTGAACATGCCCATGGTCGTCGTCAGGTTGTCGGCGATCCAGTCAGGCGCGTGCGCCTTGAGGAAGTCGTCGAGCATGCGGAACTCGAGCGCGATGCCGAGCGAGGTGACGATCGAGGGCACGATCAGGCTGGCGATGGTGACGTAGAACAGCAGGTTGGCGCCGAAGAAGCGCTTACGGAAGGCGAGGCCGGCCATCAGCGACAGCACCACAGTGACCACCATCACCACCAGCCCGAGTTCGAGCGAACGTTTGAACGCGCCGGCGATGTCGACGATGCCGTTCCCCTCCCACAGACGATAGAACCAGTGCAGCGACACGCCGACGAGCGGGAACGTCAGTCCGCCGGTCGGTCCCTGAAACGACAGAATGAAGATGACGATCATCGGCCCGTAGAGGAACAGGACGTAGAGGCCGAAGAAGGCGGCGAGCGCATAGAAGGCGAAGGAGCGTCCCTCGTTCACGGGCTAGAGCTCCTTGCGGATGTCGACGATGCGGTTGAGCACCGCGATGATCAGCATCGTCGCGCCGAGCAGGATCACCGCGTTGGCCGCCGCGGGCGGGAACTGCAGCGCGCCAAGGCGCGTCTCGATCACCTTGCCGGCCGAGGCGATCTGCTCGCCGCCCATTTCGTCGAAGGTGATGAAGTCGCCCATGACGATGGTGACGACGAAAATCGAGCCGATGGCGAGCCCCGGCTTGCACAGCGGGATAATGACGTTGGTCAGCATCTGCCAGCCGCTCGCGCCGGCGTCGTAGGCCGCCTCCATCAGCCGGCGGTCGATGCGCATCATCGAGTTGAAGATCGGCGCGACCATGAAGAAGGTGAACAGGTGGACGAAGGCCAGCGCGACCGAGAACGGCGAATAGAGCAGCCATTCGACCGGCGCGTCGACGACATGGGCGCCCACCAGCAACTGGTTGACGAGACCGTTCCTGCCCAGCAGCGGGATCCACGAGATCATGCGGATGACGTTCGACGTCCAGAACGGGATGGTGCAGACGAGGAACAGGGTCATCTGCGCCGTCGCCGAGCGGACGTAGAAAGCGAGAAAATAGGCGACGGTGAAGCCGATGACCAGCGTCAAGGCCCAGACGATGAAGCAGAATTTCGCCGTCGAGACGTAAGTCTTGAACATGGTGCAGAGATTCGGCAGGTCGGTCAGGCACCCGTCGAAGCTCTCGACATAGCTGCGCGTCGTGAAGGTCGGCAGCATCTGGTAGTCGTTGTAGTCCCAGAAGCTGACGATGACGACGAAGACCAGCGGCAGCACGAAGAACGCCGCGAACACCAGCGCGAACGGCGCAGCCTGCAGCCAGCCGGGAGCGCCGTAGGAATCGAGGTCTCGGCCGGCCGCCATCAGCGTCGATACCCTTGTGAGCGGGTTGATGTGGCGCCCGGCGCGACGCGTGCGCCGGGCTGCGTTTTCAGCAGGCGAGATCGCTCACGCGGCGATGAACTCATTCCATTTGCGAACCATGTAGTCGTTCTCGTCCATCACCGCGTTCCAGCAGGCGACATTGCCCATGCGGTCGTCGTAGGAGCCGCCGTCGCGCACCGCGCCGGCTTTTTCGAGCAACGAACCGTCGGGACCGTGGATGTCCTTCTCGGCGGGCTTGCCTTCCATCCAGTAGGCCCACTCGTAGGGCTCCATATTCGCCTTCGCGGTGGAGAGAACCGCCGAATAATAGCCCTGGCGATTGAGGTAGGCGCCGGCCCAGCCGGACAGGTACCAGTTGACGAACTCGTAGATCCACTCCTGCTGCTTGGGCGTCGTGCCCTTCGACATGCAGAAGCCTGACGCCCACGAGCGATAGCCTTCCTTCAACGGCTGGAACACGCAGGGGATGCCCTTCGAGCGCACTGCGGTGACCGCCGGCGACCACATCGACTGGATGACGGTTTCGCCCGACGCCATCAGATTGACGCTCTCGTTGAAGTCCTTCCAGAAGGCGCGGAACTGGCCGGCCTTCTTGGCTTCGGTCAGGACGCCGACCGTCATGTCGATCTCGGGCTTAGTCATGTTGCCCTTGTCGGGATATTTGTATTTGCCCAACGATTCGACGACCATCGCGGCGTCCATGATGCCGATCGAGGGAATGTTGAGGATCGCCGCCTTGCCCTTGAATTCGGGATTGAGCAGTTCCGCCCAGTGCTCGATTGGCCGCTTGATCAGATCGGGGCGGATGCCGAGCGTGTCGGCATTGTAGACCGTCGGGATCAGAGTGACCCATTCGGTCGGCGTCTTCGAGAACGTCTTCGAATGCGGCCCTTCGAGGAACATCACCTTCTTGGGCGCGGTGCCCTGGTCGCCGATGACCTTGCCGTCAGGGAGCTGGCCCTTGGTGAAGATCGGCGTGATGTTGTCGAATTCCTTGATCTTCTTGGCGTCCATCGGCAGGATGTTGCCCGACGGCACGAGCTTTTTCAGGCTGAAGTATTCGGTGTCGAGGATGTCGAATGAATTGGGCTGGGTCGCCACGCGCTTGGTGACGTCGTCGGTGGTGGCGACGATGTTCTGAATGGTGATGCCGGTGTCCGCCTTCACCTTCTTGGTGATGTCGTCGGATTGGTTCACCGCCGTGCCGAGATAGCGCAGCACCTTCTCCTCAGCCGACCACACCGCCGGCGCCGGAAAACTGGAGACTGCGCCCGCTCCGGCGAGCGCGCCGGCGGCCTTGAGGAGATTGCGCCGCGTGACGCCGGCGCCGGCGTTAGTGTGCCTCTTCGTCATGCTCACTTCCTCCTTCAACAACACCTGCGCCGCTCAGGGCGCAGGCGATAGCGGATGAATGTCTGCGTCGAGCCAGGCCAGGCCGACTCGATCGCCGATCGCCAGCGGCGTCTTGGTGAAAGCGGCGTCGCCGACGACCGCAGAGAGGTCGCGCGCGCCGGGGGCCTCAAGACCGACCTGATAGGAGGCGCCCTGGTATTCAACGCTGGCGACGACCGCGGCGAGACGCGCCGCATTCGACGCCTCGGCAACGACCGACACGCGGTCGGCGCGCACCGCAATCAAGCCCGCGGGCGTCTCGACGACGTTGTGGCCGCCGAGGAAGCGCGCGACGAATTCGGTCGCCGGCTTCTCGAACACCTCGAGCGGGCTGCCGGCCTGCTCGATCTTGCCCTTGTTCATCACCACCACCAGGTCGGCGAGCGCCAGCGCCTCGTCCTGGCCATGGGTGACGTGAACGAAGGGAATGCCGAGCCGCCGCTGCAACCGCCGCAACTCGCCGCGCATGCGCACGCGCAGAAAAGGGTCGAGCGCCGACAGCGGCTCGTCGAGCAGCAGGATCTGCGGATGGGTGATCAGCGCGCGGGCGAGCGCGACGCGCTGCTGCTGGCCGCCGGAAAGCTGGGCTGGAACGCGCTCGGCAAACGGCTCCATCGCGACGAGTTCGAGGAACTCCATCGCCTGCGCACGGCGCTTCGCCCTGTCGACGCCGCGCATCTTCAGCGAGAAGGCGACGTTGTCGACGCAGCTGAGATGCGGAAACAGGGCGTAGCTTTGGAACATCATCGCCGTGCCGCGCTTGGCCGGCGGCAGGTCGGTGACGTTGGCGTCGCCGATCAGGATGTCGCCTTCGCTGACCGCCTCGTGGCCGGCGATCATCCGCAAGGTCGAAGTCTTGCCGCAGCCGGAAGGGCCGAGCAGGCAGCAATAGCCGTCGGCGGGAACGCGCAGATCGATCGCGTCGACGGCGAGCGTCGCTCCGTATCGTTTGCTGACGCGCACGAGTTCGAGATTGGCGGGCTGGGCCATGGGGCTCGTGTAACGAGGAATAACGCCACAAGGGGAGCAAGGCCCGTGCCAGCTCGGGCGCGGACCTCATAGCCTTGATTATGCTATGAAATGATTCGCCGACGACACGCTGCGGCGCGTCCAAGCCGAAGCCTTGGGCGCCTTGTGTCTACAATTTCGGCGATCTTGTATACAAAACTCGATAGCGAAATGCGCCGCGGCGTGGCAGACTTGCTGAAAACCGCGCCACGCTCGCCGCTCCGCCGTTTCGCCCATGACCAAACACGAACTGCCGCATGAGTGGCCGCAAACGGCGCGCGGCGGCCGCGCCGAGGCGATCTACCGCAGCATTTTCGAGGCGGTGGTTGAGCATCGCCTGCCGCCCGGCGCCAAGCTCGCCGAGGAGCAACTCGGCGCGATCTTCCGCGCCAGCCGCACAATCGTGCGCAGTGCGTTGCAGGACCTCGCCCACGACCATATCGTCACCATCGAGCGCCACCGCGGCGCCTTCGTTTCCGCCCCGACGATCGCCGACGCCCACGACGTCTTCTTCAGCCGCAAGGTGCTCGAAGCGGCGATCGCGCGCGAAGCGGCGCAACGAATCCGGCCGGCCGACGTCGCGCATCTGCGTCGGATGCTGGAGGAAGAGAAGGAGGCGCTCTGGCGCGGCGACCGGCAGAAGGCGATCCGCCGCTCCGGCGACTTCCACATCGCGGTGGCGGCGATCTGCGGCGAGGGCGCACTGACGCAATTCCTGCGCAGCCTCATTTCGCGCTCCTCGCTGGTCATCGCCCTTTACGGCCGCGGCCCGGCCTCCGAATGCGGCCACGACGAGCATGTCGCCTTTCTCGACGCCCTCGCGGCCGGCGACGGCGAGCGAGCCGCGGCGGCGATGAGCGAGCATCTCGACCATATCGTCGCCGATCTCGCCCTCGTCGTTCGGGCCGACGATCCCATCGACCTCGCCGAAATCCTGACGGTCTGATCGTTTCCCAGGCCGCCCGAGGGCGAAGCGGGCCGATCTTGCGAATTTCACAATTCCGCCCATTATGGCCGCGCTGCAACCGGTGCGGACTGCGTGAGACGGAGCGCTGTGATGCGGATCGGCAAATTCCTCTATTTCGGCGATTTCCTCGTGATCCCGGTCGCCGTGCTGCTGTTCGCCTGGGCGGCCTACGCCGCCGGAGGCGCCGCTGCGATCCCCGAATGGGGGGCAAGCCTGGTTTTCGGCGCCGCCCTATGGACGCTGGTCGAATATCTCATCCATCGTTACGCCTACCACCACGCGCCGATCCTCGCGCCGCTACACGACGCTCACCACAAAGAGCCGCTCGCCTTTCTGGGTGTGCCGTCGTTCGTCTCCAGCGGTCTGATCCTCGCCGTTTGCTACCTGCCGCTGCGCCCCTACGCGCCGGTGCTCGCCGCCGGCTTCACCAGCGGCGTGATGCTCGGCTACGCCGCCTACATGTTCGTTCACCACGCGACCCATCACTTCAAGATCGAGCCGGGCGACTGGCTCTACGAAGCGCGTCTGCGCCACATGACCCATCACTATCGCGAAGGCGTCAATTTCGGCGTCAGCACCGGCTTCTGGGACCGCGTGTTCGGCACGCTGGCCGCCCGCCGCGAGCGCACAGCCGCCGACGTCTGAGCGGCGAGAAAACAGCCGGGCGAAACGCCCGGCCGCAACGTTTGCAGTGGCGCGCCTGGCGCGGTCAGTTCGGCCAGCAGCGATGGCCCTCTGGGCCGAGGTGGTAATGGGGCGGACAGGCCCGGCCCATGGCCATCGGGTGGCAATGGCCGCCCGGACCCCGCCACCAGCCGGGGCCGCAGCCTTCGGCGACCAGCGTGACCGCGGGCCCCCTTTCCACCGGCGGCGCGACCATCGCCGCCTGCGCCGACGCGGTCATTCCGAGCGCCAGCAACGCTCCGAGAATCGATTTGGCGATCATGCCTAACTCCCTGGATTCGCCGTCCGACCCATCGGCGGCGACGAGCGAGCTTACGCAGAGGCTTGCAAACGCGCAATCGACGGACCGGCAGACTGGGCCGGCGTGGTTGGCGCCGCCGTCGCTTCTGGTGTAGTCGTGGCCATCGCCCCAAATCCCCCAGACCGGACAAGGGACTTCCGTGTCGCACCCCCTGACGCCGCTGCTCGATCGCATTCGCACGCCCGCCGACCTACGCGCTTTGCCGGCCGGCGAGCTCAGGCGGCTCGCCGACGAGTTGCGCGCCGAAACGATCAGCGCGGTGTCGGTGACCGGCGGCCATCTCGGCGCCGGGCTCGGCGTCGTCGAGCTGACGGTGGCGCTGCACTACGTGTTCGATACGCCGCACGACCGGCTGGTGTGGGACGTCGGCCACCAGGCCTATCCGCACAAGATCCTCACCGGCCGCCGCGACCGCATCCGCACGCTGCGCCAGGGGGGCGGTCTTTCCGGTTTCACGCGACGGTCGGAGAGCGAGTACGATCCGTTCGGCGCGGCGCATTCTTCGACTTCGATTTCCGCCGCGCTCGGCATGGCGGTGGCGCGCGACCTCGCCCATCGTGACAACAATGTGATCGCCGTCATCGGCGACGGCGCGATGTCGGCCGGCATGGCCTACGAGGCGATGAACAACGCCGGCGGGCTACAGTCGCGCCTGATCGTCATTCTCAACGACAACGACATGTCGATCGCGCCGCCGACCGGCGCGATGTCGGCCTATCTCGCGCGGCTCGTCTCCAGCCGCACCTACATGTCGCTGCGCGACGTCGCCAAACAGTTGGCGAAGCGGCTGCCGCGCTTCTTCTACGACAAGGCCAAACAGACCGAGGAATACGGCCGCGGCTTTTTCACCGGCGGCACCTTGTTCGAGGAGCTCGGCTTCTACTATGTCGGGCCGATCGACGGCCACAATCTCGATCACCTGCTGCCGGTGCTCAAGAACGTGCGCGACATGCCGCGCGGCCCGGTGCTGGTGCATGTCGTCACCAAGAAGGGCAAGGGCTACCCGCCGGCCGAAGCCGCCGATGACAAATATCACGGCGTCAGCGCCTTCGACGTCGTCACCGGCGCCCAGGCGAAGCCGAAGAGCAACGCGCCGAGCTACACCAGCGTGTTCGCCGACGCGCTCCTCGCCGAAGGGACGCGCGACGAGAAGATCGTCGCCGTCACCGCCGCCATGCCGCAGGGGACCGGGGTCGACCGCTTCGCCGAGCTCTATCCCGACCGGGTCTACGACGTCGGCATCGCCGAGCAGCACGCCGTCACTTTCGCCGCCGGCCTCGCCGCCGAAGGGTTCAGGCCGTTCTGCGCGATCTACTCGACCTTCCTCCAGCGCGCCTACGACCAGGTCGTGCACGACGTCGCGGTGCAGAATCTGCCAGTGCGGTTCGCCCTCGATCGCGCCGGGCTGGTCGGCGCCGACGGGCCGACCCATGCGGGCGCGTTCGATGTCGCCTATCTCGCCTGCCTGCCCAACATGACGGTGATGGCGGCGGCCGACGAAGCCGAGCTCGTCCACATGGTCGCGACCTGCGCCGCCCATGATTCCGGCCCGATCGCGTTGCGCTATCCGCGCGGCGAAGGCGTCGGCGTCGACATCCCCGAGCGCGGCGTTCCCCTGCCGATCGGAAAGGGCCGCATCCTGCGCGAGGGCTCGCGCGTCGCGATCCTGTCGCTCGGAACGCGGCTCGGCGAAGCGCTGAAAGCGGCCGACGAGCTCGCATCGCGCGGCCTGTCGACGACGGTCGCCGACGCGCGCTTCGCCAAGCCGCTCGACCGCGAGTTGATCCTTCGGCTTGCCGCTGAGCACGAGTTGATCGTCACCATCGAGGAGGGCGCGGTCGGCGGTTTCGGCGCGCATGTGCTGAGCCTGCTCGCCGACGCCGGAGCGCTCGATAGCGGACTCAAGATTCGCACAATGACCCTGCCCGACCGCTATCTGGAGCAGGAAAAGCCCGAGCGGCAGTACGCCGCCGCCGGCCTCGACGCCAAGGCGATCGTCGCCAAGGTCCTCGCCGCCCTCGCAGCCGGGGGCGCGGCGAGTCTGATCGCGTGAGCGACCCCCGCGACGATCACGGTGACGACGACTCGCGTACGCGCGCCAATCTCATCGCCATCATCGCCGTGTTGCTGCTCGCCGGCGGCGCCTACTGGCTGATGACGGCGCTCGACGCGCATCGCAAACTGATGGACTGCGTCGCCTCCGGTCGCCGTGACTGCCTCGAGCGGATCGAGCCTGCCGCCGCTCCGCCGACCGGCGGCTGAACTGCGCCTTGCCAGCGCCACAACATCGGCCGGGTTCTCCTTTACCTCGCTGTTCGGCGGCGGGGCGACACGAAGGAGAGCGACATGACGCAGCATGCTCTGTACTGCCAGCTCGAAGCCAAGCCTGGAATGGAGCAGGAAGTAGCGACCTTCCTCGCCGGCGCGCGGCGACTGGTCGAGGACGAGCCGGAGACCACCGCCTGGTTCGCGATCCGCATGGGGCCGCGCAACTTCGCGATCTTCGACGTCTTCAACAACGAACGCGGACGCGAGGCGCATATGAACGGCGGCGCGGCGAAACAGTTGATGGCCAAGGCGCCGCAACTGTTCGTCAAGCAGCCTGAGCTGCAGCGGCTCGACGTGATCGCCGACAAGCTTCCGCACTGACCGCGGCGCGCCCCGCCCTCTCCCCGTTCTTCGGGGAGAGGGACTCTCCGGGCTTTCTGCAAATCGGAAAGCCGCGTTGCGCGCGCTGCGCCGCCGCGATTCCGCCGTCCGGCGTTTCCCTCCGCAATTGACTTGTTTCGCGCGCCGCGCGATAAGCCCGGCGCGACGGCGACAGCGCCGTTTGGAATTCTCCCGGCTCGTTCCACGCTCTCCCGCCAGGGAGCGCCGCGCGCGAGGTCCGGGTCGGTCTGTTGGCGACCGCTTCGGCGCCGCGCGGACAGGCTGGCATTGCCTTTGGAGTCAAGGACGTGAAGCGGACCTACCAACCGAGCAAGCTCGTTCGCAAGCGCCGCCACGGCTTCCGCGCCCGCATGGCGACGGTCGGCGGCCGCAGGGTGCTCAACGCCCGTCGCGCGCGCGGCCGCAAGCGTCTGTCGGCCTGAACTCTTCCTTTTGGTCGCGACGGGCGGCCGCCCCGCGCCTCTTGTGCGCGACTTGGGAGCCTGACGCGTTGGCCAAGGACGCAGCGCGAACGGACGCGATGGCCCCGGCTTGGACGCGGCTCAGACGGCGGGCCGATTTCCAGCGCGCCCAGCGCGGCCGTCGCGCGCAGACTGAGTGTTTCGCCGTGCAGGCGCGCGCGCGTGGCGAGACCGAAGTCGGCGCCGCGGGCCCGCGCGTCGGATTCACCGTCACCCGCAAGATCGGCGGCGCCGTCGAGCGCAACCGTATCCGCCGGCGCCTGAAAGCGGCGCTCGCCGCGGCGAACGCAATTGCGCCCGCCCCCGACTGCGACTACGTGCTGGTGGCGCGCCGCCCAGCGTTGACACGCCGGTTCGTGGCGCTGGTCACGGAGCTCGAGCGCGCTTTTGCGCAATTGGGCCGCGCCAAGCCGGCCGCAACCGATAGAGACCCGCGAGCATGAATTCCGAGGACAACCGCAACCTCATCCTGGCGATCGCGCTGTCGGTGCTGGTGCTGATCGGTTGGCAATATTTCTTCGCGGCGCCGCAGTTGCAGAAAGATCGCCTCGCCCAGCAGCACCCGCAGACCCAGACGCAGGCGACGGCCACGCCCGGGGCCGCCCCGCAGTCTGCCGCCAGCGAGAACCCGCTCGCGCCGACCGGCGCGCCGGTGCAGGCCGCGCCGAAGACGCGCGAAGAAGCGATCGCCGCGAGCTCGCGGGTCGAGATCGACACGCCGAGCCTCGGCGGCTCGATCGACTTGACCGGCGGCATGATCGACGACGTGGTGCTGAAGGCCTACCGCGAGACGATCGACCCTCACAGCCCCAACATCACTTTGTTCTCGCCGGTCGGCGCGCCGGCGCCCTATTGGGCCGAGACCGGCTTCGTCACCGACGCGCCCGGCGTGAAGACGCCGAAGCGCGAGACAGTCTGGACTGCCGATGCGACAAAGCTGACCGCGGCGAAGCCGGTGACGCTGACCTGGGACAATGGCGCCGGACTCAAGTTCACGCGCGTCATCGCCGTCGACGACAAATACATGTTCACCGTTCACGACTCGGTCGAGAACGACGGCGCCGCGCCCGTCTCGCTGCGCTCCTACGCGCTGATCCTGCGTCACGGCAAGCCCGAAGTCGCCGGCTATGCGGTGCTGCACGAAGGATTTGTCGGCGTCATCGGCGATTCCTCGGTGCAAGAGATCACCTACCCCAACATCGACAAGGAGCCCAACCACATCCGCGAGCTCAAGGGCGACGGCGGCTGGCTCGGCTTCACCGACAAGTACTGGGGCACGGCGATCATTCCCGAGCAGACCGAGGCGATCGACGCGCGCTTCTCGGCGAGCGGAACGACGCAGCCGGTGGATTACCAGACCGACTACATCGGTCCGGCGATCGCGGTCGCGCCCGGCGCGACGGCGAGCGCGACGGCGCGGGTGTTCGCCGGCGCGAAGGAAGTCGCAACCATCGACGCCTACGCGAAAGATCTCGGAATCAAGAAATTCGATCTGATGATCGATTGGGGCTGGTTCTATTTCATCACCAAGCCGCTGTTCCGCCTGATCGACTTCGTCTACCACCTCCCCTTCGTCGGCAATTTCGGCATCGCCATCCTCATCGTCACGTTCCTGATCAAGCTCGCGTTCTTCCCGCTCGCCAACCAGAGCTACCGCTCGATGGCGAAGATGAAGAAGATCCAGCCGCAGATCGCCGCGCTGAAGGACCTCTATCCCGACGACCGCGCCAAGCAGCAGCAGGCGCAGATGGAGCTGTTCCGCAAGGAGGGCGTCAACCCGGTCGCCGGTTGCCTGCCGATGGTGTTCCAGATCCCGGTGTTCTTCGCGCTCTACAAGGTGATCTTCATCACCATCGAGATGCGGCAGGCGCCGTTCTTCGGCTGGATCAAGGACCTTTCCGCCCCCGACCCGACCAATCTCTTCACCTTGTTCGGGCTCGTCCCCTGGGACCCGACGGCGCTGCCGATGTTCGGTCACTTCCTCCATCTCGGCGTCTGGCCGCTGATCATGGGCTTCTCCATGTTCCTGCAGATGAAGATGAACCCCGAGCCGGCCGACCCGGTGCAGAAGACCATGTTCGCCTGGATGCCGGTCATCTTCACCTTCATGCTCGGCGCGTTCCCTGCCGGCCTGGTGATCTACTGGACCTGGAACAACACGCTGACTGTGTTTCAGCAGGGCTTCATCATGTCGCGCGCCGGGGTGAAGGTCGAGCTGTTCGACAATCTCAAGCGGCTGTTGCGCCGCGCGCAGCCGACGTGACCGCCGGCCTCGACGCCGACTTCGCGCCGGAAACGCTCGAGGCGGGACGCAAGCTGTTCGCCGGTCCCTGCGATTTCTTTTTCGCCGCCGCCAAGGCCGACGGCCTGCCGCCAATTGGCGCGCCGGAAATCGCCTTCGCCGGCCGCTCCAATGTCGGCAAGTCGTCGCTGATCAACGCGCTGACCGGCCGCTTGACGCTGGCGCGGACGTCGCACACGCCCGGCCGCACCCAGGAGCTGATCTTCTTCGCCCTCGGCGATCGGCTGAACCTGGTCGACATGCCCGGCTACGGCTACGCCGCGGTCGGCAAGGCCAAATCCGCTTCGTGGGTCGGCCTGGTGCGCGACTATCTGCGCGGCCGCCCGTCGCTGATGCGCGCCTTCGTGCTGGTCGACGGTCGCCGCGGACTCAAGGACAGCGACGAAACGACGATGACCGCGCTCGACAAGGCCGCGGTCTCCTACGCCATTGTCCTGACCAAGCGCGACGAGGTGAAGGCGGCCGACCAGCCGGCGCTGGTCGCCGCGACGCTCGAAGCCTTGCGCAAACGGCCCGCCGCCTACCCGAACGTGTTCTTCACCTCGGCCCACACCGGCGAAGGCGTCCCCGAGCTGCGCGCCCATGTCGCCGCGCTGCTGGCCGAGCGGGGCATGTAGACGCGACCGCCGGTGGCGTCCGGCGCGTGCAGCCGCCTCGCCCTGCGACAATAGCGCCGCCAAAGAGCGCTGCCGACGGGTGCGTAGACAAGGCCGCCGCTCGAAAACCCACCGTCGCCCTGTTTTTTGTGCTGTCCCGCCGTCCCGGCCTTCCGCTCCTTGGGCGCCCTTCCTACATTTGCAGCAAGGCTGTCACAGGCGGCCAACGCGTTTTGGACCGCCGGACGTCGCTACGGGGCGCCGGCGGGGCCGAAGGGAGAATGCGATGAATTTGGAGAAATACACCGAGCGGGCGCGCGGCTTCGTTCAGAGCGCGCAATCGCTGGCGCTGAGGGAGAACCACCAGCAGTTCACCCCCGAACATGTGCTGAAAGTCCTGCTGGACGACGAGGAAGGCCTGGCGGCCGGCCTGATCGACCGCGCCGGCGGCCGATCGCGCGAGGCGCTGGCGGCGGTCGAACTCACCCTTGCCAAATTGCCGAAAGTCGAGGGCGCGGGCGCAGGCCAGCTCTATCTCGCGCCGGCGACCGCGCGCCTGTTCGACACCGCCGAGCGCATCGCCGAAAAGGCGGGCGACTCGTTCGTCACTGTCGAGCGGCTGCTGCTCGCCGTCGCGATGGAAAAGACCAGCGAGGCCGGGCGCATCCTCGCCAACGCCGGCGTGACGCCGCAGACGCTCAACGCGGCGATCGAGAGCCTGCGCAAGGGCCGCACCGCCGAT
>PLRT01000219.1:502-8170 GCA_003164915.1 Hyphomicrobiales bacterium | reverse complement strand
CCCCTAGCGGGAGAAGGTGGCGGCGCGTTTGCGCCGCCCGATGAGGGGTCGCGCGGCCGGGCGCGCTACGGTCTGCGGCGCGTGTGTTTGACGTTCGACATGCCCCTTTCGGCGAGCGATCCCTCATCCGTCGCGCCCCGCGCGCCATCTTCTCCCGCAAGGGGAGAAGGGGCGCCCTCAGGCGCGAACACCCGCCCAAAAATCGTATCGACCTGCGTGAGGTGATAGCCGAGGTCGAACAGCGACTCGAGCTCGGCGGAGCTTAGCGCCTTGGCGACGTCCTTGTCGGCCTTCAGCAGCGCCAGGAACTCGCCCTCGCCGCGCCACACCGGCATGGCGTTGCGCTGCACCAGCCCATAGGCCTCCTCGCGCGACACGCCCTTCTGCGTCAGCGCCAGCAGCACGCGCTGCGAATGGATGAGGCCGCCGAGGCGGTCGAGATTCTTCTGCATGTTCGCAGGATAGACGAGCAGCTTGTCGATCACGTCGGCGAGCCGCGCCAGCGCGAAATCGAGGGTGATCGTCGCGTCGGGGCCGATCATCCGTTCGACCGAGGAATGCGAGATGTCGCGTTCGTGCCACAACGCGACGTCCTCCAGCGCCGGCACCACCGCAGAGCGCACGATGCGGGCGAGGCCGGTGAGGTTCTCGCTCAGCACCGGATTGCGCTTGTGCGGCATCGCCGACGAGCCCTTCTGGCCTTCGGAGAAATATTCCTCCGCCTCCAACACCTCGGTGCGCTGCAGATGGCGGATCTCGGTGGCGAGCCGCTCGACCGACGATGCGACCACCGCGAGCGCGGCGAAGAAGGCGGCATGGCGGTCGCGCGGGATCACCTGGGTCGAGATCGGCTCCGGCTTCAGCCCCATCATCTTGGCGACATGCGCTTCGACGCGCGGATCGATATTGGCGAAGGTGCCGACCGCGCCGGAGATCGCGCAGGTGGCGATCTCCTCGCGCGCTGCGATCAGCCTCGTCCGCGCGCGCGCGAATTCGGCGTAGGCCAGAGCGAGCTTGAGGCCGAAGGTCATCGGCTCGGCGTGGATGCCGTGCGAGCGGCCGATGGTCGGCGTCAATTTGTATTCATAGGCGCGGCGCTTCAGCGCGGCGAGCAGCGCGTCGACGTCGGCGATCAGGATGTCGCTGGCGCGACTGAGCTGCACCGCGAGGCAGGTGTCGAGCACGTCGGAGCTGGTCATGCCCTGATGGACGAAGCGCGCGTCGGGGCCGATGAACTCGGCCAGATGAGTGAGGAAGGCGATGACGTCGTGCTTGGTCACCTTCTCGATCGCGTCGATGCGCTCGACGTCGAACGTCACGTCGCCCGCCTTTTCCCAGATCGCTTTCGCCGATTCTTTCGGGATGACGCCGATCTCGGCCAGCGCGTCGCAGGCGTGAGCCTCGATCTCGAACCAGATGCGGAAGCGCGTTTCGGGCGCCCAGATCTTGACCATCTCGGGGCGGGAATAGCGGGGGATCATGGTGGCGCGTCCTGCAGCGTCGTTTTAATTCAGCCCGTCATGCCCGGCCTTGAGCCGGGCATCCACGCCGTACCGTCGCCGCGCGCTTTCAAGCCTAGCGGCAAGTGGCCCGCGTGGATGGCCGGGACAAGCCCGGCCATGACGGCGGGGGTGTCGACAATGTCTGGCTGGGGTCTATAGGAAGCCGGCGCAAATATCGAGACCCGATCGCGCTTCTCCGCGTCCGGGCCACAGTCAGGAGATTGGTCGCGTGTCGTCTTCGAAAACCGACGTCGTCGTCCTCGGCGCGGGCATCGTCGGCGTCTCGGCGGCGCTGCATCTGCAGGCCAAGGGCCAGACGGTGACGCTGATCGATCGGGTCGCCGAGGCGGCGACCGAGACCAGCTTCGGCAACACCGGCATCGTCCAGAGCGAGGCGGTCTTCCCCTACACCTTTCCGCGCGCCCCGGGCGAAATCGCCGCCGCGGCGCTGGGGCTCGATCCCCGCGTGCACATCCGCTACGCCGCGCTGCCGGCGATCGCCCCGTGGATCTGGCGCTATTTCCTCGCCTCGTCTGCGGGCCGGCGCATGGCGACGGCGATGGCGATGCGCGGCCTGGTCGGCCGCTGCGTCGCCGAGCATCGCGCCCTCGCCGAGCCGGCCGGAGCGACGGCGCTCTTGCGCGAGAGCGGCTGGATCAAGGCTTGGCGCACGACGCGCGGCGAAGATCACGCGATGGCCGACGTCGAGGAGGAGAAGCCGTTCGGGCTGCCGACGGTCAAGCTCAGTCGCGACGATCTCATCGAACTCGAGCCGCATCTCGGCGGGGTCGTGAGCGGCGGCGTCCATTACCCCGATCCGCTGACGACGCCCGACCCGCAGGCGCTGACGCAGACCTACGCCAACCTTTTCGTCGCGCGCGGCGGCAAATTTGTCGCCGGCGACGCGTTGAGCTTGGCGCAATCGGGCGACGGCTGGACGCTGACGACCGCCGACGGGCCGCTGCAGGCCTCCGCCGCGGTGGTTGCGCTGGGCCCGTGGACCACCGACCTGGCGAAGGCCTTCGGCTACCGCTTCCCGCTCGGCGCGAAGCGCGGCTACCACATGCATTACGCCGCGAACGACGGGGCGTTCCTCAACCGGCCGGTGCTCGATGTCGAGCGCGGCTACGTGCTGACGCCGATGCGCCGTGGGATCAGGCTGACGACCGGCGCCGAATTCGCGCGCCGCGACGATCCGCCGTCGTCGGCCCATCTCGATCGTCTGGAACCGTTCGGTCGAGGATTGCTGCCGGCGCTCGGCGCGCGGCTCGATTCGGCGCCGTGGCTCGGTAAGCGGCCGTGCCTGCCCGACATGGCGCCGGTGATTGGCCCCGCGCCGCGCCACAAGGGCCTGTGGTTCGATTTCGGCCACCAGCATCTCGGCCTGACGCTGGGCCCCGTCAGCGGCCGCCTGCTCGCCGAGATGATCGCCGGCGAGACGCCGTTCATCGATCCGAAGCCGTTCCGGGCGGATCGGTTTTGAGGGAGGCAGTCGGCAGTCGGCAGTAGGCGAAGAAAGCTCTGCCTACTGCCGACTGCCCACTGCCCACTTCCCCTTCCAACTCGGCTTCGCCCCGGCGAACGGCAGCGCGGTCGCCTCGTAGACGCCCCTCGCGATCGCCCGCGCGAGGCATTCGGCTGCGAGTGTCCCGATCTCGGCCAGGTCGCGCAAGTCGGGAGTTTGCGCCGCGCGAGCGGTCGAGGCGGCGAACACGACGTCGCCGTCGGAGGGCGCATGCGCAGGGCGAAGCGCCAGCGCAAAGCCGGCCGTCGCCATGGTCGCGATCCGCGTCGCGCGCGCCTTGTCGAGCGGGGCGTCGGTNNGCGTTGACTGCGGCGAGCGCGCCGACGACGAAGCCCTTCGACGAGACCGCGCTCGCCGAACCGAGTCCGCCCTTGAGGTCGCAGGTCGTCGCGCCTACGCCCGCGCCGACGCTGCCGAGTGTGAAGTCCAGCCCTGCATTTTCCGCCGCCGTCCAGCCGAGATCGAAATAGGGCGCGCGGCGGCCCCAGCTCTTGTCGCCGCCGTTGTCGAGGTCGAACAAGGCCGCGCCGGGAACGATCGGCGCCCGCGTCGCGCCGACTGCGAAGCCGCGACCATGAGCGTGCAGCCAAGCGATCGCGCCGCCCGGCGCGTCGAGGCCGAATACCGAGCCGCCGGAGAGGACGAAAGCGTCGACCTCGGCGACCGTCATCTCCGGCGCCAGCAGGCCGGTGTCGCGCAGCGCCGGCGCGCCGCCGGGAACGGCGAAGGCCGCCGCCGCCGGCGCGTCGAACACGACCGCGGTCGTCCCCGTCGCCGCGCGTGCGTCCTCGGCGTTGCCGACCTTGAGGCCTGGGACATCGGTGAGCAGATTCTTCATCGCAGCGGTCCCATGCCTTGCTCGCGCCCTCGAATCGAACGGAGCGCCCCGCTCTCCCGCGCTGCGGGGGAAAGAGGGCGCGCCCGATCCGACAGAAGACCTAGCACCGCCGTCGGTCACCGGGGAGCCCTCGCCGGGAGCCCTCGCCCTTAACGCGCGCCGCGCGGCCGGCTAGACTTAGCCATGCTCCAGACGCCTGCGCCTGCGCCATGCTGACCGGCACGACCGTCCTTCTCGCCTCGCTCGGCTATGTCGGCTTCCTGTTCGCCGTCGCCTGGTGGGGCGATCACGGCGGGCGGCGCTTCGTCATCGGCCGGCACCGCGCGCTGATCTATTCGCTGAGCCTGGCGATCTACTGCACTTCGTGGACCTATTATGGCTCGGTCGGCCTGGCCTCCACCCACGGCCTCGATTTCCTGCCGATCTACATCGGACCGATCCTGGTCGTCGGCCTCGGTTATCGGCTGATCGGCCGCATCGGCGACCTGTCGCGGGCGCAGAACCTCACCACCGTCGCCGACTTCGTTTCCGCCCGCTACGGCAAGTCGCAGGCGGCGGCGGCGCTCGCCGCGCTGATCGCGCTGACCGCCTCCGCGCCCTATATCGCGCTGCAGCTCAAGTCGATCACGCAGACGATCCTGATGGTGGTCGATTCGTTCGAATTCGGACGGCTGACTCCGGGCGCGCCGTCGGGCGCGTTCGATCTCGTCGTCACCTTTCTGCTCGCCGCCTTCGCCATGGCCTTCGGCACGCGGCGGATCGATCCGACCGAGCACCAGGACGGGCTGATCCTGGCGATCTCGGTCGAGTCTGTGGTGAAGCTTGTCGCCTTCCTCGGCGTCGGCGCCTTCGTCGTCTGGGGGCTGTTCGGCGGTCTCGGCGATCTCTTCGGCGCCGGAGCGGCCGCCCCGCGCATCGCCGCGGTGATGCGCGCGCCGCCCGACGCCGCCAACTGGCTGACGACGACGCTGCTGTCGGCGCTGGCGATCCTGCTGCTGCCGCGCCAGTTCCACGTCAGCGTGGTCGAGAGTCGCGGTCGCGCCGACATCGCCCGCGCCGCCTGGCTGTTCCCCGCCTATCTCGTCCTCATCAACCTGTTCGTCGTCCCTCTGGCGATCGCTGGCCTGCTGACCTTCGCCGACGGCGCGATCGATCGCGACCTCACCGTGCTGGCGCTGCCGCTCAACGCTGGCGCGCATCTGCTGGCGCTGACCACCATGCTCGGCGGCCTGTCGGCGGCGACCGGCATGGTGGTGGTCGACAGCGTCGCGCTGGCGATCACCGTCTCCAACGATCTCGTCATGCCGATCCTGCTGCGCCGCCGCGGCGCGCAGGGCGACGCGGCGGCGGGCGAGATCGGGAAGCGCGTGCTCACCGTGCGTCGTCTCGCCATTCTCGGCGTGCTGACGCTCGGCTATCTCTACGCCCGGCTGACCGGCGCGGCGGCGCTCGCCTCGATCGGCCTGTTGTCCTTCGCTGCGGTGGCGCAGATCGGCCCGGCCTTCCTCGGCGGCCTCGTCTGGCGGCGCGGCACCTCGCGCGGCGCGGTCGCCGGCATGTCGGCGGGCCTTGCGGCGTGGTTCTACCTGCTGCTGCTGCCCTCGCTCTATGACGAGGGCGCGCTGTCGGAATTCCTCGCCAACGGACCGTTCGGCTTCGCCTGGCTGCGTCCGGCGGCGCTGACCGGTTTCTCGACCTATCCGCTGGTTGGCGGCGTCTCCCTGTCGCTCGGCCTCAACATCCTCGTCTTCGTCGTCGCCTCGCTGACGCGCAAGGCGACGCCGCTCGAACGCATGCAGGCGACCGCCTTCGTCGGCGCGACGCCGAGCGGCAAGCCGCAGGCGTTTCGGCTGTGGCGCGCCTCGACCACCGCCGGCGAGCTGGAGGCGACGGTCGCGCGCTATCTCGGCGCAGAGCGGGCGCAGCGCGCCTTCGAGTGCTTCCAGCGCGAGCGCGGGCGCGACCTGATCGCCGAGGAAGACGCCGACGCCCATCTCATCCGCCACGCCGAGCACCTGTTGTCGCCGGCGATCGGCGCCTCGANNCTGGTGCTGTCGCTGCTGCTGCGCCGCCGCGCCATGTCGGGCAAGTCGGCGCTGAAGCTGCTCGACGACGCTTCGGCGGCCATCCAGTCGAGCCGCGACCAGTTGCAGCACGCGCTCGATCACGCGCGCCAGGGCATAACCGTCTTCGACAACAATCTCGCGCTGACCGCCTGGAACCGCGAATTCGCCGACCTGCTGGCGCTGCCGCCGTCGATGATGCGGCTCGGCGTCGGCCTCGACGAGATCGTCCGCTTCAACGCCGTGCGCGGGGCTTATGGGCCGGGGCGCACCGACGACCTCGTCGCCGAGCGGCTCGAGAGCCTGCTCAACCACGAAGAGCCGATCCGCCTGCGCCTCCATCCTTCGTTGCGCGTGCTGGAAATCCGCTCGGCGCGCCTGCCCGACGGCGGCATCGTCACCACCTACACCGACGTCACCCAGACGGTGCAGAACGAAGAGGAGCTCGCCAAGACCAACGAGCGGCTGGAGCGGCGGGTCAGCGAGCGCACCGCCGAGCTCGAACAGCTCAACCGCGAGCTCGCCGCCGCCAAGACCGCGGCGGAGGAGGCGAACCTCTCCAAGACGCGTTTCCTCGCCGCCGCCGGCCACGACATTTTGCAGCCGCTCAACGCGGCGCGGCTCTACGCCAGTTCGCTGTCGGAAGTCGCCGCCCACGGCGCCATGGAGGAATGTGGAACTCTGGTGCGCAACGTCGACGCGTCGCTCGAGGCGGTCGAAGAAATCCTCTCGGCGCTGCTCGACATCTCGCGCCTCGACGCCGGCGCGACGCGGCCGCAGATCTTCGATTTCTCGATCGCAGACGTGTTCCGCCAGCTCGAAATCGAGTTCGCGCCCACCGCGCGCGCCAAGGGCCTCGCGTTGCGCTTCGAGCGATCGTCGGCGGTCGTGCGCTCCGACCGGCGGCTGATGCGCCGGCTGCTGCAGAATCTCGTGTCCAACGCGCTCAAATACACGCCCAAGGGCCGCGTCGTCGTCGGCTGCCGGCGCCTCGTCGGCGGCGAGGTGCGGATCGAAGTTTGGGACACTGGCCTCGGCATTCCCGCCAACCAGCAGCGGCTGGTGTTCGAGGAGTTCCAGCGGCTCGAGCAGGGCGCGCGGGCGGCGCGCGGCCTCGGCCTCGGCCTGTCGATCGTCGAGCGGCTCGGCCGCGTGCTCGGCCACCCGATCGCGGTGCGCTCGTGGCCTGGCCGCGGCTCGGTATTCTCGGTCGTCGCGCCGCGCGGCGCGGTCGGCGTTGCGCCCGCCGCCGAGCCGGGCGCGCCGGAGCCGGCTGTCGTTCCCGACGCGCTCAGGGGCCTGCGCGTGCTGGCGATCGACAACGAGCCGCGGGTGCTCGACAGCATGCGCGCGCTGCTGACCAAATGGGGCTGCAAGGTCGCGATCGCCCTCGACCTGCGCGAAGCGCGCGCGGCGCTGGCGACGCTCGACGGCCTGCCCGATGCGATTGTCGCCGACTACCATCTCGACGAAGGCGACGGCCTATCCGCGATCGCCGCTTTGCGCCATCAGCTCGGCGAGCGCACGCCGGCGATCCTCGCTACCGCCGACCGCAGCGTCGAAGTTCGCGAAGCCGCGGCGCGCGCCGACGTCGCGCTGCTCAACAAGCCGCTGAAGCCCGCGCCGTTGCGCGCGCAGTTGCGGCGGTGTCAGGCTTTGAGGGAGGCGGCGGAGTAGGGGCCAGCTCGCTTCACCCCTCTTCCTTCGCGTCCTTCCCGGCAAACCCCGCCGCCTCCAGCG
>PLRT01000219.1:0-461 GCA_003164915.1 Hyphomicrobiales bacterium | reverse complement strand
TGCCCGGCCGCGCCGCCGCCGACCTTGACCCTGACCTTGCCCGGCGCGAGGTCGAGTTCGTCGTGCAGGACGACGATCGACTCGAGGCCGAGCTTGTAAAAGCGCATCGCTTCGCCGACGCTGCGGCCGGATTCGTTCATGTAGGTCTGCGGCGCCAGCAGCGCGACGCGCTCGCCGCCGATCGGCCCCTCGGCGATCTGCCCTTGAAAGCGCGAACGGAAAGGGCCGATGCGATGTTCCTCGGCGATGCGCGCCAGCGCCATGAAGCCGATGTTGTGGCGGTTGCGGGCGTGTTCGGCGCCGGGATTGCCGAGCCCTGCGATGAGCAGCATGTCCCCTCGCGTTTTTGAAAAAGGCCCGCCCGCCGGGATGGGCGGACGGGCCTGACGCGTCGAGCGCGCGGCGCTGGGCCGGCGCGTTACTTCTTGCCGGCGGGCTTGGCCGGAGCGGCGGCGCCCTTG
>PLRT01000276.1 GCA_003164915.1 Hyphomicrobiales bacterium | reverse complement strand
CGATCCTACCGGCGAATCGCCGGTGACCACCGCAAGCCGCTCGCTCGCTACGGCGCTATTGAAAGCGCGCTTCGCGAGCGGCTTGCTCCCGCCGCGCTACACCACTCCTGGGGGCACGACCCTGCCTACGCCCCGTTGGATGCCGAATGGTCGCGACGAGATTGAACGCCGCCGCCACCGCGGCGGGACTATCGGTCAACCGAATCGGGCGTTCCCGTATTCGACATGACTGAGAATCGCAAGGCTACTCGGCGATCGCTCGAAATCGAAGATGTTCTGCGTCACCAGCGCGGCCGCGCCCCGGGCCCAGGAGCCCGGCACCCAATCCGGCAGAAGCGGAGGCTTTGCGAAGAAGACGTTTTGCTCCATCGCCTCTCGAATCGGCCCAAGAAGCGCTTCCCCGAACTGCACCGACTCGCCGCCGACAACAATCACTTCCGGATCAATAAGATTGACCAGATCCGCAAGGTGGCGGCCGATCCGCGATCCGGCATCCTGCAGGATAGCGATAGCCAGTTGCTGACCCGCGCTGACGGCAGCGACGAAATCGGTCCGTGTCGCCGCCGCGGCGCCAGTCTTTGCTCGCCACTCTTCCAACATGAACGCCTCAGCAGCGTGCGCCATGAGGCATCCGCGGCGACCGCACTCGCAGAGCCGTCCGCCGGGGACGGAGATCGTGTGCCCCAACTTGCCGGCGGCGCTACGACTGCCGTGGTAGATTTCGCCATTCATGACGAGCGAGCTGCCAATGCCGGCGCCCACCGCCAACGCGACGAAATTGCGGTGCTTGCGGCCGGCCCCGAACAACTTCTGCGCAACCGCGAATGCATTGATGTCGTCGTCGATCCAAACGGGAACGTGGACTCGCTCAGCGAGCATTTGCGCGAATGGGAGGTCTCGCCAACCGAATCGCGGGCTCTGAAGACAAATCCCGCTGAGGGCGTCGATCTCGCCCGGAATGGATACGCCGATCCCCATCACCTCTCGGTCCGAGCGTTCGCCTTTCGCCAGCAAAGCAGGAATCGTGGCTGCGATGGTCTCGATCATGCCGCCCGGACTGAGGTCCGTCACGGGCGCCTCGTGCGAAACGAGCGGAGTCGTCGCGAGATCGGTCAGCACGCAGTCGATCTTGCGCAAATGCAGCTTGAACCCAATCGCAAGACGCGCCTCATAGTTGATGTCGATTGGGACCGGGCGCCGGCCTGTAGCGCCGACCACGGCCTCTCGTTCGACAAGCAACGACTCGTCCAGGAGTTCAGCGACGACAAATGTCACCGCCGCCGGACTGAGTCCGGTGATCGTCGCGATTTCCGAGCGAGCGATTGCGCCCTGCCGGCGCAGCAAATTTAGAATGAGCCGCCGGTTTAGCGCCCTGGAAGTGGTCGAATTGCCCCGCATCAGCATTTTTTTCGTAAATTAACAATTGAGACGCCGCGCAACCTAGGCTAAAAAGGAGGCGAAGATCAACCGGCGAAGCGGCGTCGGCCCACCGCGCTTCAAAGCTGCGGCCACGGCTAGCCGACCATCAATTCGCGCCGGTCTCGATGAGGGGGGATTCCTGGGCTGTTCAAGACGGCTGGGACGAAGCGAAGGAGGAAGCCATGAACGACAAGGTCGGTTTTCAAGGCGATGGATTCAATCGCCGGGACGTCCTGAAAACAGCCGGCGCCAGTCTTGCGGCTGCTGCGCTGCCGAGTATGCCGGCGTTTGCGCAAAGCTCCGTGCAGCTGACGCTTTGGTCGTGGTTGCCGAATTTCCGCGACCAGGTTGATCTCTTCGAGGCGGCGCATCCCAATATCAAGGTCAACCTGGTCAACGCCGGCCAGGGCGGAGACGAGTACACGAAGTTGCGCGCGGCGCTGAAGGCGGGGTCAGGGCTGCCGGATGTCTGCCACCTCGAGTTTCAATTGGTCCGCAGTTTCGAGCAGCTCAAGGCGTTAGCCGACATCGGTCCGTCGGCCAACGCACACAAGGACGAATTCGCCGCCTGGGCTTGGAGTCAAGTGAGCGACGGCGACAAGGTCTACGCAATGCCGTGGGACAGCGGCCCGACCGCGGTGCTCTATCGTAACGACGTGTTCGACAAGTACAACCTCACTGTGCCGAAGACCTGGGCCGAGTTCGCCGACCAGGCGATCAAGCTGCACGAGGCCGCGCCAGATGTCTTTTTGACCGATGCGACTTTCAGTGACGGCGGTTGGACCACCTCGCTCTTATGGCAGGCGGGTTGGCGCCCGTTCGAAGTCAACGGCGCCGAGATCCGCATTCAGGTCAACGGCGACGTCGCCAAGAAGTTTGCCGCCTATTGGCAGAAGCTGATCGACGCGAAGGCGATCGATGCCAAGCCCGGCTTCGTCACCGAATGGTACACGTCGCTCGACGAGGGCCGCTATGCCACCTGGATCACGGCCGGCTGGGGCCCTGTCTTTCTCACCTCCTTCGCCAAGAAGAGCTCGGGCAAATGGCGGGCGGCGCCGCTTCCGCAGTGGGATGCGACCAAAGTCGCGTCGGCCAACTGGGGCGGTTCCACGCTGGCGGCGCTGGCGGCCAGTCAGCACCCGAAGGAGGCGGCCGAGCTGGCGGTCTGGCTGACCATCGATCCCAAGGCGACCGAACTCTACACGACCAAACAATTCCTCTTCCCCACGAGGAAGGCGATCCTCGAGAGCTCGGAATTCGCCGACAAGCCTTTCGAGTTCTACGGCGGACAGGCGGTGAACAAGGTGTTCGTCGAGTCCGCCAAAGCGGTCGATCCGTCGTTCCAATGGAGCCCGTTCCAGGACTACGTCAACCAGACGATGGGAGACAAACTGGGCGCGGCCGCTGCCGGAAATGGAACCCTGGCCGCAGCATTCGACTCGCTCCAGGACACCCTGGTGCAATACGCTCAGGATCAGGGTTTCACCGTGAAGACCTGAAAGCCCTGATCGCGGAGCGCCAATGATCGAGGCCTCGGCAGCGGTGAACGGCAACTACAACGGCGGGGCGGACGCGTCGCCGGATCGAACAATGGCGGCTTCCCCGAAGCCGCCATTGCGGAAAAGGCGACGTTTTCGCGTCTCTATCGTTCCGTATCTCTTTCTGGCGCCGTTCCTGCTCGTGTTCGCCGCGTTCCTTGTCGCTCCCCTCGTCTATGCGCTCTACACCAGCGTGTTTCGCGACATGCTGGTGGGCGGTCGGCGGTTCGTTGGGTTCGCCAACTACCTTCGCGTCGCCGTCGACTCGGATTTCTGGGGAGGGGTCTCGAACCTGCTCTTCTTCGGCGCTACGCAGGTGCCGATCATGCTGAGTCTCGCCCTGACTCTCGCGATTGTCCTCGACCGCGGCGCACTCCATGCGAGAGGACTGTTCAGGCTCGGCTTCTTCATTCCTTACGCCGTTCCGAGCGTGGTGGCCGCGCTTGTTTGGGGATACATCTACGGCCCCGCGTTCGGCCCCTTCTCTCAGCTCGCCAGAGGGCTGGGGCTGCCGCCGCCGGACTTCCTCTCCGACCGCACCATGCTGTTCTCCCTCGCCAATATCGTGACCTGGGAATTCACGGGTTACAACATGGTCATATACTACGCGGCGCTGAAGGCGATCCCGTCGGATCTGCGCGAGGCCGCGGCGATTGATGGCGCCGGCGCCTGGCAGTACGCGCTGTTCGTCCAATTGCCGATGCTATGGCCGGCGATCCTGCTGACGATCATTTTCTCGATCAACGGCACGTTGCAGCTGTTCAACGAGCCATACCTGATGCGCTCAATCGCTCCGGCGGTGATCAACACCCATTACACGCCGAACATCTACGCCTATTTCCTGTCGGCGGCGAACCAGCAATACAACTACGCCGCTGCAGTCTCCTTCGTCCTCGGATTACTCATTGCGGTGATTGCCGGCGCTTTCACATGGGCGACCCGTCGAGGAGGGGGAGCAAGCCGATGACAGAGGCGGCTGTGTCTTCCCTTGTAGCGGCGCCAAGATCGTTCAAACGGGCGACGCGACGGACGAAGCGGGTGACGACCGCCTTGTTATGTCTGTTTCTGGCCTACACGTTCTTTCCGCTCTTCTATCTGCTCGTCGCTTCGACCAAGAACAATTTCGACCTGTTTTCGACCTTTGGCCTGTGGTTTGGCCACGATTTCAGCCTGTTCGCCAATCTTCGGGATCTCTTTGCTCATTCCAACGGGATATTCGGCCGTTGGCTGTTCAACACGTTCCTCTATTCGCTGTCGGCCGGGGTGGGCGCCGCGCTCTTTGCAACGGCCGCAGGGTATGCGTTCGCCAAATTTTCCTTCGTCGGTCGTGAGGTTCTCTTCGGCGCGATCCTCGTCGCCGTGATGATCCCTCAGACGGCGCTGGTCGTGCCGACCTTCCTGCTGCTCGCCCGTGAAGGTCTCACCGACTCGCCGCTCGGCGTCATCCTTCCGTCGATGATCTCGCCGCTCGGCGTGTATCTGATGCGCGTCTACATCGAGCAAGGCGTCGAAGATGCGCTGCTCGACGCCGGCCGCATGGATGGCGCAGGCGAGTGGCGGATCTTTCGGAGCATTGTCTTCCCGCTGGTCACGCCGGGATTTGTGACCGTGCTGCTTCTCGCCTTCGTGGCGACCTGGAACAACTATTTCCTGCCGCTGATCGTCCTCAGCAGCCCCGATTACTTTCCACTGACCGTGGGACTGGCCTCATGGTACCGGCTCGCCAGCATGGGCGGCGGCGGCGGCCAGGCCATGTTCTCGCTGGTGCTGGTCGGCGCGCTCGTCAGCATCGTCCCCGTCATCATCCTGTTCCTGTTTCTTCAACGCTTCTGGCAGGGAGGCTTGGCGCTGGGCGCGGTCAAATAGGCTGACGTTTCCCGGATTCCGCAAAGCAGCGCGCGCCGACGTAAGCCTCAGCCGTCCGGCGGTAACGATAGAAGGAGAAAACTGCGCCGATGCCCCACGTCTCAGCCTCGCCGATTTCCGTTTGGCGTCCGACTCGGACCGAGACGTTCTATCTTGGCGCGCCGCACTATCCCGAACATGTCGACGAGAGCTACTGGGAGCGCGACGCCGAGCGGATGGCGGCGGCCGGCTTCAACGCGACGCGCATGGGCGAGTTCGCCTGGCATATTTTCGAGCCGCGCGAAGGGCAGTTCGATTTCGCTCTGTTCGACAAGGCGATCGAGGTTCTGGGGCGCCGCGGGGTCAAGACGATCTTGTGCACCCCGACGGCGACCCCGCCGCGCTGGCTGACGGCCAATTATCCGGAAGTGCTGAGGGTCGACGGCAATGGGCGCCCCGCCAGTCACGGCTCGCGCCAACACGCCGACACCTGCAGCCCGGTCTTTCGCGCCCACTCGAAGCGCATCACCACCGCCATGGCCGAGCACTACAAGACCAATCCTTTCGTCATCGGCTGGCAGACCGACAACGAACTCAACACGACCGAGTCGCGCTCCTATTCGNNGCATGGGGCGGCGATTTCTGGGCGACGGCTTACGGCGATTTCGACCAGGTCGTTCTGCCCTTCGATCAGGCGCCGGGTTTCGCCGGCCCGGGGCATGTCCTCGACTACCATCGCTTCCTCGCCTTCGCCACCGCGCGCTTCCAGGCCGATCAAGTGCAGATCCTGCGCGCCGCCAATCCGGACTGGTTCGTCTTCCACAATCTGGGGCGGCTCGACGACATCGACCTGCGTGGGCAATTCTCCCGCGATCTCGATTTTCTTGGGTTCGACGTCTACCCGCTTCTCTATGACGAGATGCAAAGGATGGGCGGACACGCTTTCGCGCAGGCCCACTATCTCGATGTCGCGCGCGGGTTCACCGGCAATTTCATCGTCCCCGAGCAGCAGTCCGGCCTGGGCGCGCAGCCCGGCTTCTCGACCCTGACGCCCGAACCCGGCGAAATGCGCCGTATGGCGATGTCATCCGTGGCGCGAGGCGCAGACGGCCTCATGTTCTTCCGCTGGCGTCCGGCCCATTTCGGGGCCGAGATTTACTGGATGGGGATCATCGACCACGATGACGTCCCGCGTCGGCGCTTTGATGAGGCGCGTCAGTTCGCCAGCGAGATCAATGCAATCAAGGACAAGATCCTCGGCACGCACGTGCGCATGGATGTCGGCATCGCCGGCTCGGATTTCGACAATCAGGAAGCCCACCGCGCCTATCCGATGGGCCTGCCGAGCCCGGAGGACGACGGCCTGCTGCTGTACCGTCATTGCTACCGCAAAGGGATCGCCTGCGGCTTTATTCATCCCGAGGACGATCTCTCGCCGCTCAAAATCCTCTACGTGCCGCACTGGCTCATCTGGAAGCCGGAGTGGACCGCACGCCTTGATGCTTTCGCGCAGAAGGGGGGAACCGTCATCCTCAGCGCGCGCACGGCGACGCGCGACGGGAACAACCATGTCATTCGCGAGACCGCGCCCGGTTTTGGCCTCTCTGCGCTTGCCGGCGTGACCGTGGAGGAATTCGGACGGCTGGCGCCTGCCGATGCCGATGAGCTGTTTCCGCTCGGCGAGAGGCGCGTGGGGGCTTCCCGGCGCCCGCGGCTCGCCACCGAGTCGTCACGGCGCCGATACACATTCACTTACGAGAACCACGAAATGACCGCCGGGCATCTCTATGAGTTGCTCAAGCCGGCGGCGGGGACCGAGGTTATCGGCGCTTGGTCCAATCGCTTTGCATCCGGCGTGGCGGCGATCACCGCCAGGCAGGTTGGCGAAGGCACGGTCATCTATGTCGGNNGGTGTGGAAGTCACCATCCGTCAAGCGGCTGACAGACAGCTCCTGTTCGTTCTCAACACCCGCGAGCAGCCAATTCGCGTCCGAGGCGTGCCGGACGGACTTGACCTGCTGACGGGAACGCCTGTCGAGAGCCATGCGGTTCATTTAGGAGAATACGGGTGCAGCATCATTCAGATGCGCCACGCCACCTGATGGTCGTGGACAGCCCCGCCTAATCTGCGAATGGAGTCCTGATGCTCGGCGTCTGCTACTATCCTGAACATTGGCCGCAAGACGTCTGGGCCGAGGACGCGCGGAGCATGCGCGAACTGGGCGTCTCATATGTGCGCATCGGCGAATTCGCATGGTCGCGCCTCGAACCGCGACGCGGCGACTTTCACTGGGACTGGCTCGATCGCGCCTTCGACGTCCTCGGCGGAGCGGGGCTCAAAGTCGTGCTCGGCACGCCGACCGCGACGCCGCCGAAGTGGCTGATGGACGAGCATCCCGACATCGCGCCGGTCGACGATCAAGGGCGGCCGCGCGGCTTCGGCTCGCGCCGGCACTACACGTTCTCCTCGCCGGTCTACATCCGTGAGAGCGCGCGCATCGTCGAAGCGCTCGCGAGGCGCTACGGCGGGCACGCGGCGCTCGCCGGCTGGCAGACGGACAACGAATACGGCTGCCACAGCACCGTGTTGTCCTGGGGACCGCATGACCTTGCGGCGTTCCGCGACTGGCTGCGCCGCCGCTACCAGTCGCCCGACGAACTCAACGCCGCCTGGGGTACGGTGTTCTGGTCGATGGAGGTCGCAAGCTTCGAGGACGTCACGCTGCCGAACCTCGCCGTCACCGAGGCCAATCCCGCGGCGCGTCTTGATTTCCAACGCTTCGCCTCCGAGCAGGTGCGCGCCTACGACCGCATGCAAGTCGACATCATCCGTCGCTGCTCCCCGGGCAGATGGATCACCCACAACTTCATGGGTTTCTTCACCGACTTCGATCATTTCGCGCTGGCCGAGCATTTGGACTTCGCGGCGTGGGACTCCTACCCGATCGGTTTCACCGAGAAATTTCCGTTCAGCGACGCCGAGCGCGCCCTGTGGCAGGAGACAGCGCATCCCGATATCGCCCCGTTCCATCACGATCTCTATCGCGGGGTGGGGCGCGGCCGGTTCTGGGTGATGGAGCAGCAGCCGGGGCCGGTGAATTGGGCGCCTTACAACCCGATCCCGGCGCCGGGCATGGTGAAGCTCTGGGCGCTCGAAGCACATGCGCACGGCGCCGAGGTCGTGAGCTACTTCCGTTGGCGCCAAGCGCCCTTCGCGCAAGAGCAGATGCACGCCGGGCTCAATCTTCCCGATCGGAGCGATTTGTCGCCGGGTGGGCGTGAGGCGGCCATGGCCGCGCGCGATCTGGCGAAGCTCGGCGTTCTGCCAGCGAGCCGCCGCGCGCCCGTCGCGCTCGTCTTCGACTACGAGGCGGACTGGATCTGCAAGATCCAACCGCAAGGAGCCTCGTTCAACTACGTCGAACTGGCGTTCCGTTGGTACGAAGCGGTGCGTCGGCTGGGGCTCGACGTCGACATCGTGCGCCCAGGCGACAGTCTCGACGGTTACGCGCTTGTGCTCGCGCCGAGTCTGCCCATTGTCTCCGAGGCGGCGGAGGCAGCCTTTGCGGCAGCCGACGGCGTCGTTGTCTTCGGACCGAGGAGCGGCTCGAAGACTCGCCAGTTCTCGATCCCCGACGGCCTGCCGCCAGGGCCGCTGCGCTCGCTGATCCCGATGCGGGTGATCGAAGTCGCCTCGATGCGTCCCGGCGTTCGAAAATCGGTGAGCGGCGAAATCGGCGGAGCATCGGAGCGCTGGCTCGAGCATATCGAGACCGACGCCCGCGTGCTGGCGCGCTTCGCCGACGGCTGGCCAGCGTTGGTGGCGGAGGGTCGCAGCCATTACCTCGGCTTGTGGCCCGACGCTGCCGCCTTGTCATCGCTGATGAGCTGCGTCGCCCGCAAGGCCGGGCTTGAGACCGTCGCGCTGCCGGAGGGCGTGCGACTGCGCCGGCGCGGCGACCTCATCTTCGCCTTCAACTATGGGGTCGAACCCTGGCCTTCGCCCTTCACAGCCGCGCCGATCGTAGGTGATACCATTGTCGCTCCGCGCAGCTATTCCGTGTGGCCGAGGGCGGCCTGAGTAAATCCTCGGGCGCGTCCGAGGAAATAAAACGGGATTCGAAGAGCTGGCTTCGGGAATCTGGACAATAGGCTAAGTGGATTTTCTGCCTGACAGCGGCGAGGATTCTCGTCGCGAATCAGGAGCGAAGATGACGAAGCGTAGCCGTCGCAATCACACTGCGGCCTTCAAGGCGAAGGTGGCTTTGGCCGCCATGAAGGGCGACAAGACGTTGGCCGAACTGGCGGAGCAGTTCGATGTGCATCCGAACCAGATCGGTCAATGGCGGAGCCAACCGCTCGACGGGGCGGCGGGCGTTTTTGGGCCGGACAAGAGTGAGGCGAGGACGGCGCCGAGCATCGACTTGAAGGCGCTTCACGCCAAGATCGGCGAGCTGACGCTGGAGCACGATCCCCGATCAAGTCGGGGACAAGCTTTTTGGCCGGTGCGCTCGGCAAAGCGGGCCTGCTG
>PLRT01000160.1 GCA_003164915.1 Hyphomicrobiales bacterium | reverse complement strand
GGCCGCCGCGATGCTCGCGCGGCGCCGATTCGGCTTCATCGACCTCGTCGGCCGGCGCCTCGCCGCCCGCCTGCCATTCGATCTTCTGACCGATCAGCTTCTCGATTTCGTCGACCGACCGCGCCTCGGCCCGGGTGACGATCGTCACCGCGACGCCGAGCTTGCCGGCGCNNTGCGGCCGATGCGATGCACGTAGTCTTCGGAATGGTGGGGCGCGTCATAGTTGATGACGTGGCTGACGTCGGGGATGTCGAGGCCGCGCGCCGCGACGTCGGAGCAGACCAGCAACTGGACCTGGTCGTTGCGGAACGCGTCGAGCGCCGCCATTCGCGAGCGCTGGTCCAAGTCGCCGTGCAGCGCGCCGACCGAGAACCCGTGCTTCTGCAGCGAGCGATAGACGACCTGCACGTCGCGCTTGCGGTTGCAGAAGATCAGCGCGTTCTTGAAATTCTCGGCGCTGCGGATAACGCGGCGCAACGTCGTCCGCTTCTCCTCGGGCGAAGAGCCCGAGCGCACCAGCGTCTGGGCGATGCCCTCGGCGGTCGAGGCCGCCCGGGACACTTCGACGCGTACGGGATTGTGGAGGAAGGCTTCGGTGAGCCGGGTGATTTCCGGCGGCATGGTGGCGGAGAAGAACAGCGTCTGGCGGGTGAACGGCACCAGCTTGCAGATCCGCTCGATGTCGGGAATGAAGCCCATGTCGAGCATGCGGTCGGCTTCGTCGATCACCAGGATCTCGATGCCGTTCAGCAGGATCTTGCCGCGGTCGGCGAAATCGAGCAGGCGGCCGGGCGTCGCGATCAGCACGTCGGCGCCGCGCGTGATTTTGGCTTCCTGTTCCGAGAAGGACACGCCGCCGATCAGCAGCGCCAGGTTGAGCTTGTGGTTGATCCCGTACTTGCCGAAAGCTTCCTCGACCTGGGCGGCAAGTTCTCGGGTCGGTTCGAGGATCAGGGTGCGCGGCATGCGCGCCCGCGCGCGGCCTTTCTCGAGGGCCGACAGCATCGGCAGCGTGAAGGCCGCCGTCTTGCCGGTGCCCGTCTGGGCGATGCCGAGGACGTCGCGCCCTTGCAGGGCGTAAGGAATGGCTTGTTCTTGGATTGGCGTCGGCGTTTCGTAGCCGGACGTCTTGACGGCGTTGAGCACTTTCTCGCTCAGGCCGAGTTCGTCAAATCGCATTGCGTCTCACTGGAACTGGACTTGGGAGCAGGCGCGTTCGGGCCCGCAGGAACGGCGCGACTTTTCCCGGTCGCGCGCTGGCGTGGCGCGATTGTAACGGTTTTGCGCCGGGTCGGGGCCAACGTGACGCCCTCAACCTGCGTTGCATATAGTGGAACTCCAGCCAAAGTCAATGAAATGCGCCGATTCTGCGTCATCTCGACAGGCCGAACGCCGCCCCCTGCAGACGATTGGTTAACCCCGCGGTTCTAGTCTGACGATCGTCGGGGGGCGTCGTCGGAGCGGACGGCGTCGCTGGCGCGCGGGCCTTTGAACGGACCGCCGCCGGGCGGGGGCAGGGGCGTGGCAACGTCCGCTTTCGCGCGCAGCTGGGCGTTCAACCCCGATCGAACGCCTATGTCACGGGTTGGCCCATGTTCTCCAGGTTGAGGATCGCATCGAAACTCCTGATCGGCTACGGCGCCATCCTGCTGCTCGTCGTCGGCGTCAGCGCGTTGGGGTACAGTGCGGTGGCGCACGGCCGCGCCGCGCTCGAAGACGTCGCGAGCTTCAAGACCGGCGAGGCGCTGGAGCAGAGGCTCGAGAAGCGCACCCTCGAAGCGCGCATGCATTTCTGGATCGCGTTGGAAACCAACGACGCGAAACAATGGATCAAGTCGACCGAAGGCTTCGCCTCCGCCTCCGACTGGGCGGCCGACCTCCTGTCCAACACCGCCGGCACGGTTCGCGCCGATGGCGTGCAGAAGATGGTCGATCTGGTCGCCAAGTATCGCAAGCTCGCCAACCGCCTGCGGTTCGCCCAGGGCCAGGACGGCTCGCTCGACGCCGACAAGATGAAGGCGGGCGCCGCCGAGGCGACGAGCATCGAAGATGCGATGACGGCCCTCGGCGCTCAATTGGCGACGCAATTCCACGAGGCCGCAGAGACGAGCTACGCGGGCGCGTCCGTCGCAGCCGCAACAGCCGAGCGCACCTTGCTCGGGGCCGGCTGCGCGGGTCTTCTGCTTGGCGCGCTGATGGCGTTCCTGTTCACCCGCAGCATCGCGCGGCCGATCATCCAGGTCACCAAGACGATGCATGCGTTGGCCGTCGGCGACCTCGCCGTGGCGCCGGCCCATGCCACAGATCGCAACGAGATCGGCGAGATGGCGCGCGCGGTGGTGGTGTTCCGCGACGCGGCGATCGAGAAGGGGCGGCTCGAGAGCGAAGCCGAGCGGCACCGCGCGCGCGCCGAGGAAGCGCGGGTCGAAAACGAGCGCGCGCAGCGCGACGCGATCGACCACGAGCGCGCGATCGTCGCCAGCTCGGTGGGCTCCGGCCTGTCGCGGCTGGCGGCCAAGGACCTGCGGTTCCGCATGTCGCCCGACATCCCCGAGGCCTATCGAAAGCTTCAGGCCGACTTCAACGCCGCGATCGCTCAGCTCGAGACGGCGATGGCGGCGGTCGCTGCGCGCGGCGGGGCGATCCACGTCGGCACGGTCCAGATCGCTTCGGCCACCGACGACCTGTCGCGGCGCACCGAGCAGCAGGCGTCGAGCCTCGAGGAGGCGGCGGCGACGCTGGAGGAAGTCACGACGATGGTGCGTCGTACGGCGCAGAGCACCGACCATGCGCGCGCCGTCGCCGGCGCGGCGCAGTCGGACGCCGAGAAGAGCGGCGACGTCATCCGCCGCGCGGTCGAGGCGATGGGCGCAATCGAGAAGTCATCGCAGCAGATCACCCAGATCATCGGCGTGATCGACGAGATCGCGTTCCAGACCAACCTGCTCGCGCTCAACGCCGGCGTCGAGGCGGCGCGCGCGGGGGACGCCGGGCGCGGCTTCGCCGTCGTCGCTTCCGAAGTGCGCGCGCTCGCGCAGCGCTCCGCCAACGCCGCCAAGGAGATCAAGACGCTGATCTCGACCTCGAGCGAGCAGGTGAGCCAGGGCGTGAAGCTGGTCGCCGAGACCGGCCGGTCGCTGCAGCGCATCGTCGGCCAGGTTACCGAGATCAACGGCGTCGTCGGCGAGATCGCCGCCGGCGCCAAGGAGCAGGCGGTCGCGGTCGAGTCGGTCAACAACACGATTGGCGAGATGGACAAGACGACGCAGCAGAACGCGGCGATGGCCGAGGAATCGACCGCCGCCAGCCATACGCTGTCGGAAGAGGCGCAACGGCTCTCAGCGCTGATCGCTGAATTCGAAGTCGCCAGATCGACGAAGGACGACGGGGCCCGAGGGGGCCGCGCGGCAAGCGCGCCGCTGCGCCGGGCGAGCTGAAAGTCGGCGCCCTCAGTCCTCGAGCGGCGTCAGACAGACGAACTTCGCTTCGGGGCGGCCGGAGACGAGCAGCGTCGACTGGAGAAAGCGGCGCGGCGGCGCGCGGAAGCGCCGCTCGCCCCCTTCGCGCGCGAGCACCGCCTGCTCGCGCCACAAGCGTGCGAAGGCGTCCGACGCCGCGCTGAGTTCGTCGATCAACGCGCCCATGTCCCGGTCGCGCAACCGCCGGCTGAAATCGGCGCGAAACTCGGCGACGACGCGGCGCGCGCGATCGCGCCAGTCCTCGATCAGCCGCGGCGCCTGCGGCGAGCAGAAAATGAAACGCAGCAGGTTGCGGTCGTTGTCGCCGTCGAGCCAGCCGACGAACAGCTCGGCCGCGGCGCGGTTCCAGGCGCGCGCCTTCCAGCGGGCGTCGAGCAGGTAGGCAGGGATGGTCATCCGCTGCGGCAAGCCCAGCAGCGCGTCGGGCCAGTCGTCTTCACCGCCGGCGGGCGCTTCCGGGTCGCGTTTGCCGGCGAGCTCGAACAGATAGACGCGCTCGGCCGGCGCCAGGCGCAGGGCCGCGGCGAGCCGCGCCAGCAGCGGCGCCGACGGCGATACCTCGCGTCCCTGTTCGAGCCAGGCGATCCAGGTCAGGCTCGCGCCGCAGGCTTCGGCAATCTCCTCGCGCCGCAGGCCGGGAGTCCGCCGCCGCCGCGCCGCGCCGGCCGGCGCCGGCAGGCGCTCGCGATGAGCGCGCAGGAACGCGCCGAGGGCGCGGCGAGCGTCGGGGGTCGGCATGGCGCGCCTTATACCAGGATAATCTTCAATCTTGTAATAGGCTATCGGTCCAGACAAGATCGCCGGCGTCGTTCAGCCCCCGGAGCTCCGTCGATGTCGTCGCGATCCCACGATAGCCTGGTTGATGACCAGTTCGGTCCGCGCGCCGAAGCCTATGTCGCGAGCGCGGTGCACGCTCGGGGCGAGGATCTCGACGCATTCGGCCGCTTCGTCGGCGCGCGGCCCGACGCGCGCGCGCTGGACCTCGGCTGCGGCGGCGGACATCTCGCCTTCCGCCTGGCGCCGCTGACGCACAGCGTCGTCGCTTATGACCTCAGCGAGGCCATGCTCGCCGCGGTCGCCGCCGAGGCCGCGCGTCGCGGGCTCGCCAATGTCGAAACCCGGCAGGGCTCGGTCGAGTCGCTGCCGTGGCCCGAGGCCGCGTTCGACATCGTCGCCACCCGCTACAGCGCCCATCATTGGCGCAACGTCGGCGTGGGCCTGGCCCAGGCGCGGCGCGCGCTGAAGCCGGGAGGCCTCGCGGCGTTCATGGACGTCGTTGCGCCCGAGGATCCGCTGCTCGACACCTGGCTGCAGAGCCTCGAGCTCCTGCGCGATCCGTCGCACGTGCGCAACTATTCGCAAGCGCAGTGGCGGACGATGGTCGAGGCCGCGGGTTTCAGGCCGACGCGCTGCGAGCGCTACCGCATCCGTCTCGAATTCGCCTCATGGGTCGCTCGCATGAACACGCCCCCGACCTTCGTGGCGGCGATCCGCGCGCTGCAGGCGAAGGCCGACGCCGAGGTCGCGCGCTATTTCGCCATCGCCGACGACGGCGCGTTCTCGATCGACACGATGCTGTTGCTCGCCGAAGGCTGAACCGGCCGGTTCACGCGGCGTCTGCGCTCACCCGGTTGCGGCCTTCCGACTTGGCGCGATAGAGCGCGCGGTCGGCGCGGCGGTAGAGCGAGCCGGAATCGTCGTCGGGGCCACGCTCGGCGACGCCGATCGACGCCGTGACCGGGATCGCGAGAGCGCCGCCGTCGACGCCGAAGCGCTCCCGCTCGATCGTCAGCCGCGCCCGCTCGGCGATGCGCGCCGCGGCGGCGACGTCGACGTTCGGCATGACGATGACGAATTCCTCTCCGCCCAGCCGGCAGAGCAGATCGCCGCCGCGGATGATGCCGCGCAGGCGGTCGGCGAAGCTCTTCAGCACCTCGTCGCCGCAATCGTGGCCGTAGGTGTCGTTGACCTGCTTGAAATGGTCGATGTCGAGGATCATCAGCGTCAGCGGCGCGCGCCGCACGCGCGCGTTCTCGAGCATCGTCGCCAGATGGTTCTCGAGAAAGCGGCGGTTGTTGAGGCCGGTCAGCGGGTCGAACAGCGCGAGCTCGATCGACTGCTGCACTTTCTCGCGCAGCGAGTCGGCGTAGCGCTTCTGCCTGAGCTGGGTGCGTATGCGCGCCAGCAGCTCGTTGCGGTCGACGGGACGGGTCAGATAATCGTTCACGCCAAAATCGAGCCCGCGCAGAACGCGCTGGCGGTCCTCGAGGTCGGCGACGACGAGGATCGGCAGGTTGCGGGTGCGCTCGAGCGATCGGATCTGGCTGCACAGCCTGAGGCCGTCGTAATTGGCGAGTCCGAGGCTGACGACGATCAGGTCGACATTGTCTTCGGCCGCGCGGAACAGGGCCTCGTGCGCGTCGGGCTCGATGGAGACCGTGTGATGCGAGCCGAGCGCCTGGGCGAGCCGCTCGGCCGAACTCGCGCGATCGTCGACGACCATGATGCGGCCGCGCTTGCCGTCGTCGGCGCTCGGGGAGGCGAATGGCGCGATCATGCCGAGCGCGACGGTGGTCGCGGCGCGGTTGCGCAACTCGTCGACCGTCACCTTGAGTCGGGCGAGCGAACGCACGCGCGCGATCAGCGCGATTTCGTCGATCGGCTTGGTGAGGAAGTCGTCGGCGCCCGCTTCGAGGCCGCGCACGCGGTCGGCGGGCTGGTCGAGCGCCGTGACGAGAACGATCGGCAAGTGAGCGGTCGCGACCTGGCTCTTCAGCCGCCGGCAGACCTCGAACCCGTCCATGCCCGGCATCATCACGTCGAGCAGGACGATGTCGCACTGGCCCTTCTCGCAATATTCGATGGCCTCGGCGCCGCTGGTCGCCGCCAGCACCTCGAAATACTCGGCGGTGAGGCGCGCCTCGAGCAGCCTGAGGTTGGGCGGAATGTCGTCGACGATGAGAACGCGCGCAGTCATCGACTCACTTCGCTCCGAGGAAGTGATCGATCGTGTCGAAGAATTTTGCGACGGAAATCGGCTTCGACAGATAGGCCTCGCAGCCGCCCTGGCGGATCTTCTCTTCGTCGCCCTTCATCGCGAAGGCGGTGACGGCGATGACCGGGATTGCGCGCAGTTCCTCGTCGTCCTTCAGCCATTGCGTCACCTCGAGGCCGGAAACCTCGGGCAGCTGGATGTCCATCAGGATCAGGTCCGGGTGGTGGAGACGGGCCAGTTCGACCGCCTCGACGCCGCTGCGCGTCTGGACGATCCGGCACCCTCGCGTCTCCACCAGATCGTTGAAGAGCTTCATGTTGAGCTCGTTGTCTTCGACGATCAGCACGGTTTTGACCATGGGAGGATCCGGGGGGGGGGCCGCGGCGGCCTGAATTTCACATCGGTGCGCGGAGAAGTATATTAGGCGGCATACCTTGATGAAAGGAAAACCGGACCTTGCGTGACCGGGTTAACGACAAGCCGTCCGCAGCCGGGGCGGGCGCGGAAGCGCTGGCGATCGACGCCCTCGGCTTCCTCGCCGCCGACCCCGAACGGCTCGCCCGATTTCTCGCGCTCTCGGGCCTCGGGCCGCACAATCTGCGTCGGGCGGCGGCCTCGCCGGAGTTTCTCGCCGCCGTCCTCGATTATCTCGCCGCCGACGAGGCGCTGCTCCTTGCTTTCGCCGCTGCAGAGGGCGTTGCGCCCAATGCGGTGATCTCGGCGCGCGCCAGGCTGGTCGGCCCGCCGCCGGAGTCCTCCCCTTGATGCGCGGGCCGGCGCTCGCGGCCGTGGCGCGATTCTGCCGCGATTGCCTCGCCGAGTTCGACGACGATGGCGCCGCAACGGGCCGCTGCCCGCGTTGCGGCTCGCCGCGGCTCCTGGCCGCCGACGTCGGCCTGACGATCGCACATGTCGACTGCGACGCGTTCTACGCCGCGGTCGAGAAGCGCGATCGGCCCGAGCTCGCCGACCAGCCGGTGATCGTGGGCGGTCGCGGGCGGCGCGGCGTCGTGGCCACCTGCTGCTACGTCGCGCGAACCTTCGGCGTGCGCTCGGCGATGCCGATCGGCCGCGCGCTGCAGCTTTGCCCGCACGCGGTCGTCCTGCCGCCCGACATGGCGAAATACGTGCGCGTCAGCCGCGCGATCCGCGCGCGCATGGAGAGCCTGACGCCGCTGGTCGAGCCTCTGTCGATCGACGAGGCGTTCCTCGACCTCAGCGGCTGCGAACGCGTCAACGGCGCGCCGGCGGCGCTGACGCTGGCGCGCTTCGCGCGCGCGGTCGAGCGCGAGATCGGCGTCACCGTTTCGATCGGCCTCAGCGATTGCAAGTTCCTGGCGAAGCTCGCCTCCGATCTCGACAAGCCGCGCGGCTTCTCGATTATCGGCCACGCCGAGGCGCTCTCCACGCTCGCGCCGATGAGCGTCGGCCGGCTGTGGGGCGTGGGCAAGGTCGCCGAAGCGCGGCTCGCGCGGCTGGGCCTGCGGACGATCGGCGATCTGCAGCGGCTCGACGAGAAGGCCGCGGTCGCGCGGCTGGGTGACGACGGACGGCGGCTGTGGCGGCTGGCGCGCGGGATCGATTCGCGCCAGGTGACGCCCCGTCGCCAGACCAAGAGCGTGTCGAGCGAGACGACCTTCGAGTTCGACGTCGCCGACCGCGACGAGCTGACCCGCACGCTCCTCTCCCACTGCGAGCGCGTGGCGACGCGGCTGCGCAAGGACGGGCTGGCGGCGCGGGCGGTGACGCTGAAGCTGCGAACCCCGGATTTTCGTCTTCACAGCCGCACCCGTTCGGGGCTCGACCTGACCCAGATGGCGCCGCGCCTGTTCGCCGCGGCGCGCGCGTTGCTCGAGGCCGAGCCTCAGGGAACCGCCTACCGCCTGATCGGCGTCGCCGCGGGCGATCTCGCCTCGGCGGAGGACGCCGACACGGCCGATCTCATCGAAGGCGATCGCGGCCGCGAGAAAGCGCGCGAAACGGCGATCGCGGATTTGCGCGACCGGTTCGGCGCGGCGGCGGTGCAGCGCGGGCTCGCCTACCGCCCGGGCGGGGGAAACAGGCGGCCGCGCTGATCAGTCGTGGCAGGCCGGCGTCGGAAGCAGCTCGAGGCGCGCCAGTTTGGCGCTGAGCGCGTAGGCGCCGTAGTCGAGCTTCAGCATCCCTTGGACGCCGTTCTCGTAGAGGTCGAAGCTGAGGGTGTAATCGGGCGGGGCGTCGCGCGCCTGCTCGTCGAAATAGGAAACGGTCACCGGCCAACGGCGCATCTTGCCGAGCGTCTCGGCGACGACGGGCTCCTGCGTTCGTGCGGTTTCCTCCTTGCCGATCACCGTCAGGGTCTGGAAGACCTTCTTGCCGGTGTCGGAGCCGTCGTAGACCCGCGCTTGCATCGTCCCGCCGCCGGCCTTCGCCTGGGCGATGATGCGCTCGATGTGCTCGGTGGGGAACAGGACGCTCTGGCCGATGTCGATCGTCGCCGGGTCCGGCTTGGTCAAAGCGACCGTCGTGTCGCCGCCGTCGCTGCGACTGGCCGAGCCGACGACCGCCGGCGCGTCGCCGTCAGCGGTGCGGGAATCGATCCGGAAGCGCATGAGCTTGGCGTCGCCGCCCTCGAAAGTGACGGCGTGCACGTCGAGGGAGAGCGGATCGCCCTCGCTGCGCTGGAGCTCGGTGAACTGGCGAAAGTTCGAAGCGTAGCCGTCGCAGCGCGATCCGGAGAATTCGTAGGCGATGATGCCGGAGGCGGCGACCGGCGCCTGCGACTGCGAGCGCGCCGCGTCATAATCGTCGACGAGCGAGACTTCGTAGGCGGCGCGGTGGGGCGCAAGCGGCATCGCCGGCTCGGCGCGAGCGCCGGCCGAGCCCAACGCCACCGCCAACGCCGCCAGGACAATGCGACCATTCATGCGACGATCTCCGCCCGCCCGCGCCTATGCGGGCCGTGCTTGCTTGTCGACGCGCTTTTCGGCGGATTCGTGGCCGATCGCTTTTCAGGACTCGTCCGATTCGACCACCGGTCCCCAGGCCTGCTCCAGCGCCGACGGTTCGTCGAGCGGTTCTTCGTCGGGACGCAGGACCGAGTCGTCGTCAGGCTGCGGCACGCCGAAACCGGGCGGCAGCTTGCCCTCGAACAGGCCGGCGCCCTGCAGTTCGTCGAGGCCAGGGAGGTCGGCGATCGCGTCGAGGCCGAAATGGGCGAGGAAATCGGGCGTCGTGCCGTAGGTGATCGGGCGCCCCGGCGCCTTGCGGCGACCGCGCATGCGCACCCAGCCGGCCTCCATCAGCACGTCGAGCGCGCCCTTGGAGACGGCGACGCCGCGGATTTCCTCGATGTCGGCGCGGGTCACGGGCTGGTGATAGGCGATGATGGCGAGCGTTTCGATCGCCGCGCGCGACAGCTTGCGCTTCTCCTGGTCCTCGCGCGCGAGCAGCCAGGCGAGATCGGGCGCGGTGCGCAACGCCCAGCGGCCGGCGACGCGCACGACGTTGACCCCGCGCTCGGCATAGAGCCGTTGCACCTCGGCCATCACCGCGGCGATCTCGGATTCCGAGGAAATCCGCGCCGCGACGGTCGCCTCGTCGATCGGCGCGGCGGCGGCGAACAGGAGCGCCTCGACGATGCGAATGTCCTCGGGGACGAAGCGCGGCGACGCGTCGGTTTCGAACAATTTGGCGACGATTCCCATTTTGGCGTCTCAGATCGGTTCGGGCGCGACGGCGGCGGGTCGCAGCCACAGCGGCGCGAACGCCGCGTCCTGCCGCAGCTCGATCCGACCTTCGCGCGCCAGTTCGAGCGAAGCGGAGAACGACGATGCGCGCGCGGTGCGGCGAAACTTCGGCTCGACGCCATAGGCGATCAGCCACGAATCGAGATCGGTCCAGTCGGCGATTTCGCCGATCATCCGCGTCAGCGCCTCGCGCGCTTCGGCGAGCGACCAGACGACGCGCGGCTTGAGGCGCACCCTGGAGCGCGCATGCTTCTGCGTCTGGCGCGCATAGGCGGAGAGCAGGTCGTACAGCGTCGCCTCGTAGACGATCGCGCCGCCGCGGGCGATCGGCTCCGGAGCGCCGCGGGCGAAGACGTCGCGTCCGAGCAGCGGCCGGGCGAACAAGGCCTCGGCGGCGCGGCGGATCTGCTCGAGCCGGCGCAGTCTCTGGGCGAGCGCGTCGGCGAGATCGGTCGCTTCGACGTTTTCCGCTCGGTTCGGCGAGGGCAGCAGCAGACGCGATTTCAGATAGGCGAGCCAGGCCGCCATGACGAGNNTAGTCGGCCGCCAGCTCGAGCCTCAGCTTGCGCGCCTGCTCGACGAAGGCGAGGTATTGCTCGGCGAGCGCCAGCACCGAAATGCGGGCGAGATCGACCTTCTGCCGGCGCGCCAGTTCGAGCAGCAGATCGAGCGGCCCCTCGAACCCATCGAGGTCGACGGTGAAGGCCGGCTCGCCCTCGGCCCGCTCGACCTCGAATTCGTCCGTTGAAACGCCGACGCCGGCCACGAATCACCTCGCTTCGGTCGCCTGCGACATTGGCCCGCGGCGGCGGCGAGGGCAAGGCGCGGCGCCGGAAGCGTCCACAATCTCGCCCAAGAGGCGAGCCGCGCCGCGTCGCACATAATCCAAAGGTTAATCGTGGTAACCAACTATGTTTAGGTAAAGATTCGGTTTTCAGACCCCGAAGCATCCGATCGATTGCAATCGTCGAGCGTCGGCGTACCGTCATTATTGCAGGGCATCGTCTTGCCCGCAGATACCCCGCGGAGTGCTCGGGTCCGCCGCATCTCCCGGGTCCGTGGGGTCGGCCGGTCCGGAAGCAGCAAGGAGTGGCCTCCTCGACGCTGCTTCCGGCCGGCCTCCAGCTTTGTCCTCGACAGCGCCGGTTTGTCAGTAGCGCCGAAGCAGGCTGACCATCTTGCCCTGCACGCGCACCCGGTCGGGGCCGAAGATGCGGGTCTCGTAGGCGGGATTGGCGGCTTCGAGGGCGATCGAGGCGCCGCGCTTGCGCAACCGCTTCAGCGTCGCTTCCTCGTCGTCGATCAGCGCGACGACGATGTCGCCGGTTTCGGCGGTGTCCTGCTTGCGGATGATGACGGTGTCGTTCTCGAGGATGCCCGCTTCGATCATCGAATCGCCGCGCACCTCGAGCGCGAAATGATCGCCGGCGCCGAGGAACTCGGGCGGCATCGCGATGGTGTCGATGCGGGTCTGGATCGCCTCGATCGGCGTGCCGGCGGCGATGCGGCCCATCACCGGGATCATCGCCGCAGGCGGCGGCGAAGCCTCGCCGCCGCGCGGGCGAACCCTGCCGAGATTGCCGGGGATCACGCTCGGCGAGAACTTCTGCCCGCGCGGCGCGCCGACGGTCGCCGATTCCGGCAGCCGCAGCACTTCGATCGCGCGGGCGCGGTTGGCGAGGCGGCGGATGAAGCCGCGCTCCTCGAGCGCCATGATCAGCCGGTGGATGCCGGATTTCGACTTGAGCTCCAGCGCGTCCTTCATCTCGTCGAACGAGGGCGGGACCCCCTCGTCCTGCAGGCGCTCGTGGATGAAGCGCAGCAATTCGCTTTGCTTTCTGGTCAGCATGGCCAATGTCCCCAACCGCCTCGGCGCGATTCGCCCTCGCCGCCGGCGAGCCCGAGAATCGCGTCCGGGCGTAAACAAATCACGAACGATGCGTATCTGTTCGCGCTGTGTTCCGTCAAGGGGGCTGCGCGCGGGCGTGGAACGGGGCGGAAAGGGGGCGCCTTCCGTTCGGCGGCGGGCGCAGTCGGCGGTCGGGCGCCGCCGCCTCGGGTCGGCCGCGACCGCAAGAGCGGAAGCCGCTTGCGGGCCGGTCTCGATTCGGGCGAGAGAGGCGGGACGGGCTCGACCCGCTCAGTGTCCGCCCGGCGGGTCGGACGCGCGAGGGGAATTCGCGCTCGAGGCCGCCTGGGCGCCGTCGCCGACCGCGACGAAGTCGAGGAGGAGAGGATGGCAATGACCGACGGTACGATCGAGCGCGGGGCGATGTGGGACGCGCGTTACGCGCCGCCGTCCTATGCCTACGGCGAAGCGGCCAACGCCTTCCTCGTCGCGCAGGCGGCGCGCCTGGCGCGCGGCATGCGGGCGCTGGTTCCCGGCGACGGCGAGGGGCGCAACGGCGTCTGGCTCGCCCAACAGGGGCTCGCCGTCGACACGTTCGATCTCTCCGCCCATGGCGTGGCCAAGGCGCGCAGCCTCGCCGCGGCGCGCGGCGTCAGCGTCAACGCGGCTCAGGCCGACATCCTCGTCTGGGACTGGCCGCGGGAGGCCTACGATCTCGTCGCGCTGATCTATCTCCATCTCGCCGCCGAGGAGCGGCGCTTCGTCCATGCGAAGGCGGTCGCGGCGCTGAAACCGGGCGGGCTGGTGATCCTCGAAGCGTTCCGTCCGGCGCAACTCGCCGCCCAGGCGGCAGGGGCGCGCGGCGGCCCGCGCGAGGCGCGCCTGCTCTACAGCCGCGCCGACCTCGCCGAGGATTTCGCCGGTCTGGAGATGCTGGAGCTTTCGGAGGCGAGCGCCGTGCTGGAAGAAGGCGCGCTGCACGTCGGCGCGAGCGAAGTCGTGCGCGCGGTGGCCAGGAAGGTCTAGGCGTCGCCGCGGCGCCCTCGCGCCCCGCGAGAAGGGAAAAGGACGGGCAAGTCCTAATCCAGCTTCAGCGCGACTCTCACCGGGACATGATCGGAGGCCTTCTCGCGCCCGCGCATGTCCTTGTCGACGGCGGCCGTCTCGAGCCTGTCGGCCGCCTGCGGCGACAGCAGGACATGGTCGATGCGGATGCCGTTGTTGCGCTGCCAGCCGCCCCCCTGATAGTCCCAGAAGGTGTAGGGGCCCTTCTCGTCGCTGACGGCGCGCAAGGCGTCGGCGAAGCCGAGCGACATCAGTTCGCGGAACCTGGCCCGCGTCTCGGGCAGGAACAAAGCGTCCTTGGTCCATTGTTCCGGATGGGCTGCGTCGCGCGGCTCGGGAATGACGTTGAAGTCGCCCGCCAGCGCCAGCGGCTCCTCGTAGGCGAGCAGCTTGCGCGCATGCCGGATCAGCCGATCCATGAAGGCGAGCTTGTAGGCGTATTTCTCGCCGGGGGCCGGATTGCCGTTGGGAAGATAGATACAGGCGAGCCTGAGCACGCCGCGGGCGGCGGGAATCACCGCCTCGATGTAGCGCGCCTGGAGGTCGTCGGCGTCGCCCGGCAAGCCGCGCTTCACTTCGAACGGCCGCTTGGCGAGGATCGCGACGCCGTTGAAGCCCTTCTGCCCGTGGGTTGCGACATTGTAGCCGAGGTCTTCGATTTCGGCGCGCGGGAACAGCTCATCGACGCACTTGATCTCCTGCAGGCACAAGGCGTCGGGGCTCTGCTCTCTCAAATAGTCGAGCAAGTGCGGCAGCCGCTGTCGGANNCGTTCCAGGTGGCGACGATCAGGGCAGGGGCTCCGCGGGCTGGAGGCAGTAGGCGGAAGGACGCGCTCTTTGCCTACTGCCGATCGCCTTCTTCCTCAATCCCAACGCCGGTGCGCCCACATCCATTGTTCCGGCGCGCTGCGGACAAACTGTTCGAAGCGCGCCTGGATGGCGGCGGTCGTCGCCTTGACGTCGGCGTCGCGATCGTCGCTGCGCGAGACCGCGACCGGCTCGATGCGCATGGTGAAATGCGCGCCTTTTGTCCGCACGACGGCTACGGCGTAAATCGGAATCGCAGCGGTTCGCGCGACCAGGGCGGGAAAGGGATTGGACCAGGCGGGACGGCCGAAGAACGGCGCCTCGATCCCGCGCCCCTCACGAAGGTCGGCGACGAAGGCCGCGTAGCCGCCGGCGCGCGCGAGCTTGATCAGCGCCCGCGACGTCGCCGGCGATTTGTCGAACAGCCCGCCGGGATAGAGCGGCCGGCGCCGCTCGTAGAGCCAGCGGTCGACCAGCGGATTGGTGAGCTTCTGGTAGACGCCGGCGATCGGCAGGCCGAAGCGCAGCCCGGCCTGGGAGGCGAGCTCCCAATTGCCGAGATGCAGCGTGCAGACGACGAACGGCCCGCCCTTGACGACCGCCTCGAATGTCTCGAGCGGCTCGAGCGCGATCCGCCTGTCGCGCACAATCTCGTCGATGTGGAAGAACTCGGCGAACGAGCGGCCGAGATTGTCCCACATCGCCAGCGTGATGCGTTGGCGCTCGGCCTGGCTGAGCCCGGGCAGCGCGAGCGCGAGATTGTCGAGCGCGCGCTTCTGGCGCTTGAGCCGCGGCGCGACCAGTCGCCAGAGAAAGCCCGACACCGCCGACGCCCGGTCGAGCGGCAGGGCGGTCAGGATTGCCGCCGCCGCGCGGAAGGCGACATATTCCACTCGGTGGCGCAATCGCGCGAGACGGCCCATGGGCCTCGTTTTTCCCTTCGACCCATGGCTGGGTCGGGGGGCTATGGCGCGGCGGCGGCGGCCCCGTCAAGGGCGGCTCCGGCGACATTTTGCCTTGCCGGTCCGCTGGCGAAGCGTGATAGTCGTCGCAATGGTCCTTGTTTTAGGGGAGGGCAGGCGTATGGGCGAGCGCGTCAAGTACGAGTTGGGCGAAGACCGGATTCCGCGGGTTTGGTACAACATCGCCGCCGATCTGCCGCCGCCCCCGCCCGTCCTCCATCCCGGAACCGGCAAGCCGATCGGCCCCGACGATCTCGCGCCGTTGTTCCCAATGGCGCTGATCGCCCAGGAGGTCAGCACCGAGCGCGAGATCGAGATCCCCGATCCGGTGCGCGAGATCTACCGCATGTGGAGGCCGACGCCGCTCTATCGCGCCCGCCGGCTCGAGCAGGCGCTCGGCACGCCCGCGCGCATCTTTTACAAATACGAGGGCGTCAGCCCGGCCGGCAGCCACAAGCCGAACACCGCCGTCGCACAGGCCTTCTACAACAAGCAGGAGGGGGTGAAGAAGCTCACCACCGAGACCGGCGCCGGCCAGTGGGGCTCGTCGCTCGCCTTTGCCGGCGGTCTGTTCGGCCTCGAGGTCAAGGTTTACATGGTCAGGGTTTCCTACAACCAGAAGCCCTATCGGCGGGCGCTGATGGAAACCTACGGCGCGACCTGCGTCGCCAGCCCGAGCAACGAGACCAACTCCGGCCGCGCGATCCTCGCTCAGGATCCCAATTCGCCCGGCAGCCTCGGCATCGCGATCTCCGAGGCGGTCGAGGTGGCCGCTCAGAGTGGCGACACCAAATACTCGCTCGGCAGCGTGCTCAATCACGTGCTGCTGCATCAGACTGTGATCGGCCAAGAGGCGATCGAGCAGATGGAGGCGGCCGACGCCTATCCCGACGTCGTCATCGGCTGCGCCGGCGGCGGGTCGAATTTCGGCGGCATCGCCTTCCCGTTCCTCGGCAAGAAGCTGCGCGAGAAGCGCGACGTTCGCGTCATCGCGGTCGAGCCGGCGGCCTGCCCGTCGCTGACGCGCGGTCGCTACGCCTTCGACTTCGGCGACACCGGCCATCTGACGCCGCTGGTCAAGATGCATACGCTCGGGTCGACCTTCATTCCGCCCGGGTTCCACGCCGGCGGCCTGCGCTACCACGGCATGTCGGCGCTGGTCAGCCATTGCAAGGAGCTCGGCCTGATCGAGGCGCGCGCCTATCATCAGAACCCGTGCTTCGAGGCCGGGGTGCTGTTCGCGCGCAACGAAGGCATCGTGCCGGCGCCGGAATCGAACCATGCGGTCAAGGCGGCGGTCGACGAGGCGGTGAAGGCGCGCGAAGAGGGCAAGGCGACGACGATCCTCTTCAACCTGTCCGGGCACGGCCATTTCGACATGCAGGCCTACATCGACTATCTCGGCGGCAAGCTGGTCGATCAGGACTACGACGCGAAGGCGCTGGAAGCCTCGCTCGCGCAACTGCCGAAGGTCGCAGCGGAATAGGGGCGCGGAAAGGCGGAGGTTCAGGACGGCGCCGACGGCGATCGCTCGGCGCCGTCGCCGTTCTTGCCCTGCCTGAATTCCGCCCCGTCCGCCGAGGCGGTTCGACAACGCGCCTGTGGCGGCTCATCTTGGCGCGATCTTGCCTTGCCGGGCGCGCGTGCTATCAAGCCGCTCCGCGGCGAGCACGCCGCTTTCACGAGGACCGCATGTCGCACGTCAGCCGCCGGACGTTTCTTGCCGTTTCATTCGCCGCGCTCGCTGCGCCGGCTTTCGCCCAGGACGACGAAGACAAAGACAACACCCTGATTCTGACGACCAAACACGGCAAGGTGGTCATCCGCCTGCGACCCGACCTGGCGCCCAAGACCGTCGCCCAGATCAAGACGCTGGTGAAGCGCAAGTTCTATGACGGCATCGTCTTCCACCGCGTGATTCCCGGCTTCATGGCCCAGACCGGCGATCCGACCGGGACCGGGTCGGGCGGCTCCGACCTGCCCAACATTCCGGCGGAATTCACCCCGACCCATTTCCGCCGCGGCACGCTCGGCATGGCGCGCACCGAGGAACCGAACTCGGCCAATTCTCAGTTTTTCATCTGCTTCGACGACGCGGGCCCGCTCGACGGCAAGTACGCGGTCTTCGGCGAAGTCGTGTCCGGCATGGATGTCGTCGACAAGATCAAGGCTGGCACGGCGGGCAACAACGGCCTGGTCGATCACCCCGACAAAATCGTCACCTTGCGGCTTGGGTCGGACGTCAAAGCGAAAGCCGACGACAAGGCGAAGTCGAGCGACGAGGGGACCTCGGACGACAAGCCGAAGGAGAAACCGAAGCCCAAGCCGAAGAAGACCCCGGCGCCCGACGCGCCGGCCGCCGAGCCGAGCGACACGCCGGCGAGCCAGGACTGACGTCCAGAACTTCCAACGCTGAGGAGCGTGATTTTGACCACTGCTGGAAACACCCTGACGCTCGACACCACCAAAGGCCCGGTGGTGATCGAGATGCGTCCCGATCTCGCCCCCGGCCATGTCGCCCATATCAAGCGCCTGGTCGGCGAAGGCTTCTACGACGGCATCGTCTTTCATCGGGTGATCGAGGGCTTCATGGCCCAAACCGGTTGCCCGCATGGAACCGGAACCGGCGGCTCGAGCTATCCCGACATCAAGGCCGAGTTCAACGGCGAGCCGCATGTCCGCGGGACGGTGTCGATGGCGCGCGCGGCGAGCCCGGATTCGGCCAATTCGCAATTCTTCATCTGCTTCGACGACGCGGGCTTCCTCGACCGCAAATACACCGTGTGGGGCCGCGTCGTTTCCGGCATGGAGAACGTCGACAAGATCAAGCGCGGCGAACCGGTGCGCGAACCCGACAAGATCGTCAAAGCGACGCTGAGCTGAGAAGCGCTCCCTCTCTCCCGCGCGGCGGGAGAGGGCTGGGGTGAGGGCAAGGGTGAGCGGCGTCGCCGCCCTCATCCGGCGCTTCGCGCCCCCTTCTCCCGCGAGCGGGAGAAGGGATTCTATG
>PLRT01000116.1 GCA_003164915.1 Hyphomicrobiales bacterium | reverse complement strand
TGCTGTCCTTCTTGTCCTTGCTGTCGCCCTCGGACTCGGCGTCCGGCGCGCCGACGTCGAAGCCCATGATGAACGACACTTCGTTGCGCGCCCCTTCGCTCGGCCGCTCGGTGATGAAGGCGTAGCCGGGGTCGCGCTTGAGGTCGTCGGGGTCGCGCTGCGCGGGCTTGGCGGCGACGTAGCAGACCCTGTCCTTGCCCGATCCGGCGTCGTACACCGCCCAGTCGCCATAGGCGCCGACGACTTTCCGTTTGGCGGCGGACGCGTCGCTGCCGGACTTGTCGGCGGCGGGCTTGTTCTCGGCAAGCGCGGCGCTCGCGGCGAACGCGAACAGGCCGCAGAGCGCAAGGGCGATCGCGCGGGTGGCGAGGGGCGCGGGAGATGGCATGGGAAATCAGTCCTTCGTCACTCTCGGCGGCGATTCGCTACGCAAGGCGAGGCTCATTGCGCCGAGATCCCGGCAAAATTCGGATCCGGCGGCGTTCCTTTCGCCGGATTTCTATTCTTGGCAGTGGTTAATGAAAAATGAGTAAAATTTGCGACATCGCCGCCGCGCGACGCGCCGCCCGGCCGCCGTCGCGCAAGCTTTGCGCTTGCGGCTTATCAAGGCGGCGGGCGAAAATCGCGGCGATCCTGCGCGGGTCAGGGTCTGCGGCAGTTTGGCGCGCGGAGGCGGCTTGCGCTTCGTGCTGCAATGCACAATAAATCGCCCGGGTTGAGACGTCGGGGACAGATTCGCGAGGAATCCATGGCGAATTCGACCCATTCGACGGTTGACGTCCGGCGGCTGTGGCCGGCCGACATGCCGCTATTCCGCGACCACCTGCTGCGCCTGGACTCGCGCAGCCGCCACGAACGGTTCGGCGGCGGCATGTCCGACGACTTCCTCGTCCGCTACGCGCAGAACTGCTTCGGCGAGGGCGACCTCGTGTTCGGCGCCTTCATCGACGGCGTGATGCGCGGCGCGGCGGAATTGCGCTCCGGCGAGGCGATCTGGAGCGAGCAGGCGCCCTACCAGCGGCATATCCACGCCGAGGCGGCGTTCAGCGTCGAGGAGGCCTACCGCCGGCGCAGCCTCGGCGAGACCCTGTTCCGCCGCATCGAGCAGGCCGCCAGCAACCACGGCGTCGAGACGATCGAGATCGTCTGCACCGCCGACAATGTCGGCATGTTGCGCCTCGCCGGCAAGTTCAAGATGCAGTTCTCGTTCGAGGAGAACCAGATCGCCGGCCGCCTGACCGCGCGCCGGCCGACCGCCTTTTCGCTCTTGCGCGAGACCTCGCGCGACGTGATGGACTTCACCGCGTCGGTGTTCGACGCGCGGCTGCGCGGCCCCGACGTCGGCGCGGCGTGATCGCGCCCTGACCGCGGCGCGCTAAAGCCGCCGGTCGTTCATCATGCCCTTGATGTGGGCGATCGCCTTGGCGGGGTTGAGGCCCTTCGGGCAGGTCTTGGCGCAATTCATGATCGTGTGGCAGCGGTAGAGGCGGAACGGGTCCTCGAGTTCGTCGAGCCGCTCGCCGGTCGCCTCGTCGCGCGAATCGATCAGCCAGCGATAGGCCTGCAGCAGCGCCGCCGGCCCGAGATAACGCTCGCCGGTCCACCAATAGCTCGGGCACGAGGTCGTGCACGAGGCGCACAGAATGCACTCGTAGAGGCCGTCGAGCTTGGCGCGATCCTCCTGCGACTGGCGCCATTCCTTTTCCGGCGTCGGCGTCGTTGTCTTCAGCCACGGCTCGATCAGCGCGTGCTGGGCGTAGAAGTGGGTGAGGTCGGGCACCAGGTCCTTGATCACCTGCTGGTGCGGCAGCGGATAGACCTTCACCGCGCCGTCGATGTCGTCGATCCCCTTGGTGCAGGCGAGCGTGTTGAGGCCGTCGATGTTCATCGCGCACGAGCCGCACACGCCCTCGCGGCACGAGCGGCGGAAGGTCAACGTCGAGTCGACCTTCGATTTGATCCAGATGAGCGCGTCGAGGACCATCGGCCCGCAATCGTCGCGGTCGACCCAATAGACGTCGATGCGCGGGTTGGCCGAATCGTCCGGATTCCAGCGATAGACGCGGAATTCGCTCAGGCGCTTGGCGCCCTCCGGCTTCGGCCATTGCCTGCCCGGCTGCGGGCGGGAATTCCTGGGAAGGCTGATCTCGACCATCGATTCATCCTGCCGGGCCGGTCGTTCATGCGCCGACGCGGGGTCGGCGTCAGGGGCCAGACGCTTTCTGAAGCATAGCCGCCGCCGCCGTCAACAGTCGACGCCTCGGCAAAAGGGCGAGGGCCGGGCGGCGCGCTCAGGACCCCGGCGCGGACAGTTCGCCTTCGAGCGTCGCAATCAACCGCCGGCCCGCCTCCTCGCCGAGCACGGCGACGATCTCCTGCTTCACCCCGTCGAGCGGCAGGCCGAGTTCCATGAAGCCGATCATGTAGTTGCGAAAGCGGTCCTCCCAGGTATTGCGATAGGGAATGCCCATCGGTCGGTTGAAGCGGTGCATCCAGCGCAGGAACGGCAGGCACAATGTGCGTCCGCCGCGCTGGCGCGTTTTCTCGTGGATGTAGCCCTCTTCGCCGCCGAAGCCGCGGAAGCGCGGATTGAAGCCCGGCCACGCGGCGCGGCGGCAGGCGAACACGCCCATGCCCTGCATCGGAATGTCGAACGGCTCGCCGTCGGGGTCCAGGCCGCGCGGATCGGTTCCCCAGGTCCCGTACATGCCGCCGCGCCAGACGGGATCGAAATGGGTCGAGAACGTCTTGAGATCGTCGTAGACGAGCGGTCCCTGCAGGAGGTCGCGCGTCTCCGGCTGCGCGCGCATGTAGGCGATCAGGCGCTTCAGCGCGCCGGGGACGAAGAACACGTGCGAATCCATGCACAGCACGAATTCGCCGCCTGCATTCACGAACACCGCGTTCTTGATCGCCGTTCCGGTGAATTCGCCGGCTGGGATGTAGCGATAGTTGGCAATGTGGTGCTCGAGTTGCTTCAATTGCTCGGCGCAAGGGCCGTCGGGATGATTGTCGACCACCACGAACTCGGCCTCTTCGACAATCTCCGGATGGTACATGCGCAACGCTTGCAAGCTGAAATAGACGCCGTCGTAGTCGTCGTAGGTCGCCATGCCGATGGTCAGGAACCGATCGAACCGCCGCGCGGTCGGCTTGGGAATTTCGAACCGCTGCGCCGGCGCCGCGCGCTCGGCCGCCGCCTGTCCGGCGAAAGCGCCGGCGAAACGGGCGAAGGCCTGCGCGTCGATCCCGGCTTCGAGCGTCGAGCGGACGAGATGGTCGAGGATTCCGTCGAACGCGTCGGTGTCGCCGAAACGCAGCCGGACGATCGGCGTTCGCGCGAGAAAGGCGAGCGCCGAGGGCGGAAGCGGCGTCGCGCCGGGGAAAGTCGTCTGCAGCGCCGCGGCGATCGTCGCCTGATCGCGCGCGAAATCGAGCGCCTCGATCGACAGCGCTGCGCCGGGCGCGAACTCGACGACGACGACGAGACCGCAGGTCGCCCATTCCTCCGCCGCGCGCCATTCGGCGGCGGGCGCGACGATCAGCGAATCGTCGCCGTCGGCGCTGGCGAGATCGCGGAACGCGGCGAGCTTGGCGAGCGTCGGCGTGGCGGGATCGGCGACGATCAGCGGGCCGGGAAACCCGGCGACGCGCCCGTCGTCGCGCACGCAGGCGTATTCGCTTCCCTGGCACGAGAAGCCGCGGTCGATCAACCAAGCGGCTAGCGCCGATCGGCCCACGCGCGCGCGGCCGGCGACCAGCGCGACCTTGTCCTCCCAGCCCAGCGCGGCGGCGCGCAACCAATCGCCCTTCGCCTCCGCGGCCGCGGTCTGGGGCAGCAACTCGGCGAGCCGCGCCAGCAGCCCGCCGAGCGTCAGCTTGCTCGCGACGACGCGCCCCTGCGCGGAAATTGAGTAATCGCCGGCTTCGCCTTCGATCGCGACGCCAGGAACGCCGGCGGCGGGGGCGAGCGCGAGTTTGTAGAAATCGGCGAGCGCCGGCGCGAGGCTCGCCGGCGCGGCGACGTCGACGACCGATCCGGCGACGCAAAGGCCGAGCGTGACGCTCCCNNTCGTCGTCGTCTGCGAAGTCGTCTGCGTCGACGTGCTCGTCGACGTCGTGGTGGTCGTCGTCACCGTGGTCGTGGTGGCGGACGTCGACGAGGCGACCTTCTGTTTCTTCGCCTCGACGAATCGCCACACCGGCGCAACGTCCTCGCGGTCGCGGCCGATCAGCGACTTGCCGGAGCCGGTCGGGCCGCCGAGGTAGAATTTGATCCCCGCCCAGGCGGCGCGATAGTCGTGGTCGCCCCCCCGCGCTTCGCCGAAGATCGACACGCCGGTCGACGGGAAGAGATGCTCGAAGCCGACCGCGCCGGCGTTGACGCTCGCGTACTGGTAGCCGGTGTCGTCGCGCACGTAGCCGGCGAAGATCTTGGTGTTGTCGTCGACGTAGAGCGAGGCGCGCGCCTGGGCGAAGAAGCGGTCGTTGTCGTCGAAATTGACGCCGGCGATTCCCGACAGGGTGAAGCGCGAGAAATAGAGCTCCGATTCGGCGGCGAGCCGCGCCGCGTCGGGCTCGAAGCCGTCGTTGAGATGGCTATAGGCGCCGTAGACGCCGACCAGCGCGGTCGCCGGATTGCGCCAGAACGCCTGGCCCGCCACCTGTCCGGCGAATTGCCCGCTTTCGCTGCCGATCGAGCCGTCGAACTGCGTGCCGAAATTCGTCCCGAGCGGTAGGGCGAACGTGCCTTCGAGCTGGCCGTATGGGTCGCCGAGCGCCGCGCCGCCTTCGCCGCCGATGGTGAAATTGGGATAGGCGACCGCCGGCGCCTGCTGCGCCGAAACCGCACCGCCAAGGGCGAGCAGCAACGGCGCGGCGGCAGCCGACGCCAGCAGACGTCTCTTCAAGTTCGCCCCCGTTAGATGAGCCGGATGACCGACTTCAAAAAATCCTGCGCGGTCGGAACGCGACTCCGGCGCCGCCTTGGCGGCCTGATATTAGACGGAACCCGGGCGGCGATTCAAGCGTGAAACGGCGTTACAGCATGACGTTCGCTTTCCGATTTTGGGCTGGGAAATGCGCGCGTCCGCGGCGCTCGACAATCGCTCGGTTCGAGCTGATGGAGGCGCCGTGCGCGCGCCAAACCAGGTCGCCAGTCGCGCGACAATTGCTTCCTGAAAATCAGAATTGTCGCTATCATGCTCCATGGCGGCCAGAGCGCTCGCGGCGGCGGCGCGGCGGCGTTCTCGCGCCGCGTAGCGGGCGCAACGCGTTGAAAAGACAGGAGGCGGCGAAGCGGGCGGTTTCGCCAGGCTATGCAGATCAAGGACTTGCGCCGGCCGAAACGAAGCCGGCCGTTTCGTTTTGGTTTCGTTTCGTTTCGCTTCGTTTCGTTTCGTTTCGCTTGGGCTTCGTTGGGCTTCGTTGGGCTTCGTTTCGCTTGCGTCCGCCTCACGGTCGGGGACGGCGGCGACGCGACGGACCTCACGCGGCGGGTCTTGTCACCCGGCCGCGCCCGCGGCCTCGGCGGCGACGAAGATCGCCAGCACGACGAAGACGAACAGGTCGCTCGCCATCGCGACGGTCTCGTTGGCGGAACGATCGCGCCGCCAGACATGGCCGACCGCGGCCGCGCCGTAGAAGATCGCCGCGCAGAGCGCCGCCGGAAGGACGAAGCTCGGCGCGACGAGCGACAGCAGACCGACGACGCCGGCGCCGAGATTGGCGACGCCCAGTTCGCGCACGATCGGCAGGGCTTCGTCGTCGCCGACGTGGAAGATTTCGCGCGCCGTGAAGGCGGGCTGGATCGTCTGCCGCGCCCCGGCGAGCGCGAGCCGAACGCCGACGCTCCAGAACACGAACCAGCGGCCGATCAGTGAAACGAGCGCCGCATCAGGATGCAGAAGATGGTCGACGAGCGTCGAGCCCACAGGCAGCGCGAACATCGTCAGAACGACGACGGCGAGATACATCGCTCCCTCCCGCGCGTCCGCGCCGCCGCGTCAGTACACGCGCGCCTTCGGCTCGATGTAGGCGATGTCGTTCGACATCGTATAGGCGTGCACCGGGCGGTAATCGAGCCGGACTTCGTGCTTGTCGGGGTCGGTCCACGCCAAGGTGTGCTTCATCCAGTCGGCGTCGTCGCGGGTCGGGTAGTCTTCGCGCGCATGTGCGCCGCGACTCTCGGTGCGGTTGAGCGCGCCCGCCA
>PLRT01000268.1 GCA_003164915.1 Hyphomicrobiales bacterium | reverse complement strand
CCCTTGGCTCTGCAATGGATTGGAAACGCCGCCCAGGCCTGGATCATGTCCCTGTCATGTATCTGTCTTGCCAGCGTTATATCGTTAATTTTGTCAACGTCGTTACTCATCGGCGAACAAAGCGAATTCTTGGGGAGGAACACATGTCAGACAATCAAGAACCTATGGATGATACGGGATCGGCGTCAACCGACCGCCGGAATTTCCTGAAGGCCGCCGGGGTAGCCGGTGCCAGCGCGGTAGCCGTCGCTGGTGCGACCCACGGCAAGTTTGGACTTGCACCAATCACGGCTGCGCAGGCGGACACATCGTCGCTGCCAAAACTAAGCGAGAAGAAATGGTGGCCCTCGAAATGGGGTGCCGACGACCAGGCGGGCGCCTCGAACCACATCACGCCCGCCAAGGTGCTCGATAGCGTCAAGTGGATCAAGGACGGCAAGATCTACAAGCTTGGCCATAATTACGATTCGACGATGCCGCTGTTCGGGAAGCGGGTATTTACGCTGCGCATCCCCGGCAGCCCGACCGGAGGCCCGTTCGGTGACAACCGGATGGTCTATCACGACGAGTTCGTGACCTCCGAGATCGGCCAGGTGGGGACTCAATTCGACGGCCTTGGTCACATCGGCATTCAATTGGGCGCCGAGGGCGACAAGAAGGAGATGAGATTCTACAACGGTCATGCCGCAGCGGATTTCAGCGATGCTTATGGCCTCAAGAAGCTCGGCGTCGAGAACTGCAAGCCGTTTTTCACCCGAGGTCATCTGATCGATATGGTCGCGGTGAAAGGGCGCATGATGGAAGCTGGCGAAGAGATCAGCGTGGCCGATGTACGCGCGGGTCTTCAGAAGCAGAATATATCAGAAGCCGACATCAAGCCCGGCGACGCCATCTTTTTCCATACCGGATGGAGTTCGCTGTGGGGCAAGAACAACGACAAGTACAACAGCGGTGAACCCGGCATGGGTCTTGAGGTCGCGAACTGGGTGATCGAGAAAGATCTTTGCCTGACCGGCGCCGATACATGGGCGGTGGAGGTAGTCCCCAATCCGGACAAGACGCTGGCCTTCGCGGTCCACTCGACCCTGCAGACCAAGTACGGCATCCTCAATCACGAGAACCTGGTGTTCGACAGCCTGATCGCCGACAAGAAGTATCAGTTTGTCTATGTTTTCACCCCGGTCCCGCTCGCCGGCGCGACTGGCTCGCCGGGCGTACCAATCGGCCTCACCTGAGACAGGCGACAGCGGCGGTTCATTGAACCGCCGCTGATCCACGCTCGTGTCGCGACTCGACACGACAAACTCGCGGCCATTGCCCCCGACGTCGTGACATGTCGGAGAGGTGTCAAACTACGACTAGGGTTCAGGAGATCTGCCTTTTGCCGGCGCTCTGCTGATGATTTGGCTCGACATAAGGCCGGAACGTCGTCTTCTCCGTTCCGCAATCCGGGCAACGCCAATCCGGCGGGATTTTAGTGAACGGCGTGCCTGAGGCGATCGATTGGTCAGGCAGTCCGGAGGAGGGCTCATAGATGAAATAGCACCCGCCACACATGTATTTCTGGTGGCCGGTGAGTGGCTTTGCCGCCACGGCAAGCGGAGCATGACCGATGTCGACGGTGCTCGGCGTCGCAACCTGATCTCCGACGGCGAGGCGGCCTCCTTCCCGCGCAATGAGATAGATCCCAACTTCCTTGTGCCCGAACGCCGCTCGCAGCGAGCCGGGCAGATCGAGGTCGCGACGGCCGGTTTCCGGATTGACGTTGGTCGCGCCGCAGCGGCCGTTGCGCCGGTCGACGGTCATCACCGCGCCGCCGACCCGGATGTCGGCGCCGACCCAGTCGAACTCCGCCCAAGGCTCGGCGCCGTCGATATAAAGGTTGGCGCGGAAGCGCAGCGGGTCGATGGCGTAGCCCCATTGCGCCTCGAGGCTGCGCACGGTCGCGAGATTGATCAGCGAGACGAGGTTCTCCGGCTTGTCCATGAAATGGCCGCCGCGCGAGCGCACCAGCCGCGGCGTCTCGCGCAGCGCCGCGACGCGCGCACGGAAGAACGCTTCGACCGCCGGCCATTCGCGCTCGTCGTCGAGGTCGACGTCGAGCAATCGCGCGGCGCCCTGCATGACCGTGAGGCGACGGGTCTCGGGATCGAGATGGGTCTTCAACTCGGCGAGGCCGTCGTCGAGCATCAGCATCAGGAACAGGCTCTTCTTCGCCCATTTGGGCTCGGCCGGATCGATCGGCGCGCCCGGCCGGGCGAGCGCGAAGACGCGGTCGAACGGGACGGCGCCGCCCGGCTCGAGCGCGACCCGCGTGATCGCCTGCGGGCTGAGGCCCTTGATCGGATAACGATAGATCGCCTTGACGCTGGGCATGACGGCGCTGGCCTCGCGGGAGGAAACGGACGCAGAGCCTGCACGAGGTCGCGGCCGGTCGCGTAGAGCCGGTCGTCGGCGATTTCTTGAGGCCAGATGGCGCGCCGCCGCGGCGCCCGGCGACGCGTAATGGGGCGGCGTCGGTCGCGCGACCAACTCGTCGACGTCGATCTGTCGCTGGTCGACCGCTTCGTCGACGGCGTCGGAGAGGCGCGCGACGCCCTGTTCGATCTGGCGCGGCGTCATTGCGGCGTAGCCGAGGATCACCGCGCGCTGGGCCAGCAGCGACGGGCGCGTCTCGTATGCGCCGCCGGAAGCGAGCGAATAGACGCCGACCCGCGCGCGCCGCGCCAGGGCTTCGAGCGCCGGCGCGTCGGGAACGCCGGCCGGCAGCCGCCAGAAGACATGCAGACCCGCCTCGGCGCCGCTGACCTCGACCTCGCCGAAATGGCGTCTGAGCGATTCGACGAGCGCGTCGCGGCTCTCGGCGTAATGCCCGCGCAGGCGGGTCAGATGGGCGCGAAAGCCGCCGCCGCGCATCATCTCGGCCAGCGCCGCCTGTTCCAGCCAGGCGTTGCCGTTGTTGAGCAGCGCCTTGGCGCTGCGGATCGCCTCGGCGAGCTGTGGCGGCGCAGCGACGTAGCCGATGCGCAAGCCGGCGCCCAGCGACTTCGAAAAGGTGCCGAGATAGAGGACGCGGTCGGGCGCGATCGCCGCGACCGCCGGCAGCGGCGAGCCCTCGTAGCGGAAGTCGCCGTCGTANNTCGTCGACCTTGAGCCCATCCTCGTCGACCGCGACGCCGACCAGCCTGGCGCCGGACGCTTCGAAGGCGAAGGCCGCGCCCTGGTAGCACGGCGTTTCGACCAGGCCGGTTTCGTCGGGACCGAGGAAGAGCCGTGCGGCGATGCTGATGGCTTCCTGCACGCCGTTGACGATGACGATGCCGTTGGGATCGACCACGACGCCGCGCGCCGCCGCGAGATGTGCGGCGATCGCGGCGCGCAGCGTCGAGGAGCCGGCGGGGTCGCTGTAATGGGCGAGCCCGACCGCGCCGCCGTGCGTCAGCGCGCTCTGCAGCAGCCGCCGCCAGGTCTTGAGCGGGAAGAGGCTGGCGCTCGGCTGGCCGGGAAAGAAGTCGAACGACAGACGACTGCGGTTGCGATTGACCAGATCGGGCGCGCGCAACGCGCGCAGCGGCGTGGCGCTCGCGGCGCCGGCGTCGTCGAGCGGCTCGGCGGCGACCGGCGCCGGCGGGAACGGGTTGTCCGGCAGGCGCGGGGCGACGAACATGCCGGAGGCGGGTCGCGGATCGAGATAGCCTTCCGCGACCAGGCTGTCGTAGGCGCGCACCACCGTGTTGCGCGAGATCGCGAGCTGCTCGGACAGGTCGCGCGACGACGGCAGCCGCGTCGCGGCGGGAATGCGGCCGCGGCGGATCGCCTCGCGCAGCTGCTCGACGAGCTGGCCGGTCAGCGATTCCGGTCTCGATCGGTCGAGCAGCAGGGGGATCTGCATCGCGGCTCCCGCGAGGGCGTCGCAGGACGCGCGCCACCCGATGGCGCGATTTGACACCAGCAATCGCGCGCCGCGCAAGGCTTTGCGGCGATCGCGGCGAACTGGCGCCATCGCTTCGCAATCAACTGGACGCACGCCGGCGCCGCGGGTCGTCGCGCCGCCTAGTTCGTGGTCAGCCTCCGCACAAATTCACGCCGATGCGATCGTCGCATGGGCGCCGCCCGCGCGTCCGCTCGGCAGGCGCCGGCGCGCGCTGGCGCCACGCCATTTGCGGGCGCCGGCTCTTGGACGCCCGAGCCGCAGACCGCACGCTCGCGCCATCAACCGGCGTGAGGCCAAGCGTCGCGCGCAGGGTTCGATGCCCCGCTTTCGTCACCGAAGGAGCAACTTCATGCGAACCACACGCCGCGCCTGGCTCTCGGCCGTCGCCGCGCTGATCGTCGTCACCGGAATCGGCGCGCCCCAGGCGCGCGCCGAGGACACGATCAAGATCGGCATTCTCCACTCGCTGTCGGGCACGATGGCGATCAGCGAAACGATCCTCAAGGATCTGATGCTGATGCAGGTCGCCGACCTCAACGCCCATGGCGGCCTGCTCGGCAAGAAGGTCGAGCCGGTGGTCGTCGACCCGGCGTCCAACTGGCCGCTGTTTGCCGAGAAGGCGCGCGAGCTGATCAGCAAGGACAAGGTCGCGGCGGTGTTCGGCTGCTGGACCTCGGTCAGTCGCAAGTCGGTGCTGCCGGTGTTCGAGGAGCTGAACGGCCTGTTGTTCTATCCGCTCGAATACGAGGGCGAGGAATCCTCATACAACGTCTTCTACGGCTCGTCGGTCCCCGACAACAAGGCGATCCCGGCGGTCAAATACCTGATGAGCGACGAAGGCGGCGGCGTGAAGCGCTTCGTGCTCGAAGGCACCGACTACGTCTATCCGCGCACCAGCAACAAGATCATCCGCGCCTATCTCAAATCGGTCGGCGTCGCCGACGAGGACATCCGCGAGAACTATACGCCGTTCGGCTTCTCCGACTGGCAGACCGAGGTCGCCGCGATCAAGGCGTTCGGCTCGGCGGGCAAGAAGACGGCGGTGGTCTCGACCATCAACGGCGACGCCAACGTGCCGTTCTACAAGGAGCTCGGCGCGCAGGGGGTCAAGGCGACCGACATTCCGGTGATCGCCTTCTCGGTCGGCGAGGAAGAACTCGCCGGCATCGACACCAAGCCGCTGGTCGGCCATCTCGCGGCGTGGAGCTATTTCGAGTCGGTCGACACGCCGGAGAACAAGGCGTTCATCGCCAAGTGGCGCGCCTACTCGAAGAAGCCCGACAACGTCACCAACGACCCGATGGAATCGGCCTACATCCTCTTCCACATGTGGGTCCAGGCGGTCGAGCAGGCCGGCGCCACCGACGTCGACGCGGTGCGCCAGGCGATGATCGGCCAGACGTTCAAGGCACCTTCTGGCGACGAAGTCGTAATGGGCGCCAACCATCATATGGCGAAGCCGGTGATGATCGGCGAGATCCAGGCCGACGGGCAGTTCGACGTCGTCTACAAGAGCGACCCGTTGCCGCCGCGCGCCTGGAGCCCCTATGTCGAAGCGAACAAGGGCAAGGTCGCCGACTGGTCCTATCCGTGGGTCTGCGGCGGCTGCACGGCGCCGAAGTACACCACCTTCTGAGCGCTGGTCCGGCGGCCCGGCGGCGCTTCCCAGCCGCCGCCGGGCCGCCAAGCGCGCGAGCCGTCGGCGCGCTCAGCCGGACTTCGTTTGCGCCAGCTTGACGACGCGCCTGGCCGTGCCTGGGCCCGCCATCGCCACCACCATCAGGAACACGCCGCGCGCCGGCCAAAGTCGTCGCCACCGGGCCGACGCCGCCGGTCAACAGAGTTCCACCGACGACGACCGCGGCACACCAATCTGGAGTGGGGGGTTAAGGCGCGACGCGCGGAAGTCGAGACGTTTCGATCGTCATCGCGAGCAAAGCGGCGCGATTCCAACTTGGGGTTTGCCGCTGCGGCTTGGTCTGGATTGCTTCGCTGTCGCTCGCAATGACGGTCGCTCGCTAATGCGCCTCGTCCCAATTCCCCGCCG
>PLRT01000022.1:1000-3511 GCA_003164915.1 Hyphomicrobiales bacterium | reverse complement strand
GACCTGCCCGAGCGCGCCCCGCCGGTGGCGCCGGTCGCGCCGCCGCGCGCCCTCGACGGCGCCGACTTCCTGCTCGAGCCGGGCTCGACCCTGTCGCGGCCGCGCGCCGTCGAACCGACCGAAGCCGCGCCGGTCAAGAGCGCGATCAACGCCCACATCGCCGCCGCGCGCCGNNAGGCGATGGCCTTCGTCGCGGCGCGGCGCCGGCCGCTGCTGCTCGGCCTGGCGCTGGTCGCGGCGGTGGCGATGTTGGCGGTGATCGAACTGCGCGGCGGCCACGTGCCGCTGCTGCAGAAGTCGGAGTTGACGCCGCCCGTGCAGGTCGTCGTCGCGCCGGCGACCGCCAATCCGATCCCGAAAGTCACCGCCTCCGAGCTCGACACGTCGCCGACCGGCGCAATTCCCGCCGCGAATTCGTCAGCCAAGGCGCCGCCCGCCGATCTCACGGCGGCGATTCCCGCCGGTCTGCCGCAGGCTCTCCACGACGGCGCCGCCTCCGGCGACGTCGGAGCCGAGTTCGAGTTCGCCCTGCGCCTGCTCGACGGGCGCGGCGTCGCCCGCGACCCGCACGCTGCGGCGCAATGGTTCGAGCTCGCCGCCGATCGCGGACTGCCGATCGCCGAGTACCGCCTCGCCGCGCTCTACGAGAAGGGCCTCGGCGTGACGCGCGACTTGCCGGCGGCGATGAGCTGGTACGTCAAGGCGGCGACCGCCGGCAACGCGCGGGCGATGCACAATCTCGCCGTCATGCACGCCGAAGGCTCGATCGGCGGCAAACCCGATTACGCCACGGCGGCGGAATGGTTCCGCAAGGCCGGCCAGCTCGGCGTGCGCGACAGCCAGTTCAATCTCGGCATCCTCTACGCGCGCGGCCTCGGCGTGCCGCAGGATCTCGGCCAGTCGTGGCTGTGGTTCTCGCTCGCCGCGCAGCAGGGCGACGTCGACGCCGGCGCCAAGCGCGACGACATTGCCGGCAAGATGGACAAATCGGCGCTCGAGGCGGCCAAGCAGGCGCTGGCGGCGTTCAAGCTGCAGACGCCGCCGCCCGCCGCCAACGAGGCCCCGGCGCCGGAGGGCGGCTGGGCCGCCAAGGCCGCGCCGCAGGCGAGCGGCGCAGCGGCGAAGCCGGCGACGACGCTGTGAACGCGCCGCCGCTCGCCGGGCTTCACGCGACCCGGTCCAGCACTGCGCCGGGCGGGGCCGCTTCGGTCGGGGCGCGACGCCGAAAATAGGCGCGCAGGTCGAAGATCACGCAGGGCGCGGTGATGAGCGCCGAGGCGAAGTCGGCTGTCGGACCAGCGATCCAGACGCCGGTCAGCCCCCATAGCCGCGACAGCAGATAGGCGGCGGGTATGAGCACGATGATCTGCCGCAGCAGGCTGAACACGACCGCGTATTGCGCGCGGCCGACCGCCTGGAAATAGTTCGCGCCGATGATCTGCGCGCCGACCAGCGGCAGCATCGCGACGGAGATCCGCAACGCGCTTCGCCCGACCTCGATCATGCGCGGGTCGCCGCTGAACAGGCGGATGAGGTCGTCGGCGAACACTTCCGCCGCGACGAACGAGACCACGCAGATCGCCGTCGCCGCTGCGGCCGCCTTGACCACCGTCTCGACCACGCGGCGCGGTTTCCCGGCGCCGAAATTATAGCCGATGATGGGCTGCGCGCCCTGGCTGACGCCGATGACGGGCATCAGCACCAGCATGACGACGCGGTTGACCACGCCGAACGCCGCGACCGCCGCCTCGCCCCCGAGGCCGAGGATCAACCAATTGAAGATGACCATGACGGCGCTCATGCCGAGCTGCATGCAGAACGGGGCGACGCCGATGGCGGCGATCCTGCCCATCACCGACAGGCGCGGTCGCATATGGCGCAGCCGCAGCCTCAGGACGCCCCGGCCGCTGAGGAAGAAGCCCAGCACCCATAGCGCCGAGCTGCCTTGGCCGATCGCCGTCGCCAGAGCCGCGCCCTTGATGCCCCAGTGAAAGACGAAGATGAAGACGTAGCCGAGCGCGGCATTGACGCCGAACGACAGGATTTGCGTCGCCAGCGCCGTATTCGGGCTGCCCTGCGCGCGGACGACGTTGTTGAGGCCGAAGCCGATGTGCAGAAAGACGCTCGCCAGCAACACGATGCTGACGAAGTCGTGCGCGTAGGGCAGAACCTGCGGCGTCGCGCCCAGGACGCCGGTCAGCAGCGGGTCGAGGAAATGCAGGACGATCAGCGCGGCGGGAATGATGAAGATGATCGCCATCATCAGCGCGTTGCCGAGAATCTGCTCGGCCTCTTCGATCCGCCTCTCGCCCAGCGAGATCGAGACCAGCGCGCCGGAACCGATGCCGATCAGCATGCCGATCGCCATCAACAGCGTCATGATCGGCAAGGCGATCGTCACCGCCGTCAGCGCGATCATGCCGACGCCCTGGCCGACGAAGATGCTGTCGATGACGTTGTAGCCGGCGCCCGCCAGCATGCCGGCGATCGCCGGCAGCGAGAATCTCCACA
>PLRT01000022.1:0-995 GCA_003164915.1 Hyphomicrobiales bacterium | reverse complement strand
GACGACATTCCGACCGTCATCGCGAGCAAAGCGAAGCGATCCAGACTTGGGGATTGCGGCTGCGGCTTAGTCTGGATCGCTTCGCTGTCGCTCGCGATGACGACCGAGTTGGTACAACCTGAAAGCAACATGCTCTAGCCCGCAATCTTCGAAAAATCCGCGACCGTATGCACGGCGTCGCGCAACTCGCCGAGCAGGCGCAGGCGGTTGAGCCGCAGCTCGGGATCGTCGGCGTTGACGGTGACTTTGAGGAAGAAATCGTCGACCGGCGCGCGCAGCCGCGCCAGCGCGCGCATCGCGCCCTCGAAGTCTTCGCTGGCGACGCGCTCCGCCGCTTCCGCGCGCGCGCCGGCGAGCGCGGCGGCGAGCGCCTTCTCTTCCGGCAGCGCGAGCGCGCTCGCGTCGTGCTTGGCGGCNNCCCAGCGCTTCGACGCGGCGGACGATCATCAGCAGGTCGTCCTGGCCGGGCAGCGCGAACACCGCGTCGATCAGATCGTGCCGCGCGCCCTTGTCGCGCAGGTAGACCTTGAGGCGATCGGCGAAGAAGGCGAGGAGGTCTTTCAACTCGCCAGCTCGCGCGAATAGCTCGTCGCGGCTGTTCGGGTGCAGCATCTTTTGCGAGTATTTTTGGAAAGCCCCAGAAAGCACTTCGTCATCACGAAGAGCATGCTGAGCTGCGACAAGATTTGGGAAGGCCGGCTTTACGGACGCGCCAACTATATCGCCGTGAACGAAGACAAACGGCAACAGGAGCGCATCGTTTATGAGCTTCAACCGAATCCCGTTCTCCAACAGGATGCGGATCACCCCCAGCGCCGCCCTGCGCAGCGCGTAAGGGTCCTTGCTCCCCGTCGGCTTCTCGTCGATCGCCCAGAAGCCGACGAGCGTGTCGAGCTTGTCGGCGAGCGCGACGGCGACCGAGATGGGCGAAGTCGGGATGCGGTCGTTGGGGCCTTGCGGCTTGTAGTGCTCCTCGATCGCGTCGGCGACGCTCG
>PLRT01000177.1 GCA_003164915.1 Hyphomicrobiales bacterium | reverse complement strand
CCGCTACGACGCCGCCAAGGCCGCCTACCACGCCGAATTCGCCGCCGCGCTCGACGAACTCGTGCAGCGCTATCGCCTGCAGCCGGCGCTGCCGAGCCTGCAGATGGCGATCGGCCTCTACGCTTTGTGGTGCGGCTTCGCCGTGCAGGGGACGGTCAGCGCCGCCATCCCGCGCGGCGAGATGCTGCTCGCCTTTTTCCGCGCCGTCACGGGCGCCCCAAACCCAACGACCAAGTGAGGAGTCGCGCCATGACCACTGAAACCCGCATCGATCCCGCCACGAGCCAGGTCTGGCTGGTCGGCGGTGGAATCGCCTCCCTGGCCGCGGCGACTTTCCTCATCCGCGACGCCGGCGTGCCCGGCGCGCATATCCATATTCTCGAGGAGTTCGGCGTCGAGGGCGGCTCGCTCGACGGCGCGAAGTCGCCGACCCAGGTCGGCTACGTCACGCGCGGCGGCCGCATGCTCGAGGAGGAAGCCTACCAAACCTTGTGGAACCTGCTCGACTCGATCCCCTCGCTGGAGGATCCGGAGGTGACGATCCGCAGGGAGATTCTCGACTTCAACGTCAAGGTGAAGACCGAGGCGCATGCGCGCCTGATCGACCGCGACCATAAAATCGTCGACGCCCGCGTTTACGGCTTCAACCACCGCGACCGGCTGGAGATGACGCGCCTGCTCGCCACGCCCGAACGNNGCGCTTCATCCAGGAATTTCCGCAAATGCACACATTGGCGGGCGTCCGCCGCACCAAATACAACCAGTACGATTCGATCGCCCGACCGATCCAAAGCTGGCTCGCCGATCGAGGCGTCGACGTGCGCTTCGGCGCCCGCGTCGTCGACGTCGATTTCGACCAGAGCGATCCGAACGACCGCAGGGTCACCCGTCTCCATCTGCGGGGTCGGGACGGCGAAACGACGATTGCGCTCGCGCGCGACGACGTCGCGATGTTGACGCTCGGCTCGATCGCCGCCGACGCGGGTTTTGGCGGCAACGACGCCGCGCCCGAGCTCATTCGCGATCGGCGCGACGGCGCTTGGGCGCTGTGGGACGCCATCGCTGGCAAGGCCGACGATTTCGGTCGCCCCCACGCTTTCTACAACGTCGACGAGAACAAGTGGGAGTCGTTCACCCTGACGATGCGCGGGCGGGCCCTGCTCGACCGCATCGCCAAGTTCTCCGGCAACGCGCCCGGCGCCGGCGCGTTGATGACCTTCTTCCAGTCGAAGTGGCTGATGTCGATCGTCGTGCCCTACCAGCCGCATTTCCCCGACATGCCGCCCGACACCTACACCCTCTGGGGCTATGGCCTGTTCATCGACGAGAAGGGCGACTATGTCGACAAGCCGATGGCGCAATGCACCGGGCGCGAGATCCTGCGCGAGCTGGTCGGCCAGCTCGGCTTCGACGACGCGCTCGAGGAGATCATCGCGACGACCGACGTCACGCCGGTCATGCTTCCCTACGCCTCGGCGATGTTTGCGCGTCGCATTGCCGAGGACCGGCCGCTGGTGCTGCCCGAGGGGGCGCGCAATTTCGCCTTCCTCGGTCAGTGGGTCGAGATGCCGGAGGACGTCGTCTACACGGTCGAGTATTCGGTCCACTGCGCGATGCACGCGGTCTATCGGCTGTTCGGCGTCGAGAAGCCGATCCCGCCGATCTATCGCGGCCTCGCTGAACCGAAGGTCGCGCTCGGCGCCCTGCGCTCAGCCTACCGCTGAGTGCGGGCTTCGGTCCGGCGCTCAGCGGAAGCGGATGGCCAACCGCCCGGTCCGCGTTCGTCGGCGCCAACCTTTCGGACATCGACGGCGCGGCGCGATTCGGCGAAATGACTTTCTATCCCGACGCCGGAATCGCGCGCTTTGAGCCGGATTTCGTCGACCTGGAATTCGGCGCCTGGTGGCGCTAGCGCGCCGTCCGGCCTGCCGCGAGCCCTCTCGGCTTCGGCTTCGGGGCGGCGATCAGGCCCTCGCGGATCGCCTGCTTGCGCGCGAGCTTGCGCGCCCGACGGATCGCTTCCGCCTTCTCCCGCACCCTCTTTTCCGACGGCTTCTCGTAGGCCCTGCGAAGCTTCATCTCCCTGAAAACGCCTTCGCGCTGCAGCTTCTTCTTGAGGTATTTCAGGGCCTGATCGACATTATTGTCCCGAACAATGACTTGCAAAATGTCTCCAATCCGACGCTGCGCGAACATGGGCGCGGACGCGTCCAATCGATCGCGGCAGATCTGGAGGCGTCGCCTGAGACGATCTCCGGTCGCCGGCACCATAGCATCCGACGCGCCGATTGTCGGAGGAATCGTCGACCGCCTCGGCAATCGTCGGCGCCGCACGCCCCTTGCGCATGAGGCGGCGCGTCGCCATTCTCTGCCGCCATGTCTGCGCCCGGCGATCCCCCTGCGGTTGAAGCGAGCGTCCTCGCCAACCTCGACGCGCGCGCCAGAGAGATCTTTCGCCGCATCGTCGACTCCTATCTCGCCAGCGGCGATCCGGTCGGCTCGCGCCATCTCTCGCGCATTCTGCCGATCTCGCTGTCGCCCGCCTCGATCCGCAACGTGATGCAGGATCTCGAGGAACTCGGCCTCGTTTACGCGCCCCACACCAGCGCCGGCCGGCTGCCGACCCAGCAGGGCTTGCGCTTCTACGTCGATGCGCTGCTCGATTTCGGCGGCCTGGCGAGCGAGGAGCGCGCCCGCATCGACAATCAGGTGCGCGCCGCCGCCGAGGAGGCCGGCTTCGAGGGCGCACTGACCCAGGCGACCACCCTGCTCTCCAACCTTACCCACGGCGCCGGCGTCGTCGTCACCTCGAAGGACAATGTCCGGCTGAAGCATGTCGAGTTCGTCCGCCTCGACCCCGAGCGGGCGCTGGCGGTGCTGGTCGGCGAGGACGGCTCGGTCGAGAACCGCGTCGTCGCCACGCCCGCCGGCATGCCCGCCTCGACCCTCGCCGAAGCGGCCAACTACCTCAACGCGCACGTCCGCGACCGCACCTTGTCGGAAGCGCGCGACGAAATCGCGCGGGCGCGAGAGGCGGCGCGAGGCGAACTCGACGCGCTGGCGTCGCGTCTGGTCGACGCCGGTCTCGCGTCCTGGGCGGGCGCCGAGGAAGCGAGCCGGCAACTGATCGTGCGTGGCCAGGCCAACCTGATCGCCGATCTGCACGCCGAGGCCGACCTCGAGCGAATCCGCCGCCTGTTCGCCGACCTCGAGACCCAGACCGACGTCATCGATCTCTTGCACCGGGCCGAAAACGGCGAAGGGGTGAAGATCTTCATCGGCTCGGAAAACAAGCTGTTCTCGCTGTCCGGCTCGTCGATGATCGCAGCGCCCCTGCGCGGCGGCGACCGACGGCTGGCGGGGGTGCTCGGGGTCATCGGCCCGACTCGGCTGAACTACGGGCGCATCGTACCCATGGTCGAATATGCGGCCCAGGTGCTCGGCGACCTCAAACGGTCACGCTGAGCCGATATGGAGCCGTCGCGCGTTTTGGGTTAGAAGCGGCCCGGCCGCACAGGGGAGGCGTGATGAGCAACGCAGCCAACGGAGCGCAACCGCCGAGCCTCGGCGTCGCTATCGAACATCTGCGCGCCCGCTGGGGCGAGATCGTCGCCTTCGGCGCCCTGCTGTTCGTGCTCGGGATCGCGGCGCTGTGCTTCGTCGTGCCTGCAACCACCGCGGTGGTGACGGTCAACGGCATTGTCTTTCTCGTCGCCGGCGTGGCCGAGATCGCCGTTGGCGCGCACGCCAAGAGCGGGGCGCGGTTCTTCCTGTGGTTGATCGGCGGCGCGCTTTACCTGATCGTCGGGATCATCTGCATCCTCGATCGCGATCTCGCCACACTGGCGCTGACCCTGGCGCTTGGCGCCGGCCTGATCGCCGCGGCCGTCGTGCGCGCCTATCTCGCCTTCCATCTGCCCCCTGACAACTCCCGCGCGATGGTGCTCGTCGCCGCAGCGTTCACGTTCCTGCTCGGCCTGATCATCGTCGCGCAGTGGCCGACCAACGCCGCCTATGTCCTCGGCATTCTTCTGGGCGTCGACCTGATCTTTCACGGCGTCGGCTGGACGACCTTCGGGTACGGGCTCAGACCACGCCGCTGACCGGCCGGCGCCTGTTTTGAAGGCAGGAAGCCGCGTCTTCGCAGGTTCTTGCGCGGCGTCAAACGGCTGCCCCAATTTTTTCGCTGGATTGATCGTCGTCATGAACGGTCATTCGATCTGCGGCTAGGTCGATTGCGGTTTCGCCGGCGCTCGGTCGTGTCCCTGAGGCGTGCGGTGGTTTCCTTCGCCAAGGGCCGGTCGACGCCTGAGCCTCGAACGTGGTCCGATATTTGGGAGGCGGTTTATGACGAAATGGGTTTATTCGTTCGGTCCCGAGAAGACCGAGGGCCGCGGAGCGATGAAGAATCTGCTCGGCGGCAAGGGCGCCAATCTGGCGGAAATGGCCTTCCTCGGCCTGCCGGTGCCCCCCGGCTTCACCATCTCCACCGAGGTTTGCACGTTCTTCTACGAGAAGGGCAGCACCTATCCGCCGGACCTCGTCGCCCAGGTCGACGAGGCGATCGCCGCCCTCAATCGGCAGACGGGACACGTGTTCGGCGACGTCGCCAACCCGCTGCTCGTCTCGGTCCGCTCGGGCGCGCGCGCTTCGATGCCGGGCATGATGGACACCGTCCTCAACCTTGGTCTCAACGACGAGACGGTTAAGACTCTCGCCAAGACCTCGGGCGACGAGCGTTTCGCCTACGACAGCTACCGCCGCTTCATTCAGATGTATTCGAACGTGGTGCTCGAGCTCGATCACGACGCGTTTGAGGAAATCCTCGAAGCCTTGAAAGACAAGAAGGGCCTGCACCTCGACACCGACCTCTCGGCCGCCGACTGGCGCGAGATCATCGTCGACTTCAAGGCGGCGGTGCAGAAGGCGATCGGCAAGCCGTTCCCGCAGAATCCACGCGACCAGTTGTGGGGCGCGATCGGCGCGGTGTTCGGCTCGTGGATGAACGCACGCGCGATCACCTATCGCCGTCTCAACGACATTCCCGCCGATTGGGGCACTGCGGTCAACGTCCAGGCGATGGTGTTCGGCAACATGGGCGACACGAGCGCTACCGGCGTCGCCTTCACCCGCAACCCGTCGACCGGCGAGAACAAGCTTTACGGCGAGTTCCTGGTCAACGCCCAGGGCGAGGATGTCGTCGCCGGCATTCGCACCCCGCAGAACATCACCGAGGAGGCGCGCATCGCTGCGGGTTCCGACAAGCCGTCGCTCGAGACGGTGATGCCGGAAGTGTTCCGGCAGTTCGTCGCGACGACGAAGCTGCTCGAGAAGCACTACCGCGACCTTCAGGACATGGAGTTCACCGTCGAACGCGGCAAGCTGTGGATGCTGCAGACCCGCAACGGCAAGCGCACCGCGCGCGCCGCGCTGCGCGTCGCGGTCGAGATGGCCAGCGAAGGCCTGCTGACCAAGGAAGAGGCGATCGCCCGCATCGAGCCGGCGACGCTTGACCAGCTCTTGCACCCGACGATCGACCCGAGCGTCAAGCGCAAGCCCTTCGCCTCTGGCCTGCCGGCCTCGCCCGGCGCGGCATGCGGCGAGATCGTCTTCACCGCCGACGAGGCCGAGGCGCTTCAGGCGGCCGGCCACAAGGTGCTGCTGGTGCGCGTCGAGACCTCGCCCGAGGACATTCACGGCATGCACGCCGCCGAGGGCATCCTGACGACCCGCGGCGGCATGACCTCGCACGCGGCGGTCGTCGCGCGCGGCATGGGCAAGCCCTGCGTCGCCGGCGCCGGCGGAATCCGCATCGACTACGCCAAGCAGACGATGCAGGCCGGCGGCGTCACGCTGAAGAAGGGCGACGTCATCACCATCGACGGCGCGGCCGGCCAGGTGCTGGTCGGCGCGGTGCCGATGGTCAAGCCCGAGATGACGGGCGAGTTCGCCACGCTGATGACATGGGCCGACGGGGTGCGCCGGATGAGGGTGCGCGCCAACGCCGAGACGCCGCTCGACGCGCGCACTGCGCGCGGCTTCGGCGCCGAGGGCATCGGCCTGTGCCGCACCGAGCATATGTTCTTCGAGGGCGAGCGCATCGTCGCGATGCGCGAGATGATCCTCTCGGAGACCGAGGAAGGCCGGCGCGCTGCGCTCGCCAAGCTCTTGCCGATGCAGAGGCAGGACTTCACCGATCTGTTCGAGATCATGACCGGCCTGCCGGTCACGATCCGACTGCTCGACCCGCCGCTGCACGAGTTCCTGCCGCACACCGACGCGGAGATCGCCGAAGTGTCGAAGGGAATGGGCGTTCCGGCCGACCGGCTGCGCGCTCGCGCCAACGAGCTGCACGAGTTCAACCCGATGCTCGGCTTCCGCGGCGTGCGGCTTGCGGTCCGCTATCCTGAGATCGCGGAAATGCAGGCGCGGGCGATCTTCGAAGGCGCGGTCGAAGCCAGTCGCAAGACCGGCGCGCCGGTCATCGCCGAGGTCATGATCCCGGTGACGTTCGGCAGGCCGGAAGTCGACATGGTCAAGGCGATCATCGTCGCCACGGCCGAGGCCGTCGCCAAGGAGACAGGCGTCAAGGTGCCCTACACGGTCGGCACGATGATCGAGCTGCCGCGCGCCGCGTTGCAGGCGGGCGAGATCGCCAAGACGGCCGAGTTCTTTTCGTTCGGCACCAATGACCTCACCCAGACGACGCTCGGCGTTTCGCGCGACGACGCCGCCTCGTTCCTCGGCATCTACGTGCAGAAGGGTCTGCTTCCGACCGACCCGTTCGTCAGCATCGACACCGTCGGCGTCGGCGAAATGATCAAGATCGCTGTGGAACGCGGTCGCGCTGAGCGCCCTGGAATGAAGATGGGCATCTGCGGCGAACACGGCGGCGACCCGGCTTCGATCAGCTTCTGCGAGTCGGTGAAGCTCGACTACGTCTCGTGCTCGCCCTTCCGCGTGCCGATCGCCCGCCTCGCGGCGGCGCAAGCGGCGCTCGGCCAGTCGGGCGCAAACCGGACGGCGTAAGCGTAGAGCATCGGCGCCTTGCCC
>PLRT01000236.1 GCA_003164915.1 Hyphomicrobiales bacterium | reverse complement strand
CGCTCTTCGGCGATCAGCGCTTCGACCGACGGCCCCTTGGCGCTGCGCTCCAACTGGCGCGCCTGCGCGTCGAGGCGCTTCAGCGCGGCGAGTTCTTCGTCGCGGCCGAGCTTGGCTCTGGCGACCGCCGACTTCAGCACGGCGATTGTCTGGTCGTAGACCTTGATCGGCACCGGGAACGGATGGCGGTCCTTGCCGCCGTGGGCGAACGCATGGCGCGCCGGATCGCTGAAACGGCACGGCGCGCCATGCAGCACTTCGGCGACCAGCGCCAGCGCGCGCACGGTGCGCGCGCCGACGCCGGGGACCGCCAGGAGATGCTCGAAATCGCGCGGCCCCGCCTCGGCGGCGGCGGCCAGCGCGCCGGCGAGGCGGCGCGCAACGACGTCCTCGGCGCGCACGTCGTGATGGGCCGGCATGACAAGGTGCGGCAGAAGGAGCTGGTCGGGCTCGCGCCGCGGCGCCGCGACGGCGGCGCCGATTCGAGCATATTCGGCCGCGATCGTTTCCGGCGCGAGATCGGCAAGCATCTCGACCTGCCGTGTCCGCGACGTCTCCGCGCGATGGTCGGCAAGGTTGACGATCTCGCCCTGAGCCTCGCCCTCGATCGCCGCATGCGGCGCGTCAACGAAGCTCGTCAACCCCTCGGAAAGCCAGTGATATCGGCGGGCCTGGCGCTTATCGCCGTTCATCCCCTGCTGCACCACGACCCAATGGCCGTCGTCGGCGACGATGAAGCCGTGCAGATAGAGATCGTAGCCGTCCTGCACGGCGGCGCTGTCGACTTTGGCGACCAGCCGGCTGGCGCGCGCCAGCGCCGCGCCGTCGAAACCAACCCTTTCGCCGATCGCCGCGAGCTCGTCGGGCGTCTTGCGCGAATGCCTGCCGCGGCCGCCGCAGACATGCAGGCCGAGCTCGTCCGACAGCGGCTCGAGGCCGCGCTTCAGCGCGCCGATGACGCTGGTGGTGATGCCAGACGAGTGCCAGTCCATCCCCATCACTGCGCCGAACGACTGAAACCAGAACGGATGGGCGAGCCGTCTGAGCAGTTCGTCGCGGCCGTAGTGGAGGACGATCGCCTCGGCCATCACGGCGCCGAGCCGCGTCATGCGGTCGGCGAGCCATTGCGGCACGCGCCCGCCATGCAGCGGCAGATCGGCGTAGCCCGCCCGCCTCGCCATTCGTTCGAGCCTCGCGAGTCGTGTTCCTGTAATGTTCTAACACGGACGATGAAGCTCGGCCAATGCCCGTCGGATATTTCACCGGGCGCGGAATGAGAATATCCTGTCTTACGTCGCGGCCGGGGGCCAGCGGCGGCAAGCACACAGCGGTGGGGCCGACATGCAGCGGAAACTGTTCATAGACGTCGGCGGCCACAACGGCGGGACCGTGGAGATAGCGCTTGGGCGCGATTTCGCGTTTGACGAGGTGCACACCTTCGAGCCCGATCCTGAGTGCGTCCAGGTGATGCAGCGCAGTTTCGCGACGGAGATCGAAGCTGGCCGCCTGACTTTGCATCCCGCCGCGCTGGGCGGAGAGGACGGCGAGGCCACGCTGTTTGGCGACAACTCCGGCGGCGGCGCCAGCATCGTCACCGGCATGTTACACGACGAGAGGCGCGCGATCCGCGTGAAGAAGATCGACGTTGCACGCTTTCTCGACGAGTCCGTCGCCGACGGCGACGCAGTCTTCATAAAGCTCAATTGCGAAGGGGGCGAGGTCGAGATCCTTGACCGTCTGCATCAGAGCGCGCGCATCGACGCGGTCAAGTCGATCATGGCCGATTTCGATATCGTCAAATCGAGCGGCGGCTACGTCCACAAGCGGAGGATCCTGAGGCTCTATCACGCCAAGAACTTGCCGTTGCACGTCTCGGAAGCCGTGATGGTCGGACGGACGCACGCGGAGCGCATCCGCAACTGGCTCGCTTATTCTCCCGAGGCGTGGCGCTCGCCCCCTGCCGCGCCGCGACGGCAACTCCTGAAGCGACGTCTGCGCTATTGGCTGAAGGACTTGCGCAGCGCGCTGCACGGCCGCAAGCGCGGCTATCGCTAAACCTGGACGAACCCAGAGGGTCAGCGAACCGCGGCCTCCTGGATCGCCGCCTGCGCGGCGGCGAAGCGGGCTCGGTAGACGGCGAGGTTCTCGCTGACGCGCTCGACATAGTCGCGCGTTTCGTCGAACGGGATGCGTTCGACCCAGTCGACGGGATCGACCTTGCCGCTGCGCGGATCGCCGTAGGCCGCGATCCACTGGGCGACGCGGCCGGCGCCGGCGTTGTAGGCGGCGAGCGCCAGCGGGATCGAGCCGCCCTGGTCGGCGATCGTCTGGCCGAGGAAGGCCGCGCCGAGCTGCGCGTTGTAGGACGGGTCGGAGACGAGCCGCGCGGCGTCGAAGCCGACGCCGGCGCGCCGCGCCGCGCCGAACGCGGTCGACGGCAGGATCTGCATCAGCCCTTTGGCGCCCATGCCGGAGGCGGCCAGGCGCGCGAATTCGCTCTCCTGGCGCGCCACCGCATAGACGGTCGGCAGGTCGGCCGAACTGGCGAGCGGCGCGAACTGAGGCACGCCGGCCATCGGGAAGGCCGAAGCGTCGAGCGGAAATCCGCGCCCGGTGACGATCTTGCCGAAGGCGACGTTGGCGTTGGCGTCGCCNNCCCGCCGCCTGGGCGAGCGCGTTGGCGAGGTCGTCGAGGCCGGCGGCGTAGAGCCAGGCGACGACGCGCGTCGCCTCGTCGCGCTGGTCGTCGCCGGCGACGGCGGCGGGCGCGCGTAAGGTCAGCGCGCTGCGCCCCAGCCGCTCGGCGGCGAGCTGGCCGTAATAGGCGATCGGGAACGCTGCGGCGCGCTCGTAGAAGCGCCGCGCCTCGTCGCCGCGGCCGAGCGCTTCGGTGGCGCGGCCGCGCCAATAGGCGGCGCGCGCGATCGACAGCGGCGTCGCCGCGACGGCGCCGGCGGCGTCGAAACGACGCGCCGCCTCCTGCGCGTCGCCGAGAAAACGCAACGCGATCCAGCCGGCATGGAAATCGGCGTCGACCTTCGCCGAGACCGAGGCCGGCGCCGCGGCGGCGCAGAGCGCGAAGGCCTGACGGGGATCGCCGAGATCGATGAGCTCGCGCGCGACCATGCGCCGTTCGCTCCACCATGCGTCGGGATCGATCAGCGCCGCCGGGTCGCTCGGCGCCTGCGCGAGCCAGGCGGCCGCCTCGCGGGCGCGATTGGCGCGCCGCGCGTCCTGCACCCGCGCGAACAGCAGGCCGGGGTCGGCCTGCAGCGCCTGCGGAACTGCGGCGACCGCGCGCGGCGGCAACGGGCCGTTGGCCGCGTCGAACCGCGCCTGGGCGAGCGCGACCTCGTCGGCGCCGGCGAGCGCCGCCGCGCGCAGGGCCGCCGCGCTCTTTCCGGCGTAGAGCAGCCGGTCGGCGCGGTATTTGTGGTCGGCGCGGGTCAGCAGCGCGGCGAAGGTTTTCAGCGTCTCGCCCTCGCCCCACAGGTCGAGGTCTTCCTCGCGCCACAGCGGCGCGACGATCGCGCTCGCCTGGTCGCGGCGGCCCGCTTCGAGCGCGGCGCGCGCGAGCGCGAGCTTGCCCGCCGCCGTCGCCGGCGCTTGGCTGGCGAAGCGCGCCAGCACGACCGCCGCCGGCGGATGGTCGGCGTAGAGATGCGCCTCCTCGACCGCGCGGATCCAGTCGCCGCCTGGCCAATGCGGATGCGCGGCGGCGAAAGCGGCAAGGCGCTGGTCGTCCGGCCGCGGCGCGAGCCTGAGCGCCAGCCAGTCGAAAGCGGCGCGCTCGGCGCGATCTTCGACCTTTGCGGCGAGCGCGTCGCCGCCGACCAGATCGCCCCTGCGATAGAGCGCCGCGGCGGCGGCGAGCGCCGAGCCGTCGAGACTCGGCGGCGTGGCGACCTCGATCGCCGGAGCGGGCGCCGGCGAGGGCTCGGGCTCGGGCGCGGCGACGGGCGCCGGCGAAGGCGGAGGCGAAGGCTGCGCAACGGCGCCGACTGGCGCGAAATCGATCGGCTGCGTCGGCGCGAGCGCGCGCGCCGCCACGACCGAAGGCGTGAGCGCGCGCTGCCCCGGGGACGGAGCGGCGACAGGACGCAGGTTCGACGTCAACGCGGCGACAACGCGAGCCGCGGGGTTCGGCCGGTTGGGATCCATCCCCAGCCCGACGACAAACAACGCGGTCAACCCCGCCGCCGCCGCAGCCAGGCGGAAAGCGATCATGGCGAGAGCCTCGCCCGCCAGCATGCCCGCGCTTTGCTGAGCAATCGTTAACCACGCTGACGCTGCCGGCGCCCCCTTTCGCGGCTTGCGGCAAGGGTTTATGTGTCGGCGCGGGCGCGGGCGGGACGCGTTCGCCTCACGACAATCCGGATAGAAGAGATGGAAAAGCGGGCGAAGTTCAGCGGTTCGATGCCAGCCCTGGTCACGCCGTTCAAGGACGGCAAAGTCGACGAGCCGGCGTTCCGCGCCCTGGTCGACTGGCAAATCACGTCCGGCTCGACCGGCCTGGTGCCGGTCGGCACCACCGGCGAGAGCCCGACCCTCTCGCACGAGGAGCACCGCCGCGTCGTCGACATCTGCATCGACGAGGCGCGCGGACGCGTGCCGGTGATCGCCGGCGCCGGCTCCAACAACACCAGCGAGGCGATCGAACTCGCCCGCCACGCCGAAAAGTCCGGCGCCGATGCGGTGCTGGTGGTGACGCCCTACTACAACAAGCCGACCCAGGAAGGACTCTATCATCACTTCCGCGCGGTCAACGACGCGATCGGCGTTCCGATCATCATCTACAACATCCCGCCGCGCAGCGTCGTCGACATGAGCGTCGACACGATGAAGCGGCTCTACGAGTTGCCGAACATCGTCGGCGTGAAGGACGCGACCGGCGACGTCGGCCGGATTTCCAAGCAGCGCATCGCCATGGGGCCGGAGTTTATCCAGCTTTCGGGCGAGGATATGACGGCGCTGGCCTGCGTCGCCGCCGGCGGGCACGGCTGCATCTCGGTCAGCGCCAACGCCGCCCCGGGGCTCTGCGCCGAACTGATGGAGTCCGCGCTGAACGGCGACTTCGCCCAGGCGCTCAAGTTGCAGGACCGGCTCGCCCCGCTGCATGCGGCGATCTTCGTCGAGCCCGGCGTCGGCGGCGCGAAATACGCGCTGAGCCTGCTCGGCCGCGTCCACAACGAGGTCCGCCTGCCGCTGCTGCCGGTCAGCGCCAACGCCGAAGCGGTCATCCGCCGCGCGATGGTCCACGCCGGCGTGCTCAGCGCCTGAGACGGACGGGAACGGAGCGCGCGTGGCGGCGGAAAAGGAGAGGCCCAACTACAAGATCGTCGCCGACAACCGGCGCGCGCGCTACGACTACGAGATCGGCGAGGTGTTCGAAGCGGGGCTGATGCTGACCGGCCCCGAGGTGAAGTCGCTGCGCACCGGCAAGGCGACGGTCGCCGAGAGCTACGCCGCCGTCGACCGCAGCGGCGCGGTGTTTCTCTACAACGCCAACATCCCCGAATATCTCCAGGCCAACCGCTTCAACCACGAACCGCGCCGGCCGCGCAAACTGCTGCTGCACGCCAAGGAGATCGCCAAACTCGCCAAGGGCGTCGAGCGCGAGGGGATGACGATCGTGCCGCTNNATCGCCATCGCGCTGGCGCGCGGCAAGCAGCTGCACGACAAGCGCCAGTCGGAAAAGTCGCGCGACTGGAACCGCGACAAGTCGCGCCTGCTGCGCGAGCGCGGCTGAGCGGCGGCGTCAAGGCTAGCGTCAAGGCCGGCGTCAAGTTCTGTCAAGTTTCGTCAAGGGTTTGGCTTGACATCGCGGCGAAAACTCGTTCCATATCAGCACGTTATCTTTCGTCAAGGCGCCAGCGACCTCCTCGCACCTCATCCTCAGGCGCCCTCGCGTGAGCGAGGGCCTCGAAGGATGCTCCCGGGATCGCGTTAGAGCGTGTTGTCT
>PLRT01000152.1 GCA_003164915.1 Hyphomicrobiales bacterium | reverse complement strand
GAGACGTTGAACGCGCCGTCGGGCTCGAAGCACCAGGCGTTGAGACAGACGCCGAGGTCGTAGGCGAAGGAATCGTTGCAGGCGAAATAGAAGTCGATCAGGCCGGTCAACGTGTCGCCGAGGAAGAACACATTGTCGGTGAAGAGATCGGCGTGGATGACGCCGCTCGGCAGGCCGCTCGGCCAGATCGCCTGCAGCTTCGCCAGTTCGGCNNCGATGGAACCGGGTGAAGTCGGCGCCCGCCTCGTGCATGCGCGCCAGCGCTTCGCCGACCTGGCCGCAATGGACCGCCTGCGGCCGGCGCAGCCAGACGCCGTCGAGGAAGGTGACGATCGCCGCGGCGCGGCCGGCGAGGCGGCCGAGCGCCTCGCCGTTCTTCGCCCGAACCGGCTGCGGGCAGGTGACGCCGCGTTCAGCGAGGTGCTCCATCAGGCCGATGAAGAACGGCAGGTCGCCCTCCTTCACCCGCTTTTCGTAGAGCGTGAGGATGAACGCGCCGGCGTCGGCGTGCAGCAGGTAGTTGGAATTCTCGACCCCTTCGGCGATGCCCTTGAAGGAACGGACTTGGCCGAGGTCGTAGCCAGTTAGAAACGTCACCAGCGCCTCGTCGGGGACTTCAGTGTAAACGGCCATGATGCGTCCGCGGTGAATCCAAAGAGGTCTGCATGAAGAGCCGGGCGATTGGCCGCGATGGCGCGGCTCATCGCCCGGCCCCTCATCCTAACCTTCTCCCCGCGGGCGGGGAGAAGGGACGAGGCGACGTTCGGTCGTAATGGGGCGGGCAAGTGTACGCAAGCGGACTGTGGGTCGCATTCACGCTGACCGCCTCGGCCGCCCAGACGGCGCGCAACGTCATGCAGCGCGAACTGACCGGGGCGCTGGGCGCGCTCGGCGCGTCGCAAGTGCGGTTTCTCTTCGGCCTGCCGTTCGCCATTCTGTTCTTCATCGGCCTGCGGCTGGCGACCGGGGTCGCGGCGCCGGCGATCGGGTCGGCGGCGGCAGGCTTCATCGTCATGGGCGCGCTGGCGCAGATCGGCGGCANNGCGCGAGCGCAGTTTCGTCGTCGTCGTCGCCTTCACCAAGACCGAGGGGGCGCAGGTCGCGCTCTACGCGCTGCTGTTCCTCGGCGAGACGCCGACCGTTACGCTGATCGGCGCGATCGTGCTGGCGACCGTCGGCGTGTTCCTGATGGCGGGAAGCGGCGCCGAGACCGCGCGCGCCGGCTGGCGGCCGATCGCGATGGGTCTCGTTTCGGCGACTTTCTTCGCCTTCGCCGCGATCGGCTTCCGCGGCGCGGTGACGCGGATGGAGACGCCGTCGATTGCGATGGCGGCGACGACGGTGCTGGTCGTCGGCCTCGCCGTTCAGACCGCCGTCCTGCTCGTCTGGCTCGCCCTGTTCGACCGCGCCGGGCTGAAGGCGATCCTGGCGCTGTGGCGCGCCTCGATCGTCGCCGGCCTCATGGGCGCGCTGGCGTCGCAATTGTGGTTCGTCGCCCTGGCGCTGACCGACGCGGCGCGGGTGCGCACGCTGGCGCTAGTCGAAGTGCTGTTCGCCCAGGCCGCGTCGCTGAAGCTGTTCCGCGAACGCCCGAGCGCCCGCGAATGGCTGGGCATGGCGTTGATCGTCGCCGCCGCGGCGACGCTGATCGGCGGGTGAGGGGCCAAAACGCCGACGTTTCTCCAGTCGTCATGGCCGGGCTTGACCCCTTAGGCGCCAACTTGGCAAAGCAGACAACCATCCGCGTTGTCATCCCCGCGCAAGCGGGGATCCAGTCTTTCGTCCGCCTGCGCACGCGACAGGCGCTGGACCCCCGCTTGCGCGGGGGTGACATTGGAGGATCCCTTTACGCTGGCGATGACGCGGGGAAGGAGCACAATGGCGTTTCCCCTCACGCCTCTCTCAGCGCCCGCGGCAACGGGAAGAACATCGATTCTTCGGTGGTGGTCAGCGTCTCGACGGCGATGGCGAAGCGCTCGGCGAAGGCGTCGACGATTTCCTCGACCAGGATTTCCGGGGCCGAGGCGCCGGCGGTGACGGCGAGCGAGCGCACGCCGGCGAAGCGCGGCCATTCGATCGCCGCCGCGTTGGGCGCGAGCACCGCGAGCGCGCAGCCCGCCCGCTCGGCGACCTCGCGCAGGCGCTGCGAGTTCGACGAATTCGTCGAACCGACGACGATCACCGCCTCGACCTCGACCGCCGCGCGCTTGACCGCCTCCTGGCGATTGGTGGTGGCGTAGCAGATGTCCTCGAGCGGCGGCGCGTGGATGGCGGGAACGCGACGTTTCAGCGCGGCGACGATCTCGCGCGTGTCGTCGACCGACAGCGTCGTCTGGGTGACATAGGCGAGCGGCGCGTCGGCGGGAAAAACGAGCGCTTCGACGTCGTCGACCGAGCCGATCAGCGTCGTCGCGCCGGCGGGCAACTGGCCCATCGTGCCGATCACTTCCGGATGGCCGCGATGGCCGATCAGCAGCACGTGACGGCCGCGCTTGTGATGCACCTGGGCCTCGCGGTGGACCTTGGTCACCAGCGGGCAGGTCGCGTCGATGGTGAGCAGGTTGCGCGCCCGCGCCTCTTCCGGCACCGCCTTGGCGACGCCGTGGGCGGAGAAGATCACCGGCCGATCGCCCGGCGGGGCCTCCGCGAGTTCGCTGATGAAGACGACGCCCTTGGCCTCGAGCGCGTTGACGACGTGCTTGTTGTGGACGATCTCGTGCCGCACGTACACCGGCGCGCCGTAAATCTCGAGCGCCTTCTCGACGGCGTCGATCGCCCGCACGACGCCGGCGCAAAAACCGCGCGGCGCGCACAGGACGATGCGGAGAGGCGGCTTCAAATTCATCGCGTCCATCAGCCTTGCCGAAGTGCGCGTGTCTTGGAAAGCCGAGCCGTCGAAGTCAAGCTGGCGCTCCGCAATTGGAACGTATAAAAGCCGCCGCTCGCCCAGCCCCCTCCAGGTCCGCCGCATGTCCGCCGCCTCCGACGCCCGCGACGACGCGCCCGTGTTCACCCGCGGCTCGACCATGCGCCACGTCGCGGTGATGACCGCGACCGGCTCGATCGGCCTGGTGGCGGTGTTCGCCGTCGACTTCCTGTCGCTGTTCTGGGTCGCGCGACTCGGCTCCCAGAATTTGAAGGCGGCCGTCGGCTACGCCAGCCAGTTGCAGTTCGTCGCGCTTTCGGTGTCGATCGGCCTCACCATCGCCATTTCGGCGACCGTGTCGCGCGCGCTGGGCGCCGGCGACCGGCCGCGCGCGCGCCGCCTCGCCGCTTCCGGTCTGGCGATCACCGCGGTCGTGGCGACCGCATTGTCGATCGGCATGCTGCTGCTGCGCGACCCGGCGCTCGATCTGTTGCTGCATGCGCGCGGCGAGCCGGCGACGGTCGCGAGCCGCTTTCTCGCCATCGCCATCCCGGCCAATGTCGCGTTCTCGCTCGCCATGGCGTTTTCGGGGATGCTGCGCGCAGTCGGCGACGCGCGGCGCGCGATGTACGTGACCCTCGCCGGCGCCGTCGCCACCGTCTTCACCGATCCGCTGTTGATTTTCGGCTTCGGTCTCGGCGTTTACGGCGCCGCATGGGCGATCGTGCTGTCACGCCTGGTGATGCTGGGCTTCGGCCTCTATGGCGCGATCCGCGTCCACAATCTCGTCGGCCGGCCGCGCGTGGCGGCGATCCGTCGCGATCTCGCCCCCATCATGGGAATCGGCGGCCCGGCGATCCTCGCCAATCTCGCCATGCCGGTCGCCGCGCTCTACGTCACCCGCGTCTGGTCGGACTTCGGCGTCGCGGCGGTCGCCGGCGGCGCAGTGGTCGACCGCGTCATCCCGCTCGCTTTCGGCGTCGTGTTCGCCTTGACCGGCTCGGTCGGGCCGATCCTCGGCCAGAACTTCGGCGCGCGGTTGATGGATCGCGTGCGGCGCACGATGTCCGACGCGTTGACGCTGTCGGTCGGCTACGCGCTCCTCGCCTGGGCGGTCCTCGCCTTCCTCGGCCCGGCGATCGCCGCTATGTTCGACGTCGAGGGCGAGGGGGCGACGTTCATCGTCTTCTTTTGCCGCTACGGCGTCGCCGCCTGGCTGTTCGTCACCTGCCTGTTCGTCGCCAACACCGTCTTCAACAACCTCGGCTATCCGCTGCTGGCGATGCTGTTCAACTGGGGGCGGGCGACGATCGGGACGGCGCCTTTCGTCATGATCGGCGCGCGCCTGGGCGGCGTCGAAGGCGCGATCGTCGGCATCGGCGTCGGCGCGGCCGCATTCGGCGTCGGCGCCACGGCGCTCGCCTTCGGCGTCGTCGCGCGTCTCGCGAACGCCATTGAATCTAAGTAATAGTCTTCCGCGAGGAATCGTCGCGATCCAAGGAGGAGGGAGGCCGGCATGAATCTCAACGACATTATCCAGGCTGCGCAAGGCGGACAGGGCGTCGCCAATCTCGGCGCGCAGTTCGGTCTGACGCCGGAGCAGGCGCAGGCGGCGGTGCAGGCGCTGACGCCGGCGTTCTCGACCGCGCTGCAGAAGGTGACTTCGGACCCGTCGAGTCTCGGCGGCATCGTCTCGCACCTGGCGAGCGGCGTCCATCAGGCGTCATTCACCGGCGCCGACCCCGCCGCCGCGACGTCGAACGGCGCCGGAGCGTTGAGCCAGATCTTCGGCTCGTCACAAGTCGCTTCGCAGATCGCCGCCCACGCCTCGAGCGTCAGCGGCGTCGACGCAGCCACGATCCAACAGATGATGCCGGCGCTCGCCTCGATGCTGCTCGGCGGCCTCGCCCACAATTTGACCCAGCAGGGCTTCGGCGGCGTGCTCGGGCAATTGACCAGCGCCGCCGAAGCGTCGGCGGGCCAGGGCGCCGCGGATCAGGGCGGCGGGCTCGGCGGATTGCTGACCTCGCTGGTCGGCAACCTGTTCGGCGGCGGTCCGTCGAGCCAGGGGACGTCGGGCCTCGCCCAGGCGGGCCTGAGCGCGCTGACCGGCATGCTGCAGTCCGGCGTGCAGACGTCGGCCGCGCGCCAGCAGGGGATCAACGGCATCCTCCAGTCGCTGGGCGGGGGCGGCAACGCCTGAAACTCGCTTGACCGCGCCGGCGGCGACATTTGGCCGCTGGCGCGCCGTTCATTGAATTGTCGGGCCGCCGCGCATATTTACGGGGCCCGCGCTGGCCTTTGGCCATTTTCATTCGGAATCCTGCATGGCCCGCGACGTCGTCGACGCTGAGATCATCGAGTCACGCGACGATCTGGTGGAGTGGCTGGCGGCGGGCGGCAAGCCGGCGGAGTCGTTCCGCATCGGCGTCGAGCACGAGAAATTTCCCTTCTATGCGGCCGGCCGGACGCCCGTACCCTACGCGGGCGAGCGCGGCGTCAGGGCCTTGCTCGAAGGCGCCAAGGGGCGCCTCGGCTGGGCGCCGATCGAGGACGAGGGCGCGCTGATCGGCCTCTACGACTCGGCGGGCGGCGGAGCGATTTCGCTCGAGCCGGGCGGCCAGTTCGAGCTCTCCGGCGCGCCGCAGCCCACCGTCCACGCGGTCGCCGCCGAACTCGACGCGCATCTGACCTGCATGCACGCCGTCGGCGACGAACTCGGAATCAAGTTCCTCGCGATGGGCCTCAGTCCCAAATGGACGCTCGCCGAGACGCCGACGATGCCGAAGAGTCGCTACCGCATCATGGCCCGCTACATGCCCAAAGTCGGAACGCGCGGCCTCGACATGATGTTCCGCACTTCGACCGCGCAGGCCAATCTCGACTTCGCCGACGAGGCCGACATGGTCGCCAAGTTACGGATCGGCCTGGCGTTTCAGCCGACGATTACGGCGCTGTTCGCCAATTCGCCGTTCGACGCCGGCGCGCTCAACGGCTTTCTCTCCGCCCGCTCGGAAATCTGGCGCCACACCGACCCGCAGCGCGCCGGCATGCTCGCCTTCGCCTTCGCGCCGGGCATGGGCTTCGAGCGCTACGTCGATTACGCGCTCGACGTGCCGATGTACTTCGTCAAGCGCGGCGAAGTCTATCACGATGTCGCCGGCGCGAGCTTCCGCGACCTGCTCGACGGCCGGCTGGCGGCGCTGCCGGGCGAGCGCGCGACGGTCTCCGACTGGGCGAACCATTTGTCGACGATCTTTCCCGAGGTGCGGCTGAAGCGCTACCTCGAGATGCGCGGCGCCGACGTCGGCCCGCCGGAGCGCATCGTCGCGCTCGCCGCCTTCTGCTTTGGCCTGTTCTACGACAAGGACGCGCTCGCCGCTGCGAGCGATCTGGCGCACGGCTGGACCGCCGGCGATCTGCTGCGCCTGCGCGACGAGGTCCCGCGGCTCGGCCTCAATTCGCGCGTCGCCAGTCGGCCGCTTGTCGACGTCGCGCGCGAGATCCTGGCGATCGCCCGCGGCGGACTCGAGCGCCGCGCGCAGCGCGACGCCGCCGGCCGCGACGAGACCGTCTATCTCGCGCCGCTCGAGCGAATCGCCGCAGAAGGGCGAACGCCGGCCGAGGCCTGGATCGACCGCTTCGAAGGCCCCTGGAAAGGCGCGATCGACCCAATTTTCGCCGAGGCGCTGATCTGAACGGCGACAAATTTGCAGCGGACGCGACTTTTCCGCGCAGACCGGCCGAGGACGACCGGAATTCATGTCCGGTTCATCGGCGCTGCATCACACAAGCGCCGCCGCTCCACCAGGGAGCGTGAGACGAATCAAGGACTTAACGAATGCTTAAGAAACTGCTGATCGCCACGGCGATGGTCATCGGTCTTGCCGCCACGCCGGCCCTCGCCGCGCCGCCGGTCCTTCACCACCACCACATGGTGCACCACCCGATCCACCACCACCACCACCATCACCGTCATCATCACCATGTCGTGCATCACCCGGTGCATCACCACCACCATCATCACCTTGTGAAGCCGAAGCAGCCCTGAACTTCGCCTCGGCCGAACGGGTCGTTGTGACGACGAAAAGCCTCCGGGCCGGTTGCGGCCGACCGGAGGCTTTTTTTGGCGCGCTGCCGACTCGGTGGGCCGCGGCCGCGCCTCACACGCTCATGCCGGCGCGCGGATCATAGGGCTTGTCGTCGCGCCAGCGGCGCATCAACGCCGCCAGATCGCCGTCCTCGCCCGGCGGCATGACGATGCGCAGCGTCGCCAGCAGATCGCCGGCCGGCGCGTCGCCCGAAGCGGGCAGACCCTTGCCGCGCAACCTGAGCACGCGGCCGCCGCTGGCGCCCGGCGGAACCGCGATCTCGACATCTCCCGACAGCGTCGGCGTCCTGACCTTGGCGCCGAGCACCGCCTCGTAGAGCGTGATCGGCAGATCGAGTTTGAGGTCGCGACCCTCGACCTTGAACAAAGGATGCGGCGCGTAATGGATGGCGACGATCGCGTCGCCAGCCGGGCCGTTGCGCTGTCCCGGACGCCCCTGTCCGCGCAGGCGGATCTGCTTGCCGTCCTCGACCCCTGCGGGAACGGCGACGTCGAGCGTCTTGCCAGTCGGCAGCGCGACGCGCACCGACCCGCCGCCCGCCGCCATCGCCAGCGGCACGCTGACGGTCGCGGCGACGTCCTCGCCGCGGCTCGGACCGCGGGCGCGCCCGCCCGCCCGGCCGCCGAACAGTTCGGACAGGATGTCGGCCTCCAAGCCGGCGCGGCCGCCTCGATCGCCGCCGAACTCGAAATTGAAGCCGTGAAACTCGCCGCCTTGCCCCGGCCGCGCGCCGAAGCCCTCGAATTGGGGCGCGCGCGGCTTGCCTTCGGCGTCGATCTCGCCGCGGTCGTAGGCGGCGCGCTTCTTCTCGTCGCCGATGATCTCGTAGGCCGAGCCGATTTCGGCAAACCGCTCCTTCGCCCGCGGCTCCTTGCTCTGGTCGGGATGGAATTTCTTGGCCAACTTGCGGAAGGCCGATTTCACTTCGGAGGCGCCGGCGGATTTCGCCAGCCCCAGCACTTCATAAGGGTCGCGCATGGTGAGCCCAGATTTCCACGTCCGCCCCGAAGGCGCGGGCGCCATTGTCTCGTCAACTATTTGGGCTGAGCGGCGACCGCCCGCAAGTGTCCGTCAGAGGCCCGTCCAGGGAGAAACGTCGTAGATCGCCGCCTCCTCGCCCTCGCGCGGGCAGCCGACGCCTTGGAACGCTTTGTCCCCCTTGCCGTCCTTGCCGACCACCCGCGCCACAAAAACGCGGCAGGACAGGCCGTCGCGCTGGAACGAGCCGGCGACGGCGATGAACTCGCCGTGTGCGCCGGTCTCCGGGTTGGACCACGTCCCGCGCTCGTCGCCGTCCCGGGCGTGCAGGGTCGCGCTGAGCGTCGGCTCGGCGAGACGCCAATCCCGCGAGTCGTAGGCCGAGGACAGCGGCGCCGGGGCGGCCTTCGGCTTGATCGCGCCGATCGGTTCGTCGTCGATGAACCCCGGCAAAGGCATGGAGACCGAGCAGCCGGCGAGCGCCAGCGCCGCCGCGGCGACGACCAGGGCCGCCGGACGCGCGACCAAGCGGCGCGGTCGCCAAAACGCGTCGCCTTCCCTCGGCAGAAGGTCTATCATCAGGCCTCGCGCGATTTGTCCATATTCGGAGCATATTCACCTTGAATGCGTTAAGTTCGAGTGACTTCACGGAAGTCGACGACCCCTTCGCCCTGTTTCACGCCTGGTTTGCCGAGGCGGCCGAAAAGGAAATCAACGACCCCGACGCGGTCACGCTGGCGACCGTCGACGCCTCGGGTCTGCCGGACGCGCGCGCGATGCTGTGCAAGCAGGTCGACGAGCGCGGATTCGTCTTCTACACCAACGGCCAGAGCGCCAAGGGCGCCGAAATCGCCGCCAACCCGAAAGCGGCGATCCTCTTCCACTGGAAGTCGCTGCGCCGTCAGGTCCGGGCGCGCGGGACGCTGGCGAGGCTTTCCGACGCCGAATCCGACGCCTATTTCGTCACCCGGCCGCGGGTGAGCCGCATCGGCGCCTGGGCGAGCCAACAATCGCAGCCTCTCGAATCGCGCGCCAGGCTCGAGCAGACGGTCGCCGAGCTGACCGCGAAGTTCGGCGACGGCGCCATTCCGCGACCGCCGCACTGGGGCGGATTCCGGCTGACGCCGGTCCAGATCGAGTTTTGGCATGACGGCCAATACCGGCTGCACGACCGCGTCGTCTTCACCCGCGCGCGCGAAGGCGAACCCTGGCGTCGCCAGCGGCTCTTTCCTTGAGCCCGGCCGCAAGCCGCGATAACCCTCAACCGTCAAACCAGGGCGACGCGGCGTGGACGACCGACTCTATCCGACCCGGCCGATCCTCGCCGCCTCGACGGCGGTGTTCCGCGACGGCCGCGTCCTGATCGCACGGCGGGCGCGCGCGCCGATGGCGGGCGTCTACTCGCTGCCCGGCGGCGCGGTCGAACTCGGCGAGACGCTGCGCGAGGCGGCGGCGCGCGAGCTCGCCGAAGAGGTCGGCGTCGAAGCCGACATTCTCGCCTTCGTCGACCATGTCGAGCCGATCGTGCGCGAAGGCGACCGCGTGCGCGCCCATTTCGTCATCGCCGCCTTCGTCGGCCGCTGGCGGCGCGGGGAGCCTCGCCTCAGCGCCGAAGCCGACGCGGTCGCCTGGATCGACCCGAGCCAAGTCGGCGACTTTCCCACCACGCCCGAACTGCCGAACATCCTCGCCAAAGCGGCGGCGATCGAACGGAGCCTGCGATGAGGCGCGCCGTCGCTTCGGCGCTCGCGCTCGCCCTCGCCGGCGCGCCGGTCGCCGCGCAAACCCAGGGCCCCGGATCCGCCAGACCCAGCGCCGGGGCGCCCATCTGGACGCAAACCCCGGCCCCGGCGCCCGCCAGTCCCGGCGCCGGCGCGCCGACTGGCGGGCAGTCCCAGACGCCGGCGGCCGCCAAGCCCGCCGCCGCCAAGCCGGCGCCCGCTGAAACGCCGACGCCCACGCCCGCAACGGGCGAGTCGCCGCCGCCTTACGAGCCGCAGCTGCTGCGCCTCGCCGAGCTGATCGGCGCGCTCGCCTATCTGCGCGACTTGTGCGGCGACGGCGACGGCGCGGCGTTCCGCGACAAGATGGCGAGCCTGATCGACACGGAGGGAACGACCGAGGCGCGCAAGGAATCGCTCGCCGGCGCCTTCAACCGCGGCTTTCGCGACTACGAGCTGACCTATCGGGCCTGCACGCCGATCGCCCGCGACGTCGTCGCGCGCTTCCTCGACGAGGCGAGCCGCATCGCCAAGGACGTCGCCAACCGCTACTCGGGTTGAGCGAGCCATAATGGCGATGGCGCCGGTAGACGCGCTCGGCGAGCGCGTTCGGCGCGTCGGCGTCATTCATCATTCAAACATCGGCAGGACCGAGCGCGGCCAGCGGCCGCGCCTACACGGGCAGGGAGGCGCGCGGCGCCGTCCCTCACCCCGCCTTGCGGCCGAACCAGCGGCGGACGCGCGCCGCATAGGCGTCGTATTCCACGGGATGGAGGCCGCGCAGCATCGCCTCCTCGGAAGGCATGACGACGCGGTCGTTGACCAGGAAGAAGAACGCCGGCAGGCCGATCGCGGCGATCGCCAGCGTCCAGCGCCACGGCCCGAGCGCCAGCAGGTAGAGGGCGAGCGCCGCCCACAACAGGAACTGCAGCATCGCCAAGGCGTAGGTCGGGTTGCGCGACCATCCGTAAGGACCGTCGGTGACCAAAGCCGACGACTTCACGTAGGTGCGCGCGTCGCCGCCGCGTCTGTCGAGATGGGCGATGACCAGCACCTTGCCGACGTAGCAGGCGAGGATCAGCACGCCGATCACGAAGGTCGGCGCCATGATCGGGCCGCGGTCGAAGTCGATCGCCCAGCACGGCAGCACGACCGCGACAAAGGCGAGCGAGACGACGAGGTCGATGACGAAGGTCGCCGCGAACTTGAACCGCTTCGGCGGAACCGACGGATCGACGGCGTCAGGTTCGTCGAACAGGGAACTTTTCAACTCGACGCTCATTTTCGCTTTTCCGCGGCGGTTTGCGATGGCGCCCAAGCATGCTGCGCGGGCGGTAAATTTTCCACAGCAGCGACCGCAAGCCGCCGCCGAACCGACGCGCGTATCATTGACGATTGGTTAACGTCGCCAGGTCAGTTGCAGCCTGTGGGGTCGATCGCCTAGCGTGGGCGGACCGTTTCGTCGGAGACCATGAGCAACATGAAGACTTCGCCGCCCGCGCCCCTGCCCCCGCTCGACCACGAGGCGTTCCTGCGCCGGTCGTTCGACGTCGCGCGGCGCGCCCGCGAAGGCGGCGACCATCCGTTCGGCTCGATCCTGGTCGGACCAGACGGCGCGGTGCTGAAGGAGCAGGGCAACGGCTTCACCGCCGAGGGCGGCGACATGACCGCTCACGCCGAGCGGCTGCTCGCCACCTGGGCGTCGAAGACCTACGGCGCCGACGTCCTCGCCGGCTGCACGCTCTACAGTTCGGCCGAGCCCTGCGCGATGTGCTCGGGCGCGATCTACTGGTCGGGCATCGGCCGCCTCGTCTACGGCCAGAGCGAGAGCGACCTCAAGGCGGCGACCGGCGCGCACGCGGAGAACCCGACGCTCGACCTGCCGTGCCGAATCGTTTTCGCCGCCGGTCAGCGCGCCGTCGAGATCGTCGGCCCGCTGCTCGAAGAGGAATCGGCGGCGTTGCAGCGCGATTTCTGGAAGGAGCGGGGATTGTAGGCGCCGCGGCGAGCGGTCTGCGCTCATCCTCCCCCGCTCACGCGGGGGAGGATAGCTCTCTCAGCCCAGCTTGCCCTCGATGCCCTGCACCAGCCATTGCAGGCTGGCGAGCGTGCCGTCGTCCATCACCTGGCCGGCGGGCAGCTTGGCCGCGCCGCTCTGATCGACCAGCGGACCGACGAAGATCTTGTTCTTGCCCGAGGAGATGTCGTCGACCGTCTGCTGCGCGAGCGCCTTGACGTCGTCGGGCATGTTGGAGAACGGCGACATCTTCAGCATGCCGGCGGCGAAGCCGCCCCACACGTCCTCGCTCTTCCAGGAGCCGTCGATCACCGCCTGGATGCGCTTGGTGTAATAGGGCCCCCAGACGTTGACGTTGGCGGTGAGCTCCGTCTTCGGCGCGAACCTGGCCATGTCGGTCGCCTCGCCGAAGGCGAGAATGCCACGGCTTTCCGCCACCTGCAGCGGCGTCGGCGAATCGGTGTGCTGGGTGATGATGTCGCAGCCCTGGTCGATCAGCGCCTTGGCCGCGTCGCCTTCCTTGCCCGGATCGTACCAGGAGTTGATCAGGATGAACTTCAGCTTCGCCTGGGGGTTGACGCTCTGCATGCCGAGCATGAAGGCGTTCATGCCCTGCACGACCTCCGGCACGGCGATCGAGCCGACGTAACCGGCGACGCCGGTCTTGCTGAGTTTGCCGGCGATCACGCCCTGGACGAAGCGGCCTTCGTAGAAGCGGATGTTGTAGGTCGAGACGTTGGCGGCGCGCTTGTAGCCGGTGCAATGCTCGAACTTCACCGCGGGATACTTCTTCGCCACCGACAGCGTGTAGTTCATGTAGCCGAACGACGTGGTGAAGACGATCTTGCAGCCCTTGGCGGCGAGATCGGCGATGACGTGCTCGGAATCCGGCCCCTCGGGCACGTTCTCGACGTAGACGGTCTTCACGGCGCCGGCGAAATGCTCCTCCGCTTCCTTGCGCGCGACGTCGTGCTGGTAGGTCCAGCCGAAGTCGCCGACCGGACCGAGATAGACGAATCCGGCCTTGAGCGGCTCGGCGGCGGCGAGCCCGCGCGGCGCCAGCGGCGCGGCGGCGGTGGCGACCAGCCCGCCGCCCAGCAGTTTGTTGAATGTCCGACGATCCATGCCTTGCTCCTACTTGACCCGTGTTCTGACCCCGGCGTTGAACGCTCGCCAACCACCGCCCGCCTTGCTTAACCGTCAAGCAAGCCGCAGGCCATGGAAGATCAGCATAGCCGATCCCTCGGCGCCCAATCCATGGGCGCCAAGCGAAAAATATCGGCGCCTGCAGGCGAGACTCAGGCGCCGGCGGCGAACGACCGGCCGAGGCAGGCCGGCTGGTTGAGGCGGATGCGGCGGCGATCGCGCGAGATGATCGCCAGCACGACCACGGTCACGACATAGGGGAGCGCGGAGATCAGCGCCGACGGGATCGGCACGCCGACGCCCTGGACATAGAGCGACAGGTACATGATCGAGCNNATAGGCGCCGCCGAGCAGCCAGGCGGCCCGCCAGGTCGCGAACACCACCAGCGCCAGCGCGATCCAGCCGCGGCCGGCGGTCATGTTCTCCGCCCACAGCGGGCTGTAGGCGAGCGACATGTAGCCGCCGGCAAGCCCCGCCATCGCGCCGCCGAACAGCGTCGCGGCGAAGCGGATGCGGATGACGCCGTAGCCGATCGCATGCGCCGCGTCGTGCGAATCGCCGACCGCGCGCAGCACCAGCCCGCCGTGGGTGCGGTTGAGGAACCAGGCGACCGCGGCGAGGATGACGAACGAGCCGTAGACCAGGGCGTCCTGGCCGAACAGGGTCGGGCCGAAGAAGGGAAGCTGCGACAGGCCGGGGATCGACAGCTTCGGCAGCACCGGACCCTTGAGGCCGACATAGGCGGCGCCGAACAGCGAGGAGAAGCCGCGGCCGAAGATCGTCAGCGCCAGGCCGGCGGCGGTCTGGTTGGCGAGCAGGGTCAGCGTCAGCACGGCGAAGATCGCCGCCAGCGCCCCGCCGCCGAGCGTCGCCGCGACGAGGCCGACCGTCGCGCTGCCGGTCATGAGGCCGGCGACGAAGCCGGTCACCGCGCCGGCCAGCATCATGCCCTCGACGCCGAGATTGAGTACGCCGGAGCGCTCGGCGACCAGTTCGCCGGTCGCCGCCAGCAACAGCGGCGTCGCGGAGGCCATGACGCTGACGACGAAGCTGGTGAGGAAGAAGATCATCAGGCCGCCTCCGCCGTCTCGCTGCGCCGCGCCGGCAGCCGGACGCGAAAATTGATCAGGATGTCGCAGGCGAGCAGCAGGAACAGCAGCACGCCCTGGAAGATGCCGGTGACCGCGTTGGGCAGGCCGAGGTCGATCTGCGCCGCGTCGCCGCCGAGATAGGAGAGCGCCAGCAGCAGGCCGGCGAAGATCGCGCCGATCGGGTGCAGCCGGCCGAGGAAGGCGACGATGACCGCGGTGAAGCCGTAGCCCGGCGAAATTTCGGTGGTGAGCTGCCCGATCGGTCCGGTCACCTCGAACATGCCGGCGAGGCCGGCGAGACCGCCGCTGACCAGCATCGCCACCCAGATCAGCCGCCGCTCGCTGAATCCGGCGAAGCGCGCGGCGCGCGGCGCCTCGCCGACGACGCGCAACTGGAAGCCGAGCGTCGAGCGCGACATCAGCGCCCAGACCGCGATCGCCGCCAGCGGCGCCACCAGGCATCCGAGATGGACGCCGGTCCCGGGAATCAGGGTCGGCGTCGTCGCCCCGTCGGAAAACATCGCCGTCTGCGGGAAACCGAAGCCCCGCGGGTCTTTCCACGGTCCGGTGACCAGCCAGATCAGCAGATATTGAGCGACGTAGGTCGCCATCAGGCTGGAAAGGATTTCGTTGACGTTGAGCGAGGTGCGCAGCCACGCGGTCAGCGCCGCCGTCGCCGCGCCGCCCACGACGCCGGCGACCATGACCGCCGGATAGAGGATCGGCGCCGGCAGATCGGGCAGCCCCAGCGCGAGGCCGCCGGCGAAGATCGCGCCGACGGTGAACTGGCCCTCGCAGCCGATGTTCCACACCGAGGCGCGATAGCAGAGCGCCAGCCCCGCCCCCATCATGATCAGGGGCGCGGCCTTGACCGCGAGCGCCGACAGGCCGCCGGTCTGCACCAGCGGCGCGACGAGGAAGGTGTAGACCGCCGTCGCCGGCGGCTTGCCCATCGCCAGGAACATCACGCCGGAAACGACGATGGTGAGGACGACCGCCAGCACCGGCGAGGCGTAGGTCCACAACCGCGACGGGTTGCCGCGCGGAACGAGCCGGATGCCCTCACGCATGGGCGGCCTCGCCGGCATGCTCGGAGCCGCCCATCACCAGGCCGATCTGTTCGATCGTCGCTTCCGCGACTGGAATCGGCGGCGACAGCCGCCCGCCGGCGATCACGGCGATGCGGTCGCAGACGAGAAAAATTTCATCGAGGTCCTGTGAGATGATCACCACCGCCGCTCCGTTCACGGCCATCTCGGCGAGCGCGCGGTGGATCGCCGCCGCCGCGCCGGCGTCGACGCCCCAGGTCGGTTGGTTGATCACGAGCGTCGAGGGGGCCTGCATGATCTCGCGGCCGACCAGGAACTTCTGCAGATTGCCGCCCGACAGCGAGCGAGCCTGCGCCCTGGGGCCGGTGGTGCGCACGTCGAAGCCCTTGATGACCTCGCGGGCGAATTCGAGGACGCGCGCGCGCCGAACGAAGCCGAAGCTCGACAAGGGCTTGCGCGCCACCGCGGTGAGGAAGGCGTTGTCGGAAAGCGTCATCGGCCCGACCGCGCCATGGCCGTTGCGCTCCTCGGGGACGAAGCAGCCGCCGATGGCGCGGCGTTCGCGCGGACCCATATGGCCGACCGCGACGCCGTCGAGGCGGATCGTCTCGGGTTTGCCGGCGGGAATCTCGCCCGACAGCGCGTCCATCAGCTCGTTCTGGCCGTTGCCGGCGATGCCGGCGATGCCGAGGATCTCGCCCGGCGCGACCGTGAAGGCGACCTCCTTCAGGTCGGCGCCGAACGGATTGGGCGAGGCGACGGTCAGCCTGTCGACCGCCAGGCGCGGCGGCGCGGCGTCGTCGACGACGCGGCGGCTGCGCTGCTGCGGCTCGAGCTCGGCGGCGATCATCAGCTCGGCGAGCTCCTTGGCCGACTTCTGACGCGGATCGCAGTGCGCGACGACGCGCCCGAGGCGCATGATCGTCGCCGCCTCGCACAGCGCGCGGATCTCCTCCAGTTTGTGGCTGATGTAGAGGATCGAGCAGCCTTCCTTGGCGAGACGGCGCAAGGTCGTGAACAAGGTCTCGGCCTCCTGCGGCGTCAGCACCGAGGTCGGCTCGTCCATGATCAAGAGCTTGGGTTTCTGCAACAGGCAGCGCACGATCTCGATACGCTGGCGCTCGCCGACCGAAAGATCGTGCACCGTGCGGTCGGGGTTGAGCGGCAGTCCGTATTCGCGCGAGGTCTCGACGATGCGCTCGCGCAGGTTGACGCGCTCGGCGCGGTCGTTGATCGCCAGCGCGATGTTCTCGGCGACGGTCAGCGATTCGAACAGCGAGAAATGCTGGAAAACCATGCCGATGCCGAGGCGGCGGGCGTGCGCCGGGTTCTCGACCGTCACCTTCTCGCCGCGCCACACGATGTCGCCCGCGTCGGGGCGGACGACGCCGTAGATGATCTTGACCAAAGTGCTCTTGCCGGCGCCGTTCTCGCCGAGCAGGGCATGGATCTCTGCGCCGCCGACCGTCAGATCGACGCGGTCATTGGCAAGGCAGCCGGGATATTGCTTGGTGACGCCGCGCAGCGACAGGGTCAGGTCGTGGTCGGCCGCCATTCGATCCAACATTTCCCCGCACGCCTCTTCCGTTCGTCCCGCGATCCGCTTTTCGGCGTGTGCAAGTTCCGGGCCCGAAAGCCCCAGCCGCGCGCCCGCCGCCGCGCCGCCTCCTGCTTCGCATGGCCCGGCCGATCCGCCAAGCCGACGCAGATCGTGTTCTCGTCTCTTGTGAATCGGATCTTGCGAATCGGAAGCGATTGTCCCGGCGCCCCAGACCGGCGGGACGGCAGGAGCCGTCGCGCGCCGCAGGCTCGCCGGCCCGCGCAGGCCGCGGCGGCGCGAGGCCCGCCGACCGAGGCGGTCTATTCCGCCGCCAGAGCGCGCGGCGCCGCCAGCCGGTCGTTGACCCGTTCGAGAAAGCCGGCGAGGTCGTCGGTGACGAAATCGACGTGCGCCGCGTCGCGACCCTCGCCGTCGGCGGCGTCGCGCTCGTCGCGCTGCCCGGCGCGCGGCGCGACCAGGATCGTCGTCATGCCGCGCGCCTTCGGGGTCACCAGGTTCTTGGCGATGTCCTCGAACATCGCCGCCCCTGCGGGATCGACGCCGTAGCGATCGAAGAACGCCTCGTAGGCGCGCTCCGAGGGCTTTGGCGCGAGCCCCGCGGCGACGATGTCGAACGCGTCCTCGAACAGGCCGTCGAGGCCGAGACGTTCGACCGTGCGCAGGGCGTGATCGCGCGAGCCGTTGGTGAAGATCAGCCGCCGGCCGGGCAGGCGCTCGACCGCGCGCGCGAGCCGTGCGTCGCGCACGAGGCCGGAGCGGTCGATGTCGTGAACGAACGCAAGGAAGGGCTCGGGATCGATTGCCGCCTCCTCGACCAGCCCGCGCAGCGTCGTGCCGTGGCGGTGGTAGTAGTAGCGCTGCAGCGCGCGCGCCGAGATCGCGTCGAGGCCGGTCAGCGCCGCGAGATAGAGCGTGACCCGCTGGTTGATCTGCGGCCACAGCCCGCAATCGGCGGGATATAGCGTGTTGTCGAGGTCGAACACCCAGGTCGAGACGTGGCCGAACTTGCCGAGCAAGTCGGTTTCGAAACGCTTGGGCGAGAGGACCCGAGTCATGGCGACAGGCCTGACGGCGCCGCGACGGGAGCGCCCGACGCGGCGGAACGAAACGATTCGCGGAACTCCGGCGGGATGCGACGGCGCTTCGCCCCGGCGGGCCCCGAAAGACGCCGTCGGGAGTTGCTTTAACCACCCCCCGCGGCAGGCTGCAAGCCCCGCCGCCTGGGCGATCGCTCACTGGTAGAGGACGAAGATTGCAAAACGGTGTCGGCCGAAAGCGGGCGGCACGGCGCTTGCCGCCCCATTGCATGGCGGCCCCGGCGCCGCGCATTGGAGCGATTCCGTCCCGCAATGGCACAGGCGCGCGCCCGATTCGGCGATCCGCACCGCGAATCGACTCGCACCCCGGCGCGGCGGGTCGCGCGCCGGAGCGCGGGCGACCGCGCGCGCCGCCTCGCCCGCTCAGCCGTCGCCGCCTTTCCCTATCTCGCCGCGCTCGCCGACGCGCTGGCGATCTTCACCGCCGCGGCCGCCTCGGCGACGCTCTACCGCGTCGTCACCTTCGGCGGCATGCCGGAGGTCGAGGCGGCGACGACTGTCGGCCTCGTCGTCGCGGCGATCGTCGTCGTCGTCGCGGCGCAGCGCGGCCAGTACGGGCGAGACGGCTACGCCGTCCGCGGCGGCCAGTTCTCGCGCGCGCTGACGGCATGGAACTTCGCCTTTCTCTGCGCGCTGGCGCTCGGCTTCGCCACCCGCACCAGCGCGATCTACTCGCGCGGCGCGGTCGGGGCGTTCTATGTCGCCGGCTTCCTCGCGCTGTTCGGCGCGCGCCGGCTGCTGGTCGCGCTGGTCGAGCGCGCCGAGCGCGCCGGCTTTCTCGCGCCGCGCCGCGTCGTGGTCGTCGGCCTCGAAGACGCGATCGCCCACAATGCGCCGCGCCTCGATCCGCGCGCCGACCGGATGACGATCGCCGCGACGATCGCGCTGCGGGACAACCCTGCGAGCCTCGGCGACGACCTCGCGCTCGCCGCCGCGACGGTGCGGATGCTGAGGCCCGACGACGTCTATATCGTCGCGCCATGGACGCGACCTGACGTGATCGAGGCCTGCGTCGACGCCTTCCTGCGCACGCCGACCGAAATCCACCTCGGCGGCGAGACGCTGCTCGACCGCTTCAAGGACGCGCGCATCGTCGCCTTCGGCGCGAGCGCCGGGCTTGGGCTGACGCGGCCGCCGCTGACCCGACTGCAGCGCGCCGAGAAGCGCGCCTTCGACCTCGCCGTCGCCTCGCTCGCCCTCGTCCTGCTCGCGCCCTTCCTCATCGTCGTCGCGCTGGCGATCCAGCTCGAAAGTCCGGGGCCGGTCCTGTTCCGCCAGACGCGCTACGGCTTCAACCAGGAGCCGTTCCGCATCTTCAAGTTCCGCACCATGCGCGCGCTCGAGGACGGCGCCGCAGTCAGGGCGGCGACGCGCAACGATCCGCGCGTCACCCGCGTCGGCGCCTTTCTCCGCCGCACCTCGATCGACGAGCTGCCGCAACTCCTCAACGTGATCGCCGGCGAGATGTCGATCGTCGGGCCGCGGCCGCAGGCGATGGCGCACGACCAGCTCTATGTCGAGCGCATCGCCCGCTATGCGCGCCGCCACAACGTCAAGCCCGGCATCACCGGCTGGGCGCAGGTCAACGGCCGGCGCGGCGAGATCCGCAGCGAGGAGGACATCCAGGCGCGGATCGATCACGATCTCTATTACGTCGACCACTGGTCGTTGTGGCTCGACGTGAAGATCGTGCTGGCCACCGCCTTCAGCCTGTTCGGCCACGAGAAGGCGTACTGAGGCGCTGGCGCCGAGCCTTTAGACGCGGCCGTTGGCCGCGCCCTTCTCGGTCGACAAAGGGCGCTTGCGCGCCGGACGCGCTCGACGAGCGCGTCTACAGCCCGTCCCGCGCATGAGCGATCGCCTTCAGCATGACGCTGGAAAAGCCGGCGCCCGCCGCGTCGGCCGCCGCGACCCAGAAGACGTCGCCGGCGTCGCGCGGCACGGCCGCGATCGTGGCGGCATAGACCGTCAGCCGCAGCGCGAAATGGGTGAAGACCTGCTCGACTTCGCCCGGCAGGCGCCGCCAGCGCGCCGTGAACGGCGGAGCGGCGCTCGCCCCGCCCTCCTCGTCCGTGCGCCACGGCGGCCCAGGCAGCTCGAGCGTCGCGCCGAGAAGGCCCTTGGGCGGGCGGCGGCGCGCGAGGAAGGCGCCGTCGCGCCGGAGCGCGAAATAGGCGGCGCCGAAGCGGATCGGTCGCGCCCGGGCGGCGGCGCGGCGCGGATAGGCCTCGGGCTCGCCCGTCCGCGTCGCAGCGCAATCGGGGCTAAGCGGGCAGGCGGCGCAATCGGGATTGCGCGGCCGGCAGACCGTCGCGCCGAGGTCCATCAAGGCCTGGGCGAAATCGCCGGGACGGTCGGCGGGGACGAGCGCCGCCGTCGCCGCGGCGATCGCTGCGCGCGCCTGCGGCCACGGCGTCGGCAGCGCGGCGAGCCGCGCCATGATGCGCGCGACATTGCCGTCGACCGCCGCAGCCTTCTCGCCGAAGGCGATCGCCGCCACCGCGCCCGCGGTATAGGCGCCGACGCCGGGCAGCGCGCGCAGGCCCGCTTCGGTTTCAGGGAAGCGCCCGCCGCGCCGCGCGATCTCCTGCGCGCAGGCGTGGAGATTGCGCGCCCGCGCGTAATAGCCGAGCCCGGCGAAGGCCTCGATCACCTCATCGAGCGAGGCGGCGGCGAGCGCCTCGACCCGCGGCCAGCGGGCGAGAAACCGCGCGTAATAGGGCGCGACGGCGGCGGCGGTGGTCTGCTGCAGCAGCACTTCCGACAGCCAGACGCGGTAGGGCTCGGGCGCGACCCCCGCCGCGGCGCGCCACGGCAGGTCGCGGCGATGGACGTCCCACCAGGCGAGCAGGCGGTGGGCGAGCGGCGGCTTCAAAGCGGAGCGGCGAGGGGCTAGAGTGGCGTCCATGGCCCGGAAGACTAGCGGCGGCGGCGCAATCCTCAAACCGCCCGAGCGGAAGCGCACGCAGCCGGCGCAGGTCGGCGCGCTGCTTGCCGGGATCGTCGCCCCGACGCTGGCGGCGCGCGGCCTCGGCCAGATGAGCCTGATCGCCGACTGGCCCGACATCGTCGGCGCCGACGTCGCGCGCTACGCCCAGCCGACGCAAATCCAATGGCCGCCGCGCGGCGCGCGCCAGGATCCCAACGCGGTCGCGCCGGCGACGCTGGTGCTGCGCGTCGACCCGGCCTTCGTGCTGGAGGCGCAGCACGCCGCGCCGATCATCGTCCAGCGCGTCAACGCCCATCTCGGCTGGCGCTGCGTCGGCCGCATCGCCTTCCGCCAGGGGCCGCTCGCGCCGACCCGCCGGCCGCGCCGCGTCGCGCCCGCCCCGAGCGAGGACGCGCGGCGACAGGCCGCCGCGCTCGCCGCGCCGATCGCCGACGACGAACTGCGCAGCGCCCTAGCGCGACTGGGGGCGCGCGCGATCGACCGGGAGGCGCGCCGACGGCGGCGCGAACCGATCTGACGGATTCTCTCGCCCCGAGCCCGCTCGCCGGACGCCGCGTGACGCGGATGAACGGCGTCGGCAACAAGATCCTGACGCTCGACCTGCGCGGGACGGCGATTCTGCCGACGCCGGCCGAAGCGCGCGCGATCCATCGCGCGCCGGGGCTCGACTACGACCAGCTCATGGTCCTCTCCGACCCGAGAACGCCAGGCACGGAGGCGTTCGTCCGCATCTACAACAACGACGGCGGCGAGGCGGAGGCCTGCGGCAACGGCACGCGCTGCGTCGCCGACCGGCTCGCGCGCGCTTCCGGCGCCCGCGCCTTCGCGGTCGAGACGCGCGCCGGCGTGATCGCCTGCGAGCGGCTCGACGAATGGCGCTATCGCGTCGACATGGGCGCCCCCCGCTTCGCCTGGAGCGAGATTCCGCTGGCCAAGCCGGTCGACGACGAGCGCCGCGTCGCGCTGGCGCTGCCCGGCCTGCCCGACTACGGCGAAGCGAGCGTCGTCAACATGGGCAACCCGCACGCGGTCTTCTGGGTCGCGGACGTTGCGGCGGTCCCGCTCGCGGTCGTCGGCCCGCGCTTCGAGACTCATCCGATGTTTCCCGAAAAGGCCAACATCTCTTTCGCCCAGGTCGTCGCGCCGGACGCGATCCGGCTCCGGGTGTGGGAGCGCGGCGTGGGGATCACGCTCGGCTGCGGCTCGGCCGCCTGCGCGACGCTGGTCGCCGCTTCGCGCCTCGGCCTCGCCAATCGGACGGCGCGCATCGGCCTGCCGGGNNCCGGTCGAATTCGAGCGCGAGATCACGCTCGGCCGCGAGCTGTTCGCTCCGGCGCCGGCGTGACCGGTTTGATGGCCCCGGGAGGGGATGTTACCAAGCGCGCGGCCGATGGCGGCGCGGGCGGGAGGGGAAAGTGAACGAGGCGAGCCAGATCGCGCCNNCGCCGCTCGGTCAAGAAGGACCACCAGGCGGCGTGGCTCATCCGCGCGATCACCTGCCTCGACTTGACGACGCTTTCCGGCGACGACACGCCGGGCCGCGTGCGGCGGCTGTGCGCCAAGGCGCGCCGGCCACTCGACGACGAACTCGTCGCCGCGCTCGGTCTCGCCGATGATCCGCCGACGGTCGGCGCGGTCTGCGTCTATCCGACGATGGTCGCGACGGCGGTCAGGGCGCTCGAAGGCTCGGGCATTCCGGTCGCATCGGTCGCCGCCGCCTTTCCCGCCGGCCTGACGCCGCTGAAGGCGCGTCTCGCCGAAATCGAATATGCCGTCGGCCAGGGCGCCGACGAGATCGACATCGTCATCACCCGCGCCCATGTGCTCAACCGCGATTGGAACGCGCTCTACGACGAGGTGCAGGCGATGCGCGAGGCCTGCGGCGGGGCGCATCTCAAGACCATCCTCGCCACCGGCGACCTCAAGACCCTGCGCAACGTCTATTCCGCGAGCATGGTGGCGATGCAGGCGGGCGCCGACTTCATCAAGACCTCGACCGGCAAGGAGGACGTCAACGCGACGCTGCCGGTGAGCCTGGTGATGCTGCGCGCGCTGCGCGACTACCGCGACCTGACCGGCTTCGAGATCGGCTTCAAGCCGGCCGGCGGCCTGCGCACCGCCAAGGACGCGCTGACCTGGCTGATCCTGATGAAGGAGGAGCTCGGCCTGCCGTGGATGAAGAACGACCTCTTCCGCATCGGCGCGAGTTCGCTCATCGCCGACATCGAGCGCCAGCTCAGCCATTACGCGACCGGACGCTATTCCGCGACATACCGCCACGCGATGGCGTGAGGAAGCGCGATGAGGCGTTTCACTTCCAACCCGTCAAGCCCGGTGGGCGCGAACTTAACGCGATCCTTCAATGTCACCCCCGCGAAAGCGGGGGTCCAGCGCCCGTCGAGAGCGCAGGCGGCGGGAAGACTGGATCCCCGCTTTCGCGGGGATGACAAGGCGAGTGGCCGCCTGCCGGGCGAAGTTGCCGCCGACGGGGCCAATCCCCGGATCAAGTCCGGGGACGGCCATGACGGCGGTCGGGACTCGCGGGCGTTGAGGAGCGCACGATGACGGCGGTGAGAGACATCCTGCGCACCATGGACTACGGCGTCGCGCCTGAGAGCGACGAGCACGCGCGCGCCTGGCTCGCCGCGCACGGCGGCGGCTTCGGCCATTTCATCGCCGGCGCTTTCACCCCGCCGGCGCAGCTCTTCGACGTCTTCAATCCGGCGCGCGGCGAGCGCATCGCCCGCGTCAGCCAGGGGACGGAGGCCGACGTCGCCGCGGCAGTCGCGGCGGCGCGCAAGGCGCTCAAACCGTGGTCGGCGCTGTCGGGCGACGCGCGCGCGCGCCATCTCTACGCGCTCGCGCGCCACATCCAGAAGCGCGAGCGGCTGCTCGCCGTGCTGGAAAGCCTCGACAACGGCAAGCCGATCCGCGAGTCGCGCGACGTCGACGCGCCACTGGCGGCGCGCCATTTCTATCACCACGCCGGCTGGGCCTCGCTGATCGCCGACGAGTTTCCGGCCTTCAAGCCGGTCGGCGTCTGCGGCCAGATCATCCCGTGGAACTTCCCGCTGCTGATGCTGGCGTGGAAGATCGCGCCGGCGCTGGCGGCGGGGAATACGGTGGTGCTGAAGCCCGCCGAATTGACGCCGCTGACCGCGCTTGCCTTCGCCGAGATCTGCGTCGAGGTCGGCCTGCCGCCCGGCGTCGTCAACATTGTCACCGGCGACGGCGCGACCGGGGCGGCGATCGTCGCCCACGACGACGTCGACAAGATCGCCTTCACCGGCTCGACCGAGGTCGGCCGGCTGATCCGCCAGGCGACCGCCGGGACCGACAAGAAGCTGTCGCTCGAGCTCGGCGGCAAGTCGCCGTTCGTCGTCTTCGAGGACTCCGATCTCGACAGCGCGGTCGAGGGCGTGGTCGACGCGATCTGGTTCAACCAGGGCCAGGTGTGCTGCGCCGGCTCGCGCCTGCTGGTCGCCGAATCGATCGCCGAGCGGATGTACGCCAAGCTGCGCGCGCGGATGGAGAAGCTGAGGATCGGCGACCCGCTCGACAAGTCGATCGACGTCGGCGCGATCGTCGCGCCGGTCCAGCTCGAGCGCATCAAGCGGCTGGTGGAGGCGGGCGAGCGCGAGGGCGCGACGGTGTGGCGCGCGCCGGGGCCGCTGCCCGAGCGCGGCTGCTTCTATCCGCCGACGCTGGTGACCGACGTCGAGCCGGCGTCGATCCTGGCGCGCGAGGAGATCTTCGGGCCGGTGCTGGCGGCGATGACCTTCCGCACCCCGGACGAAGCGATCGCGCTCGCCAACAACACCCGCTACGGCCTCGCCGCGTCAGTTTGGACCGAAAACGTCAACCGCGCCTTCGAAGTCGCCGCCAAGATCAAGGCCGGCGTGGTGTGGATCAATTCGACCAATCTGTTCGACGCCGCCTCCAGCTTCGGCGGCTATCGCGAGAGCGGCTTCGGCCGCGAGGGCGGGCGCGAGGGCGTGGCCGAATACCTCGTCGCGCCGGCGGCGCCGTCGAAGCCCGCCAAGGCGGTCAGGGCCGCGCTCAGCGCCCTGCCCGGCCGCGCGCCGGCGCCCGACGGCGACGCGATCGACCGCACCGCCAAGCTCTATGTCGGCGGCAAGCAGGCGCGGCCCGACTCGGGCTATGCCTATTCCGTGCTCGACCCCGACGGCAAGGTCGTCGGCCTCGCCGGGCTCGGCAATCGCAAGGACGTCCGCAACGCGGTCGAGGCGGCGGCGAAGGCGTCGGGCTGGGGCGCGGCGACGGCGCACAACCGCGCCCAGGTGCTCTATTACCTCGCCGAGAATCTCGAATCGCGCGCCGATGAATTCTCCGAACGGCTCAGCGCCCAGACCGGCGCCCATGCGCGCGAGGCGCGCGCCGAAGTCGAGACCGCGGTCAGGCGCGCGTTCTATTACGCCGGCTTCGCCGACAAGTTCGACGGCGCCGTGCACGCGACCCGGACGCGCTTCGTCACCCTGGCGATGAACGAGCCGTGGGGCGTGATGGGAATCGTCTGCCCCGACGAGGCGCCGCTGATCGGCTTCGTCTCGCTGGTGTTGCCGGCGATCGCGATGGGCAATGCCGTGGTCGCCGTTCCGTCGCCCTCGCATCCCTTGAGCGCGACCGACTTCTATTCGCTGCTCGACACGTCCGACGTGCCCGCCGGCGTCGTCAACATCGTCACCGGCGAGGCGGCGACGCTGGCTACGACGCTGGCCGAGCACGACGGCGTCGACGCGGTCTGGTGCGTCGTCGGCCCGCGCGAACTCTCCAAGGCGGTCGAGGCGGCCTCGGCCGCCAACCTCAAGGCGACCTGGACCCGCCTGCCGCCGCGCGACTGGACCGGCGAGCAGGGCCGCGAATACCTCCGCCGCGCGACCCAGGTGAAGACCATCTGGACGCCCTACGGGGAGTGATTTCCTTCCCCCCCTTGTGGTCGTGTAGACGCGGCCGTTGGCCGCGTCCGGACGCGCCCAACGGGCGCGTCTACATCGCAGCGGCGGGTGTCACGCCCCAATCGCTTCCAATAGATCTTCGTCGCCGTCAGGCCGCCGTGGGGTCTGAAGGCGAAGTCGGGGATCGAGCCGGCGAAGACGTAGCCCATCTTCTCGTAGAGCGGCGCGCCCCCCTCGTCGGCGGCGGTGTCGAGGTTGATGAGCGTGCGGCCGCGCTCGGCGGCGAGGCGCTCGGCTTCGGCGAGCAGCGCCTTGGCCGCGCCCCGGCCGCGATGCTGCGGATGGGTCATCATCTTGCCGATCTCGGCGCGATGCGGCTGGTTGGGCGGCGTGTCGAGCAGCAGCGACACGGTCGAGATCAGCGTCGCGCCGTCGTAGGCGCCGAACACGACGCGCTCGCCGCGCGCCGCCGCCGCCAACGCCTTTTCCCAGAAGCCGCGCGCTTCGGCATGCGACAGCGGATGCATGAAATGCACCGAGCCGCCCGCCGCGACCGTCTCGACCAGCAGGCCGGCGAGCGCGTCGAGCGTCTGCGGCGAAGCAGTCAACGGCTTGATGGCGAATGCAGGCACGTCCCAGCTCCTGAAGGTGAATCCGAAGATGTCCGCCCCCACGCCGGCGCGATCGACGATCACGCCCGACGCGGCCAGCGGCCGCGTCTACAATTCACCACACGTTGACGACGCGATAGCCCATGGCGCGGAAGCGCGCGATCAGGCCGCTCTTGCCCGGCAGGTGCAGGGCGCCGACGGCGATGAAGGCGCCGCCCTCGGCGACGAGCGGCGCCGCGCGCTCGGCCATCGTCTGGTTGCGGCCGACCAGCAGCATATCGTCGAACCGTCGCTCGGCGGCGCGTTCTTCGGCGGTCAGCATCGGCAACGCGTCGACCACGGCGATCATCTCGGCCGGCCGGCCATCGCGATAGAGCCGCACCATCGTGGCATAGGCGTCGTCGTCGAGACCGGCGAGCCGCGTCGAGGTCTCGAGGAGCTGCGCGCTGAGCGCCGGCGGCGCGGCTTCGAGCGCCGCGAGCTGCTCGTCGGCGGTCTCGAGCCCGACGACCGGGATGTTCGCCCCCGCGCCCGCCTCGGCGACGATCTCGTCGACCTCGGGCAGGTTCGCCTGCTCGCGCGCCTGCTCGCAGGCGGGCGCCTCGACGCTGGCGGCGAGGAACCACAGCTTGAGATGATGGGCGAGCGCCTTCGGAACGCCGTGCGCACCGAGATAGGCCTCGACCCGGGCGCCCGCTTGGCCGGCGAGGTCGGGCAGGAAGGTGTCGTCGTCGCGATCGATCGCCGCGGCGAACAGCTTGGCGGCGAGCGCGCCGCGATCGACCGGATCGAACGGGCCGCCGAGCTCGGTGGCGACGACCTTCGCCTTGGCCGCGAACTCAGCGGCTTTACGCGCGATCGCCGCCGCGCCGTCGTCGGTCGAATGGATGGCGCCGAACAGATAGGACGGCGCGACGCCGTCGCGCTCGACGCGCCACAGCAGCCCCTGCGCGTCGGTGAGTTCGTCGGCGCGCGCAGCCATCGCCGCCGTCAGGTCGAGGCCGGCGGCGAGATCGCGCCCGCCGCAGGCCGGCGGCGGCGCGCCGTCCGCCGCGGCGGGTCCAGCGGCGGCGAAAGCGAAGGCGACGAGCAGCGCGGCGGCGGCCGCGCGACGCGGAAGCGACATCGTCGGCCTCACAGTTTGCGCAGCGCCACTTGCTCGATGCGGTGGCTTGGGCCCTTGACCAGCCTCAGGCTTGCGCGCGGCCGCGTCGGCAGGATGTTCTCGCGCAGGTTGACGAGGTTGATGCCCCGCCACAGCGAGCGCGCGATCGCCTCCGC
>PLRT01000238.1 GCA_003164915.1 Hyphomicrobiales bacterium | reverse complement strand
GATCGGGAAAGCAATGCGCCAGTCTTTCCGCGATCCCCAGCCGACGCTCCGCCATCGCCAGCAGCATCACGCCGCCATCCGAGGTCAGTCGCCCGCCATCGAAAGCGGCGGTGACCGCCTTGCGGCCAACGGCTGGAAACGAGAACGGCAACAGATTAGAGTCAGTCATGGCGAGCGGGTGTGGGGCGAGAGGCGAAACGGATCGGTGTAAGCAGCCAAATCCTACGCCAAATCAGACCTTTACGCCACGCTCGCCAGCCTCAAAAACGACCCCCGGATGAATAAGATGGGCTAGATCTCGCCCTTCAGCGCTATCGCGTTCCGATCGATACGATTTTCCACGGTTGATCGACGCGCTTGTTCCTGGGGGCGGCCCGGATGGCTGCGCCTGGCGAGACTTGGCGCGTCCGCAACGGCGAAGTCTCCGTCCGGGGAAGGGGCGAGCATTCCAGCGCCAGGCATTGGCGGCGATCCCGCGGCCGACCACGTCTGAGCCGGGGTGTCCACTGCCCATCGCCTTAACGTCTCATTATGCGGGGCCGAGTAGCTTCCTGGCGAAAGCTGACGCCATGGCCGCATCCAGATTCACCTTCACGCCACCGGCTTATCCCGTCTTTCGTTGGCTGACCGATCCGGGCCGCGCAGTTCCTCGGGAAATCAGAAGCGATCTGCTGGGAGAACTGTTTGCCGCGCCCAAGGCTGTCATTGCCGGGGTGATCAACGGTCTGATCCTCAACATTGCCGCGCTGGGGTTGCATGCCGGCGTTGTCTTCGCGGCCTTCGCAGCGATCGACCTCGTCCTCGTCATCATTCGCATTCGTGTGGTGCGCCTTGCCCTCAACGCGGCGGAAAATGGCCGGCCGACGCCAACCGATCTGTATCTGCTGACCGCCACTTGCTGGTACGCGCTGCTGGGCGCCATGGCCTTCATGGCGACGTATTCCGCCATCGTGCCGTTGCAGCTGCTGGCGATCACCTACGTGGTGGGAATGGTTGGCCCGATTTGCGCCCGCAACTACCCGGCGCCCCGCTATGCTTTGATGGCCGTTATCCTGTGTGAGCTTCCCTTGGTTATCGGCGCCGGCCTCTCGGGCAGTCGCTGGATGCTGATCATGGTCCTGCAAACGCCGCTGTTTTTATATGGCGCGATTACGGTGATCCGCCGCTTTCAGACCATCGCGGTCGCCGCCCTGAGAAGCGAACACGAAAGCAGCCATCGCGCCCGCCATGATCCGCTGACGGGCCTCATCAATCGCCTCGGTCTGGACGAGGCGCTGAATGCGGCAAACGACCGCTTCACGTTGTATTACCTAGATCTCGACGGATTCAAAACAATTAACGACAACTTTGGGCACGCGGCCGGCGACAAGGTGCTGAACGCGGTCGCAGTGCGTCTTCTATCGGTCGTCCGCTCCGACGACATCGTCTCCCGCCTTGGCGGCGACGAATTTGTCATCTTGGCGCCGAACATGTCGCCGCCGCTTGCCGCCCTATTCGCGGGAAGAATTGTCCGCGTCATCACTGATGAACCTTATGTCTTTGACAAGATTGGCTCGCTCAGCGTTGGCGTCAGCGTCGGCTTCGTCTGCGTGCCTGAGGACGCTCGCCGCGACGACGACCTGCTCCAAAAGACCGACGCGGCCCTCTACGAAGCCAAGGCCGCCGGTAAGGGCGCCTACCGCCGCTACAGCATCTCCCAGCCTCCGCTTCCGGGACGCATTCGCCGCCAGGCTTGACCTGAGGACGTCGCCTCGACCCGCGAAACGACGGGATGGGTGATGTGACGCCCTTGCTGAGGTTCTGGCGATGTTGGCTGGGCGAGCCGTAGGTGTGCAGCCGTTTCTTGCCATTGCGGCGGCCAAGCGCAGTTCAGCGCTGCTGTGTATGTGCAATCAGGCGAGGAGCGGCTCGGCGCCCTCCACGCCTGGATCAACGCCAATCTCAGCCGCTATCTCTCGCTTTCGGTCCTTACCGCGCAGATGGGAATGAGCGAGCGCAGCTTCGGCCATCGCCAGCGCGAGGCGACCGGGCTGACGCGGGCGCGGGCGGTGGACCGGCTACGGGTCGAGGCGGCGCGCCGGCTGTTCTCGGACAGCAAATTCCCCGTCAAACGCGTCGCGCGGCAATGTGGTTTTGGAACGGACGAGACGATGCGGCGCAGCTTCCTGCGCCCGCTATCGACAAGCCCGCAGGACCATCGCGCTCGCTTCAGCATGTCGTCAACGATCTGACGCGTGGCGCGCGAGGTCGCGTCTTTGGCGACTGGGCATCGTCACGCCGGCCTAAACAGGCATTGTCAGACGCGCCGAGCCAATGTCGCTTTCCGGCCGTTGCCGCCGTTATGCGCCACGTCGGCAGAGGCGGTGACCGGCAGGGAGCCGCGTCGAGCTTGTTCAACGCGGTCCAAAGGCAAAATCGAATGGAACAGCTTCCAGTCGACACGGATCGACACCGCGCCAGGCGCCTCGAAACCCGCGCTCGGCGACCTGGACGCGCCGTTCGCGATCATTCCCGACATCGTCGGCCATGGCGACATCGCCACTGCTGTTCAACGGCCTCGTCGGCCTGTTCGGCCGGGTCCATGGCGACAGCCTCGCCGAGGCGCAGATCCAGACCCTGCTGCTCACCAACCCGGCGACGAACGCTTGCGCCTGGGCTGTCGGGTTCCATACCGCGCTTGCACGGAAGGAGGGGCTGGATCCGGTCGAAGTCGACGCGATCGGCGCCGGCCGCCAGCCAAAAGAAAGTATGCTCGGCGCGCTCTCGACTGTGGCGAGGAGGCAGATCGAAAAGCTTGGGCGCATCGACGATCAGGGCCGCAAGCGTTTTCTCGCCGCCGGCTTGGCAAGGATCGTCTGCTCGAAGTCATCGCGGCGGTCGCGGCCTCGACAATCGCAAACGATACCGGCAACGTCGCCAACCCTCCGTTGGAGGCGCCGTTCCAGGGGCATGCCGGGAACGGCTGAGAAAGGACAGTTCGCAGAATAGGCGACGCGCGGCGGCAGGAAGGCAGCCGCGCCGCCGCCGGATGACGGCTCGAAACTTGATTTCGATTTCCCACCCGGCGTCGAAGGCGCGCGGCGGCCGCCGAGCCGGATCGTCGCGCCGAAATTCCCAAGCGAACGTTGGCTGTCGAGGGCGGCGCCCAGGCGTCCCAATAGCCGCTAGGGGCCGCGTGGCTGACGCCAAATGAGGTTTCAGGCCTGCTGCATATAGAGGGCATGCAGCCCTAACCGGAAAAGACGCTCACCGTTTGCTCGCCTTGGGCAAGCGTCGTCGCGACGGTTGGGCGAAGCCATCGTCGAAGTGCTGCGGCGGCAGAATGTCTTCCGAGATTTCGACGGTGATCGTGGAAGTCGAATCGATTTGGATCGGCCCGTATGGCCCGTCGAATTCGACGACGGTGCGCTGGCTGTGCCGATGGATCCTCACGCGCTTTGGTCTCGGCCGGAGTGGACGAGGAGGGCGGGCGAATCCGTCGTCGTCAAAGTCGTCTTCGGACATTGTTGATCCCTATTGGAGAGCGCAGAGCCGTTGAGGAGAGGCAGGAAGGCGGGTCGAACGCGACCGCGCGCCGATTGGTCGGTCGACGCAGCAGGCGATATCAGCTCGGCGCGTTCATGGAGTAGCGCTCGCGCGCGGTGATGGGCTGCGTGGGCAGATCTGTTGAAAACACCGCGTCGGATGGCCCTTCGAGTCAGGACCGAGAAGAAATTCTCGACAGCGTTGAGCCACGATCCGGAAGTCGGAGTGAAGTGGAACACCCAACGTGGGTTGTCGGCCAACCATTCCAAAACCTTCGGATGCTTGTGCGTGGCGTAGTTGTCGACCACGGCGTGGATCACCTTTCCGACAGGAACGGCGCGCTCGACGGCATTGAGGAACTTGACGAACTCCTGGTGGCGGTGGTTCGGCATGCAGCGCCCGACGACCGTGCCGTGAAGCACGTCGAGCGCGGCGAACAGGGTGGTCGTGCCGTTGCGCTTGTAGTCGTGCGTCATGGTCCCGCATTTGCCTGGCTTCAACGGAAGGCCGGGTTGGGTGCGGTCAAGAGCCTGGATCTGGCTCTTTTCGTCGATCGAGACGACGACCGCGTGGGCCGGTGGATCCATGTAGAGGCCAACGATGTCCTCGACCTTGGCGGCAAAGGCGGGATCGTTGGACCGCTTGAACGTGCGCAGGCGATGGGGCTGAAGGCGATGGGCGCTCCAGATGCGCTGAACGGAAGTCAGCGAAACCCCGACGGCCTTCGCCATAGCCCGTCCGGTCCAATGGGTGACGGCGCCGGGAGGTTCAGTGCAGGTCAAGGCGACGATCCGCGCGACGACGGCTCTGGCGATCGGCGCCGTCCCGGGCTTGCGCGTTTTGTCGCGAAGCAAGCCGTCGACGCCTTCTTCGGCAAAGCGCCGCTGCCAGCGCCATACCGCCGGGCGACTAACGCCGGCGCGGCGCGCCACTTCCGACACCGGCAATCGGTCGACGGAGAGGAATACGATTTTCGCGCGCTGCACGTGCTTGAGGCGGTAGTTGCGATCGCCGATTATCCGCTTGAGGCGTTCGATGTCGACGGCGCTCGGGAGGACGCAAACGGTCTGGGCCATACGCCAGACTCGCACGTCAGACCGAGTTTGTGAATCTTACGTCTGGCTCGGTGCACAAGTTCGGACTGTGTTCCGCCCTCTCACGGCGAAAACTGGGGTTCGATT
>PLRT01000203.1 GCA_003164915.1 Hyphomicrobiales bacterium | reverse complement strand
TCGGCCGCTGGCTCGCCGCCGGCGAACCGCAGGTGTTCCGGTTGTTCGGCTACGCCGGCGTCGGCAAGACGACGCTCGCCAAGCGGCTCGCCGAATCCGCGCAGGGCGAAACCGCCTTCGCCGCCTTCACCGGCAAGGCGGCGCTGGTGATGCGGTCGAAGGGCTGCGCCGGCGCTTCGACCATTCACGCGCTGATCTATCGCGCCAGCGAAGGCGAGGACGGCGCGCCGACCTTCACCCTCAACCACGACGGTCCCGCCTCGCGCGCGGCGTTGATCGTCATCGACGAATGCTCGATGGTCGACGCCGAACTTGGCCGCGATCTCCTGTCGTTCGGCAAGCCGATCCTGGTGCTGGGCGATCCCGCGCAATTGCCGCCGGTCAAGGGCGGCGGCTTCTTCACCGAGGCCGAGCCCGACGCGATGCTGACCGAAATCCATCGCCAGGCGAAGGACGATCCGATCATTCGCCTGTCGGAGATCGTCCGCTCGGGCGGCGAAATCGCCTACGGCCGCTACGGCGATAGCCGCGTCATCCGCCGCGACGAGATCGACGCCGCCGAAGTGCTCGCCGCCGATCAGATCCTGGTCGGCGTCAACCGCACCCGCCGCCTCTACAACCAGCGCATCCGCCAGTTGCAGGGAACCGAGGCGCCGCTGCCGGTGGCCGGCGACAAGCTGGTCTGTCTGCGCAACGACCGAGCCAAGGGCCTGATCAACGGCGGCCTGTGGCGGGTCGAAAGCCTCTCGGGTCTGCGCAAGGACTTCGTGCGCATGACGGTCAGGTCGGAAGACGATCCTGGCCGCGCCGCGGTCAAGGTCGCGGTGCTCAAGCCGTTCTTCGAAGGGACCGAGGCCGACCTGCCCTACGCGCTGCGTCGTGATTCCGACGAGTTCGACTACGGCTACGCCCTGACCGTCCACAAGGCGCAGGGCTCGCAATGGGACGCGGTCGTGCTGTTCGACGAGAGCCGCGCCTTCCGCGAGCACCGCGCGCGCTGGCTCTACACCGGGCTCACGCGCGCGGCGCGGCGCCTGACGCTGGTGCGCTGACTATTTCGCGCCGCCGAAATAGCCGGCGTGGATCGCCAGGCCGACCACGGCGAGCGCGACGATGATCGCCAGCGCCCACAAGGCGCCGGCCGCGTTCCTCGGCAATTGCGCCTTGGCGCGCCGCCCGAAGCGCGGCGGAGAATCGCCGGCAAGCGTCGCGGCGGCGAGACGCCGATAAATCGCAATGCGCCGTTCGGTGCTTTCGCCGATGATGTAGGAGCGGGTCTCGGCCTCGCTCGGGGCGCGACCGGTTGTCTTGACGAAGTCGTCGAGCCAGGCGCGCTTGTTCTGCTTGTAGATCGAATAGGCGACGAGACCGGCGACGTCTTCCTCGTCCGGGCCGACGAGCGCGTCGAAGATCGGATTGCGTTCGACCTCGCCTTCGAGCTCCGGGCGCTCCGTCAGGCCGGACGCATGCGGTAGCGGCGTCGTCGCGCGCGGCCCCGTCGTTCCGCTTTCCGTTCCGCTGGTTGGTTCCATGCCGCCCTCCCCGCGCCGACTTCGCTCGCGGCGCCGTGTCGCCGAAGATACGCCAGCTCGACCGCGCGCCGCAATGCGCGATCAAAGCAACGGGTAATCGGCCTCGACCAGATAGGGGCCGCCGCCGACCGAATCGCGCGATGAAAAGAGCGCGAAACGCGCCGCCTCGAACGACGGCGCGGCGAATCCGCCGCGCGCGCCGAGATAATCGGCGACCGCCGCAGCCGCGACGCCGCGCAGCCGCGCCAAGGTGACGTGCGGCGCGAAATTCCGCGTCTCCGGCGGCAGGCCGACCCGACGCAGCCGGCGCTCGAGTTCGCCCTGCAGCTCGACCAGCGGCGACGACGGGCGGATCCGGGCAACGATCGCGCGCGGCCTGTCGCCGCCGAACCAGCTCAGACCCTCGAAATCGACGGCGACGCGCGGGCGGCGCACCGCGGCGAGCGCGTCGGCGACTTCGCGCGCGGCGTGGGCGTCGACGTCGCCGACGAAGCGCAGGGTGACGTGATAATTGCCGGGCTCGATCCAGCGGGCGCCGAACACGCCCCCGCGCGCCCCAGCCAGCGCCGCGCCGACCTCGGCGGGGATCGACAGGGCGGCGAAAAGACGCGGCATGGCGGGCTCCGACGGCGCGGCCGAATCGACAGGCCCGTCGGGGCATAGCCGAGTCGCGGCGTCAAGACGCGACAGCGGTCCGCGCTCGATCGGCTCGAACGTGAGGTCAGCTCTTGTCGCCAAGCGCCGCGGCGACGCGCAGCGAGATTTCGTCGGCGAGCGCGCGGGCGAGACGGATTTCGGCGTCGCGCTCGGCGCGCAGGTTGGCGAAGCCCTGCAGCGTGCGATCGTAGACGGCGGCGGTCGACGCCTGGCCCTCGAAGACGATTTTCTCCGGCTCGATCTGGGTCAGGGTGAACTTCGCCGCGCCGAGCACCGTCGCCGCGTCGGCGGCGTTGATTTGCGACTCGACAGTCGGCGTCTGGACCTTGGTCGTCACGGTGACCGTCAGCCGATACTTTGGGGTCGGCGTCGAGCCGGTGCCGTTGAGGCTGCTGATCAGATCGTCGCCGAGGTAATGGCCGATGCGGTCCTTGATCGGCGCGACCTCGATCGCCTGCAAGTCCGCGACGAGGCCCGGGTGCGCCGCCTCGCTGAACATCGGCTGGAAGCAGCCGCCGAGCGAAAGCGCCAGTCCCAGCGCGGCGAGTCCGCGCGCTCGATCAGACCACCACATTGACGATCCTCTGCGGGACGACGATGACCTTCTTGGCCGGCCTATTATCCATCGCCCGGCGCACGGCGTCGAGGGCCAGGGCGGCGGCCTCGATCTCGGCCTGGGAAGCGCTGCGGTCGATCGTCAGTTCGTCGCGCTTGCGGCCGTTGACCTGGACCGGCAGCGTCATCTGGTCGGAGACGATCAGGCTGCGGTCGGCCTCAGGCCACGGGCTCATCGAAATCATCGTCTGGTTGCCGAGAACCTGCCAGCACTCCTCGGCGAGATGCGGCATCATCGGCGCAAACGACTGGACGAGGATGTCGCCCGCCTCGGCGAGAGCATAACGCAGGTCGTCGCCGACCTTGTCCGCCGCGATCGCCCCGATCGCCGCGTCGAGCGAGTTGGCGAGTTCGTAGATCGTCGCGATGCCGACGTTGAAGCCCAGCCGTTCGATCTGGTCCTCGATCTTGGCCAGCGCGGCATGGGCGGCGCGGCGCACGGCGGCCGCCGGCGGCGAGAACGCGGCGGGCCTAGCTGGGCGGGCCGGGCCGACGACCCGCTCGATCTCGCACACCAGCCGCCATAAGCGCTGGATCTGCTTGAAGGCGCCCTGCACGCCCGCCTCGGTCCAGATCACGTCGCGGTCGGGCGGCGAGTTGGACAGCATGAACCAGCGCGCGGTGTCGGCGCCGTAGCTGGAAATGATCTCGTCGGGGTCGACCGTGTTGCGCTTCGACTTCGACATCTTCTCGATCGGGCCGATCTCGATCGGCTTGCCGCCGTCAAGCGCGAAGGCGCGGCGGCCGTCGGCGTCGCCGTCGATTCGCACCTCGTTCGGCGCGAGCCAACGGCCGTCGGCGTTGCGATAGGTCTCGTGGACGACCATACCCTGGGTGAACAGGCCGGCGAAGGGTTCCTCGAGATCGAGATGGCCGGTCTTCTTCATCGCGCGGGTGAAGAAGCGCGAATAGAGCAGATGCAGGATCGCGTGCTCGATGCCGCCGATGTACTGGTCGACCGGCAGCCAGCGGTTCGCCATCGCCTCCGTGGTCGGCGCGGTCCGGTTCCACGGATCGGTGAAGCGAACGAAATACCACGAGGAATCGACGAACGTGTCCATCGTGTCGGTTTCGCGCCGCGCCGGCCGGCCGCATTTGGGACAGGCGACGCGCTTCCAGGTCGGGTGGCGGTCGAGCGGATTGCCCGGCGCGTCGAAAGTCACGTCGTCGGGCAACTTGACCGGCAGGTCCTGCTCGGGAACCGGCACGACGCCGTCGACCTCGCAATGGATGACCGGGATCGGGCAGCCCCAGTAGCGCTGGCGCGAAATGCCCCAGTCGCGCAGCTTGAAATTGACCTGGCGCTTGCCCTGAGGCCGATTGCCGAGAGTCGCCCCCTCCAGCCGGCGCGCGACTTCCGCCTTCGCCGCCTCGATCGTCATCCCGTCGAGGAAGCGGGAGTTGATCATCAGGCCGTCGCCGTCATAGGCGATCTTGTCGACGACGAAGGTGTTCGGGTCGACGCCGGGCGGGCAGACCACCGGCGTCGCGCCGAGACCGTAGACGTTGACGAAGTCGAGGTCGCGCTGGTCGTGGGCCGGGCAGCCGAAGATCGCGCCGGTGCCGTAATCCATCAGGATAAAATTGGCGACGTAGACCGGAACCTTCCAGTCGGCGTCGAACGGATGGACGGCGCGCAGGCCGGTGTCGTAACCCTTCTTCTCCGCCGTCTCGATCGCCGCCACCGACGTGCCGATCTTGCGGCACTCCTCGATGAACGCCGCGAGCTTCGGGTCATGACGCGCCGCGGCGGCGGCCAGCGGGTGATCAGGCGCGATCGCCATGAATTTCGCGCCGAACAGCGTGTCGGGGCGCGTCGTATAGATCTCGAGCTCGCGCGCTTCCGGCTCGTCGGCCAGCGCGCCGCGCGAGGCGGCGTCGATCGCGAAGCGCACCAGCATACCTTCGGAGCGGCCGATCCAGTTGCGCTGCATCAGCCGGACCTTGTCCGGCCAGCGATCGAGCGTGTCGAGCGCGGCGAGCAGCGCTTCGGAATAGTCGCTGATCTTGAGGAACCATTGCGTCAGCTCACGCTGCTCGACGACCGCGCCCGAGCGCCAGCCGCGGCCGTCGATCACCTGCTCGTTGGCGAGCACGGTGTGGTCGACCGGGTCCCAATTGACCTTCGACTTCTTGCGCGCGACCAGACCGGCCGCGAGAAAGTCGAGGAACAGCTTCTGCTGGTGGCCGTAGTAGCTCGGATCGCAGGTCGCGACCTCGCGCGCCCAGTCGAGCGAGAGGCCCATCGACTTGAGCTGAGCGCGCATCGAATCGATGTTGGCGTAGGTCCATTTCGCCGGATGGGTCGCATTCTGCATCGCCGCGTTCTCGGCGGGCATGCCGAACGCGTCCCAGCCCA
>PLRT01000013.1:2872-3344 GCA_003164915.1 Hyphomicrobiales bacterium | reverse complement strand
TCGGCGATCAAGGTGTTTACGGCGCCATGAACGGCGTTGATTGCGTCCTTCATCTTCTGGTGGTCGCCGTGGCAGACGATATCGACCGTCTCATGAAAGTTTCCAACGGCGATCTGCGAAAGGATGCGATTGCCCTCAGCGATCGGAAGAAGGATGGCGTCGAGCATCTCGTTGGAGCCCTTGATGATCTCCCCGTAAGCGCCCGCAAACGCACTGGCGTTGCCGCGTTTCTCGAGTTGACCCTGGCGCGAGTACTCCGTCAGTTGTGCAAATTCCGCCTGGAATTTCTGCAACACGGAAGCGATGCCGTTGACGTTCTGCTNNCGTCGATCTTGCCCTTGGCGATCTGATCGAGGATGCGGTTGCCCTCCCCGATCGGCAGCAGGATGGCGTCAAGCATATGGTTGGCGCCCTTGATGATTTCGCCGTAGGCGCCCGCAAAGGCGCTGGCGTCGCCGCGCTTTTCGAGTTG
>PLRT01000013.1:1367-2855 GCA_003164915.1 Hyphomicrobiales bacterium | reverse complement strand
CGTCGATCTTGCCCTTGGCGATCTGGTCGAGGATGCGGTTGCCCTCGCCGATCGGCAGCAGGATGGCGTCGAGCATTTCGTTGGCGCCCCGGATGATCTCGCCGTACGCGCCGGCAAACGCGCCGACATTGCCGCGTTTTTCGAGTTTCCCAAGGCGCGAGTACTCCGTCAGTTGCTCAAATTCCGTTTTGAATTTCTGCAACACCGACGCGATGCCGTTGACGTTCTGCTTCATCTTCTCGTGATCGCCCTGGTAGGTCTGGACGATCAGTTCGTCGATCTTGCCCTTGGCGATCTGGTCGAGGATGCGGTTGCCCTCGCCGATCGGCAGCAGGATGGCGTCGAGCATCTCGTTAAGACCTCGCAGAAGCGTCGCGTCGTCGCCGCCGAAAGCGGCGACGTTTGCGCGCTCGCTCAACTGTCCATTCTTCGACGCCTCAACCAGGCGCAGGACCTCCTGCTTGAGCTTCTGGTTGGAACTTTCAGTGTGACCAGACCCGAGCGCTTCAGACTTGACTGCTTCAGACATGGATTCATTCCCCTCGTTGCTCATCTGAGCCGGAGCCCCCGGCGCGTCATTCATTTGTTCCATGCCCTCGACCGCAGTTTCCTCGGCCGTCGGGGGCTCTTCGACCCAATCCAAAGGGTCATTGGGCAGCCGCCCTCCGGGCGGCCTCCCCGAACGATTCCTCGCGGTCATTACCCTTCTCCTCCGTTTCGGGGCGCGAACGCCGGACAGCCGAACTTTGGACGCCCAGCCTCGCGCGCCATTCCTCCAGCAGCAGCCGGGCTGCCGCCTCGTAGTCGCTGGCGCCCGAGCTGTCGGGCGCGTGATCGAAAATGTGGCGTCCAAAACCGGGCGCTTCGGCCAAACGAACCGAGTTGCGGATGACAACCGGCAGCAGGGTTCCGCTGCGAAAGAGTTGTCCCAACCGCTCGCGCACTTCGCGATGAATCGAGAGGCGATCGACATAGCGGCAGACCAGAATCCGCAGTCGGCTCCAAGGAACGCCGTGCTTCTTCATCGTCTGAAGCAGCCGGTTGAACCCCTGCATGCCGAGAAAGTCGGGCTCAAGCGGCGTCAGGATGATGTCGCACTCGGCCATCAGTCGGGCCACGGTCGCGTTCCATACCGGTGGCGCGTCGATCAACACGGTCCCGTCCATGCCGCCCAGCGGATCTGCGAAAGGCCGAGGCTCTTGCGCGTCGCAGTCGCCGGGGACCAGAAAGAGGCGCTTTGAAACCGGCAGCGTCGAACCCGGCGCCCCTGCAAGCCATTGCGTGACGGTCCAAGCCTGCCCGTCGGTCCGGCGCCCCAGCGCCGCCGTCAGATGCGTCTGCGGGTCGAGATCGACCAGCGTGACCGCCTCGTCGCCGAGGCGGGCCAGGGCCGCCCCCAGATTGATGGCGGTGGTGGTTTTTCCACATCCGCCTTTCTGGTTGTAGATCAGCGCGCGCATGAGAGTTAGGCGGCTCCCTTCAGCGCCG
>PLRT01000013.1:0-1348 GCA_003164915.1 Hyphomicrobiales bacterium | reverse complement strand
GGGATTTCCAGGACTTCGCTGACGGCGTCGACGACCAGTCCGATGGGAGCGTTGTTGATATCGAGCACGATGATGACAGTTCGCTCGGTGTAAGTCGTCTCGGCTAGGCCGAAACGACGACGCACGTCCATCACCGGGATCACCTTGCCGCGCAGGTTGATGACGCCGCGGATAAAATGCGGCACGTCGGGCACTTCCATCACTTTCTGCATGCCGACAATCTCGGTGACGAAACCGATGCCGACCCCATAGTCCTCGCCGTCGACCGCGAAGGTCAAATACATATCGGCAATATTGTTCTCTTCATTGAAGCTCAGATCGGCGTTTATATCTCCGATGGACTTTTGCTGCGCCGTCTCTTCTGTGATCTTCGCCATGTATTCCTCCAGCCATTACATCTTCAAGGCTCGCACGAGCGCCGCCGGGATCTTTTCCAGGCTCATCACCGCCTCCGCCCCACCGAGACGGTGGGCGGCGGCCGGCATGCCGAACACCACCGAACTGGCCTCGTCCTGAGCGTATGTCCGGCCACCGGCTTGCCGGATCGCCAGCAGTCCCGCCGCACCGTCTTTGCCCATGCCGGTCAGCACCGCGGCCGCGGCGTTCCGACCAACGGCCCCGGCCACCGAATGAAAGAGAACGTCCACCGCTGGGCGCGAGTAGTTGACCGCCGGGCCTTCCTTCAATGCGACGCGGTACTCCCCGCCCGAGCGCTCGATGGTCATGTGTTGGGCGCCGCCTGGAGCGATCAGAATGCGTCCGGCCATCACCCGGTCGCCCGTCTCGGCCTCCTTGGCCTGCATTTGGCAGATGCGATCGAGCCTTTCGGCAAAAGTTGCGGTGAATCCCATTGGCATGTGCTGGACGATGACGACGCCAGGCGCGTCGGCGGGAAAGGCTGGCAGTATTCGAACCAACGCCTCGACGCCGCCCGTTGAGGCGCCGATGGCGATGACGCGATCGGTGGTTTCCTCCAACGAAGAAGGGACCGGCTCGAGCGACGACGCCAAGCCGCGGCGAGCGAACCGAGACACATCGGCGTCCGCCGCGGCCTTCACGCGCCGGCAGATGTCGTCCAACATCAGCGGCAGGCCATCGACCAAACCGAGAGCGGGCTTGGCCACCACGTCAACGGCGCCTGCTTCGAGCGCCTCGAAGCAGATCCGCTTGCCGGCCTGAGTCAGCGACGAAATCACCACGGTCGGCGTCGGCAGCACCGGCATGAACCGTTTCAGGAACGTCACGCCATCCATTCGCGGCATCTCGACGTCCAGCGTGATGACGTCGGGCGCCAACTCAACCAGGAGATCGCGGGCGCGATAAGGATCGGAAGCTTGACCGACCACGA
>PLRT01000148.1 GCA_003164915.1 Hyphomicrobiales bacterium | reverse complement strand
TACCAACTGAGCTACCTGGGCGCCGGAGCGCTGAGGGCGCTGCGGACGGCGGTTTATAGGAAGGCGGCGCCGGCTTGGCAAGCGCCCGGCGCCGGCCCGGAAAGAGACGACCATGGACATCTGCGGCGGCGCATGGAAGCATTCGCGGCGCCGTCGCTTGGCTGGGGAGACCTCGATGATTCGCGTCGTCGCTTCGCTCGCGGCGTTTGCCGTCGCCGCGTCCGCGCTGGCCGCGCCAATGCCCAAGCGCGTCGGCGACTGCGCGCGGACGAAAGTCTCGCGCATCGAAACCCGGCTGATGGACGCCGACGGCAAGCCGGTCGCCGGCTCGGGCAGCGCGATCGACTTCGTCAACGGCGGCTACCAGGTGTCCTACGACGAGGTCGCGGCGATCGCCGCCTCGCGGCCGGGCGACGACGCCGACGTCTGTCTGGTCTCCGTCCCCAAGGGCTGCCCGAAGGGCGACCATCGCGGCAAGATCTACAAGACCACCAACCTGCGCACGCGCGGCCAGTGGACGTTGCCGGACTCCGAGCATTCCTGCGGCGGGGCGTGACGCCGATCCGCCTCCTCGTTGAAGACGCGCGACTTGCGCCGCGCCCTGCGCGCTGAGGCGGACGGGCCGATCCGGTTGGCGCCGGCGCCGGCGCAGCCGCGTTGCGCCCCGCATTGGCCTTTGCCATCATCGGATCTGCTTGCGATCGGCGGCGCGACCGCGGCGGACGGGGGGCGGGAGGGGGAATGACCGACGCGCGGGCGCAGCGGGCCTCGATCGCCAGCGACCCGCGCTGGCGCGCGTTCCTCTACCAGACGGCGCTCGCGGCGGCGCTGATCGGCCTCGTCGCGCTCGCTTGGAGCAACGCGGTCGCCAACATGCAGGCGCGCGGCGTGCCGATGGGCTTCGGCTTCTGGAACGACACCGCCGGCTTCGACATCAACCAGACGCTGATCCCGTTCTCGGCGCTCTCGACCTATGGCCGCGCCTTCTGGGTCGGACTGCTCAACACGCTGCTCGTCGCGGTGATCTCGATCGCGCTGGCGACGCCGCTCGGCTTCGCCGTCGGCCTCGCGCGGCTGTCGCCCAACTGGCTGCTGTCGCGGCTGGCGCTCGTCTACGTCGAGCTGACGCGCAACACGCCGCTGCTGCTGCAGATCGTCTTCTGGTACAACGCGGTGCTGAAGACGCTGCCGCAACCGCGTCAGTCGCTGAGCGTGGCGGGGGTCGTTTTCCTCAACAATCGCGGGCTCTATCTGCCGCGGCCGGTGTTCGGAGACGGCGCCTGGATCATCGGCGTCGCGCTCGCTTTCGCCCTCGCGCTGGTCGTTGCGCTGGCGGTCGCCGGCCGCCGGCGCCGGGTCGAGACAGGCCGTCCGTCTTCCGACGTCTGGTCGGCGCTGGCGCTGGTCGTCGGAGCGCCGATCGTCGCCTTTTTTGCCGCCGGCCGGCCGATCGGGGTCGAATTCGCGCAACTCGTGGGTTTCAACCTGCGCGGCGGCGCGGAGATCCATCCCGAATTCGCCGCGCTGACGCTCGGCCTGGTCATCTACACCGCGGGCTTCATCGCCGAGATCGTGCGCGCCGGCGTCAACGCGGTGCCGGCCGGACAGAGCGAGGCGGCGGCGGCGCTCGGCCTGCATCGCAGGCTCGCGCTGAGGCTGGTCGTCACGCCCCAGGCGCTGCGGCTCATCACGCCGCCGCTGACGTCGCAATATCTGAACATCATCAAGAACTCGTCGCTCGCGGTGTTCGTCGGCTACCCCGATCTGGTGCTCGTCTTCGCCGGAACGGTGCTCAACCAGACTCATGCGGCGATGCAGGTCATGGCGGTGACGATGGGCGTCTATCTCGCCATCTCGCTCATCGTGTCGTTCGCGCTCAACCTGTTCGACGCGCGCAACGCGCTGAAGGAGCGCTAGCGATGGCCGACGTCGCCTATGTGCGCGCCCGATCGGGGCCGACCCTGCCGCCGCCGCTGATGCGCCGCGGTCCGGTCGGCTGGGCGCGGGCCAACCTGTTCTCGTCGCGGCTGTCGAGCGCGGCGACGCTGGCGATCTTCGCCTTGTGCGCCTGGGCGTTGCCGGAGCTCTTCGTCTGGGCGGTCACCCGCGCGGTGTGGAGCGCGCCCGACGGCGCGCTCTGCCGCGCCCATCAGGACGGCGCCTGCTGGGCCTTCATCGCCCACAAGCTCGACTATTTCCGCTACGGCTCCTATCCGCAGGGTCAGCGCTGGCGGGTCGATTCGGTCGAGGCGATCGGCGCCGTGCTGATCGTCTGGCTGTTGTGGCCGCGCGCGCCGCGCCGCGGCTTCGCTGCGGTTCTCTTCTTCATCGTCTACCCGATCGTCGGCTTCGTGCTGCTGCACGGCGCGGTCAGCCTGCGCCTGCCGCTGGTCGACAGCCAGCTCTGGGGCGGCGTCTTCGTCTCGCTGCTGACGGCGCTGGTCGGCATCGTCTTCTCGCTGCCGATCGGCGTGCTGCTGGCGCTCGGGCGACGGTCGCGCCTGCCGGTGGTCAAGGCGGCGAGCGTCGTCTTCATCGAGTGCGTGCGCGGCGTGCCGTTCATCGCCGTGCTCTTCATGGCGGAGAACATGCTGCCGTTGTTCCTGCCGCTGGGCTGGATGCTCGATCGCTTCCTGCCGCCGCTGGTCGGCACGGTCCTGTTCGCCGCCGCCTATCTCGCCGAAGAGGTGCGCGGCGGCCTGCAGGCGTTGCCGCGTGGCCAGTACGAGGGCGCCCAGGCGCTCGGCCTCGGCTATTGGCGGATGACCGGCCTCCTCATCCTGCCGCAGGCGCTGGCGCTGGTCATCCCGGGCATCGTCAACAATTTCATCGGTCTGTTCAAGGACACGACCCTTGTCGCGAGCGTCGGCATGGTCGATTTCCTCGCCGCGATCGACAACAGCTTCAAAGACCCGGCGTGGAGCGGGCCGACCCTGCTGACGACCGGTTACGCTTTCGCCGCGCTGTTCTACTTCGTCTTCTGCTACGGGATGTCGCGCTATTCGGCGGCGATCGAGCGGCGGCTGGCGCCGGGCAAGCGGCAATAGGAACGTCGATGGCGAGCGACCCGATCATCGAATTCCTCGACGTGCACAAATGGTACGGCGCGTTCCATGTGCTGCGGGCGATCAACCTCGCGGTCGGGCGCGGCGAACGCATTGTCGTCTGCGGCCCCTCGGGATCGGGCAAGTCGACGTTGATCCGCTGCGTCAATCGGCTCGAGGAGCATCAGCGCGGAACCATCCGCGTCGACGGCGTCGAGCTCACCCGCGATCTCAAGGCGATCGACGAAGTGCGCCGCGAGGTCGGCATGGTGTTCCAATCGTTCAACCTCTTTCCCCACCTCACCGTGCTCGAGAACTGCACGCTGGCGCCGATCTGGGTGCGCAAGACGCCCAAGCGCGAGGCGGAAGAGATGGCGATGAAATTCCTCGCCCGGGTCAAGATTCCCGAGCAGGCGTTGAAATATCCCGGCCAGCTCTCCGGCGGCCAGCAGCAGCGCGTCGCCATCGCGCGCGCTTTGTGCATGAATCCGAAGATCATGCTGTTCGACGAGCCGACCTCGGCGCTCGATCCGGAAATGGTCAAGGAGGTGCTCGACGCAATGACCGAACTCGCCGAGGAAGGCATGACGATGGTCGTCGTCACGCACGAGATGGGCTTCGCGCGCAATGTCGCCGACCGCATCTGCTTCATGGACCAGGGCGAGATCGTCGAGATCAACGCGCCGACCGAGTTCTTCGCCCACCCGCAACACGAGCGGACGAAGGCGTTTCTCGGGCAGATTTTGAGGTGAGGGGGCGCGCAGGGACCGCCGTAGGGTCAAAAGCAATCGTCGTTTGAGTCCGGCGCGTCTGGCGCCCGGCGGCGGGGTTGGTTAGGTTGGTCGGTCGTCCATCAATGCGAAAGGCGTCGCGCCGGTGTCTCCTGCTTCCTCGAGTCGGTCCGCTCCCACCATCCTCATTGTCGGGGCTTCCCGCGGCCTCGGCCACGCGATGGCCGCCGAGTTCCTGAAGAAGGGATGGCGCGTCGTGGGCACTGTCAGGGGCGAGCTGCGAACCGGGTTGCATCAACTGGCGGAGGATTACGAAGGCAGGGTGGAGATCGAACCGCTCGACATCAACGAGCGCGACCAGATCGCCGCATTGCACAGTCGCCTGTCGGGCCGGACTCTCGACATCCTGTTCGTGAACGCGGGAATCGCCACGCACGACCAAAACGTGCGTATCGGCGACGTGGCCACGGAGGAGTTCGTGCGCGTGATGGTCACGAATGCGCTGAGCCCCATGCGCGTCATCGAAGCGCTGCAGGACCTCGTGCCTGCAGGAGGCTTGATCGGCGCGATGTCGTCCGGGCAGGGCAGCGTCGCCAACAACGAGACGGGGATGCGGGAAGTCTATCGCGGCAGCAAAGCGGCGCTGAACATGTTCATGCGGAGCTTCGCGGCGCGGCAACCCGAGCCGCGCCGCGCGATGGCGCTGATGGCGCCGGGCTGGGTTCGCACCGAACTGGGGGGGCCGGACGGGCGCCTGAGCATCGAGGAGAGCGTGCCGAACCTGGTGAACGTGTTGATCGAGAGGCTCGGAACGCCCGGCCTGCAGTATCTCGATTACCTCGGTCGGACCGTCCCCTGGTGAGCTTTCGACTGGCGACGCCGCTTTGGCGTCGCGGCGCTCGCGTCTGAAGCGCCGTTCCGCGGTCAGGCTCGCAAGCGCCGACTTCCGCTTACCGGCCAATCTCGGAGTTCGCCCGTCGCCTTTGGCGCGCCCGTCATTTGACCGGAATCTCGATCAGGCTCGGCCCTTGCCGCGCGAAGGCGCGCGCTGCGGCGGCGGCGATCGCCTCGCGGCTGTCGGCGCGTTCGGCGGGCACGCCCATCGCGGCGGCGAGCGCGAGGAAGTCGATCGCCGGATCGGTCGTCTCCATTCCGACGAAGCGGCCGGCCAGCGCGTTGGCGCAGCCGAGTTGGCGCGCCACATTCTGCAGCACGCCGTAGCGACGATTGTTGAAGACGAAGAAGACCACGCGCGCCCTCAGGCGCGCCGCGCTCCAAAGCGCCTGCGGCGAATACATCGCGCCGCCGTCGCCGACCAGCGAGACGACCCAGCCGGGGTGTTGCAGCGAAGCTCCGACGGCGGCAGGCATGTTGCAGCCGAGCACGCCGCCGCGAGAAAAGAAATACCGGCCGGGCTTGGTCGCAATCAGCTCCTGCACCGCGCCGAAGGTCGCAGCCGAATCGTTGGTGACCAGCGCGTCGTCGGGCAGGGCGTCGAAGGCGGCGAGCACCGCGGCGTCGGAGGTCAGGCCGTCCCGCGCTGCGGCGAGGATCTCCGCGCGCGTCGTCGCCGCGTGGGCCGTCTTGGCTCCAGCCCGCGCGGCGACGCGCCTCGCGACGGCGTCCGAGTCTATGCGCAAACTCAGCGCCGCCGCCGTCTCGCGAAGCGTCGAAGAAATATCGCCGAGCAGCGCGAGGTCGGCCGCGTGCTCGCGTCCGAACGCCTCCGCCGCTTCGGCGACATGGAAGATCTTCACCCCTTCGGGAACCGGTTCGATCTCGCGATAGGGATAGGCGATGAATGCGCGGCCGCCGACCAGGACGAGCGCCTTCACGGCGGCCAGGCGCGCGCGCATCTCGACGAAGTCCGGCTTCAGCACGCCGGCCCAGCAGGGATGGGCGGAGGGGAAGGCGACGCGCGAAGTGAGTTGCGTGCCCCAAACCGCATAGCCGCCGGCCTCGGCGAAGGCGACCAGAGCGTTCGCCGCCGTGGCGGCGAGATCGTCGCCGAGCACCACCACGACGTCGTCGGGACCATAGCCGGCGAGCGCTTCGGCGAGCGCGGCGACGTCGGGAGAGGGGCCGAGCCGCGCCGCCGCGGAGCGCGGCGGCGCCGGCTCGTCGGCCTCCGCGTCGAGCACGTCCATCGGCAGCGACAGGAAGACCGGCCCGCACGGCGGCGTACGCGCGATCGCGAAGGCGCGCCGGAGCAGCTTGCCGACGTCGGCGCCTTGCCTTGCCTCGGCCGCCCATTTCATCGCCGGCGAAGCGAGCGCAACGAGATCGCCCGACAGCCAAGGCTCGGTCGAGAGGTGACGGGTGTCCTGCTGACCGGCGGTGACGACCAGCGGCGTCTCACTCGCCTTGCTGGCGACGAGCGCNNTCGGCCATCGCCACCGCGGTCGCCTCCTGCAGGCCGAGCACGTAGGCGAGATCGGGCGCGTCGACCAGCGCGTCCATCAGCGGCATCTCGGTCGAGCCGGGATTGCCGAACACGTGGGTGACCCCCTCGTCGCGCAGGACGTCGATCAGTACCTGGTAGGCGCGTCGGGTCATCGGTCGGGCTCGGGAGGCGGAATCCGCCTAGTTGCCGCAAGCTAATGCGTTCTCGCCGAAATTGGCGCGCGATCTGCGGCACGTTTTGTCACAGCTGCGCTATTGGGGATTGCAATTGGCCTCAATAGAAGCATTGGATTGCCGATGGACGATATCGACCGCAGGATCCTGCGCGCGCTGCAGGAGGATGGAGCGATCGCCAACCAGACGCTGGCGGCGCGCGTCGGCCTGTCGCCGTCGCCCTGCCTCAGGCGGGTGCGCGCCTTGCAGGCGGCCGGCGTGATCCGCCGCACCGTCGCGCTGGTCGACGGCAAAGCGGTCGGCGCCGGCTTTGTCGCCTATGTCGAAGTGCGGCTGGAAAAGCAGTCGGAGGCGTTTTCGTCACGCTTCGAGGCGGCGATCCTGGCGCGGCCGGAAGTGCTCGAATGCGCTTTCGTCACCGGCGGCTACGACTACCTGCTCAAGGTCGCGGTCGCCGACCTCGACGAGTTTCACGGCTTCTTGACCGAGACGCTCGCCCGCATCGACGGCGTCGCCAACACCCGCACCACGATTCCGGTCAAGCGGATCAAGGAGACGACGGCGCTGCGCATCCGCACCGGCGAGACGAGCGCAGGCGCGCGGGCGGGTTCGACGGGAAGGGCGGCTTCGGGCAATCGAAATCTCTGAGCAGGCGTTTGTTTCGGCGCAGGGGCGCAAGCGCTCTGGAGGCTAGGCTGCCTGAGGCGCCTGGTCGAACATTTCCAGCAGTCTGCGCACTTCCGTGACGGGCACGGGGCGGCTGAAGAGATAGCCCTGCACTTCGGAGCAGCGATAGGCGATCATGGCCTCGAGCTGATCCTCGGTCTCGACGCCTTCGGCGGTCGTTGTGATCCCGAGCGTCCGACCGAGGTTGGCGATCGCTCTGACGATCTCGCGCGCGTCCCGCTCTTTGATGTTCTTGACGAACGACTGATCGATCTTGATCTTGTCGAACGGAAAGCTTCGCAAATAGCTGAGCGACGAATAGCCGGTTCCGAAATCGTCCATCGCGATCCTGGTCCCGAGATCTCGCAATGCGTGCAGCGTCGCGAGATTGTCGCTGCTGCGGTCGAGCAGGACCGACTCGGTGATCTCGAGTTCCAGTCGTCGGGCCGGCAATCCGCTGTCGGCCAGCGCCTTGCGAACCGTCGTGGTCAGATCGCCGGCCGTGAACTGGCAAGCCGACAGATTGACCGACGCGCGCACGTCGGAGGGCCAATGAATCGCCTCCTGGCACGCCGTCCTGAGCACCCATTCGCCCAAGGGCGCGATCAGACCCGTTTGCTCCGCGAGGGGAATGAAGGCGGCCGGCGAGATCAGCCCGCGCTGGGGGTGACGCCAACGCACAAGCGCTTCGAAGCTTCGGATCGACTTGCTCTTGGCGCTGAGGATGGGCTGAAAATGAACCTCGAATTCATGGTTCGCCAGCGCTTTGCGCAGGTCGATCTCGAGCCCCCGCCGTGATTGAAGCTCGGCGTCCATTGCAGCCTCGAACGAGCGCCAGGTTTTGCCGCCCTCGACTTTCGCGCGACTGAGCGCGATGTCGGCTTGGCGCAACAGCGCCGGCCCGGCGGTCTCGTCGCGCGGCGCCAGCGCCATGCCCACGCTCGCGGCGATGTTGATCTGATGGCCTTCGATCTCGTAAGGCCTCGTGAGCACGTCCAAGAGCTGCTCCGCGCGATCGATCGGCTCCTGCGGTCCGGCGATTCGAGCCAGCAGAACCGCGAATTCGCTGCCGCCGATCCTGGCGACGGTGTCGCCCTGCCGCACGCGCGCTTTCAGCCGGGTGGCCACTTCGCGAAGCAAAGCGTCGCCGACCGCGTGGCCGAGCGCGTCGTTGGCGCTCTTGATGTGGTCGAGCCCGACGCAGAGAACCGCAAACGCGTCGCCGCGCTGAAGCCCGGCGATGGCGCTCTCCATTCGCTCCTGCAGAAGATGGCGGTTGGCCAGGCCGGTCAGGGCGTCATGGCGCGCCATGTGCGACAGCTGCTCCTGGGCCTTGTGCCGCTCGGTTATGTCTTCGTGCGTCGCGACCCATCCGCCTTCCCGGATCGGCTGATGGCGGACCAGAATGATGCGCCCGTCTCCAAGCGCGCGGGTCGTCGTCGTTTCGGTCTTCGTCAGATCGACGGCGCGGTGCTCCGCAATCACGTCTTCATAGCCGAGGTCGCGATAGCCGAACGTCCTCGCCCGATGGGCGACAATGTCTCGCCAGCTCGCACCCGGCCGAGTCAATTCGTCCGGCAAAGCGTACATTTGCGCATAGCGCTGATTGCAGACGATCAAGCGATCGCCGACGTCGAACATGCAGAGGCCCTGCAACATGCTGTTGAGCGCGACCTCGAAGCGTCCGGCCTGTTTCAAAATCTCTCGCTGGGCGGCCCGCTCGACTTCGGTGGCCAGTCGGACGCGCTCGGTCTCCGCATTGTGGGATTCGACCAGTTTTTCCTGAAAGCCGACCATGTTGGCGAATTCGCGCGAATAGGTCACCAGAACATAGACCACGGCGATCGAGACGAGCAGCGTATTGACGGCGATGGCGACGAAAACGGGACGCCCTGCGGCGAGGAAAAAGATCGAGAACGGGATGACGGTGACGGCGGTCAGCAAGAGGGCGGCGGATCGCAAGGGCATCAGACACAAGACGCCGCAGATCATCGTGATCGCCATATAGAATACGACGTGCCCCTGCGCGTAGGCGTCGCCGTATTGGTAAAGCGCGAGTCCCCAAACCAGGAATATCGCGCCGAAGACGCCGGCGACGATGACGGTCGCGTCGAGAAGGCGGCGCGCGTCGGCGTCGCTGATCGCCCGGCCGCGCGATTTCACCCACGCGCGAGCCCGCATGAGGCCGGCGATAAAGACAACGGTCGGGAAACCGATCGTCAAGAAACCGGGTGCGATTGCGTAATGGGTCCAGGCGACGGCCACCGTGTTCACAAAGACGATGAAATAGAGAAGCGGAATGCGTCGGGACAGCGCCTTGACCTGGGATTGCGTCAGGCCTGGGTTGGCGGTTGGAACGGCGAAAAGCCCGAATTGGGGTTTCTTCGATCGCAGGGCCTCCGAGTTTTCGATGTTGGTCATTGTTGTGCCGACCTTTGGACCTCGGTCTGCAATATCGATATTGTTCTTGACATGGTCATTGACTGAAAAGGCTTCGCAGCCCGCTCGATCGTCGGCAAACGATACGTCAAACGCGCCGCGGCGGATCTTGGGCGCGCCCTGGTTTTTACGGCATTGACGGAAAGTTCCGGATCCTTCCGGAATGCGCGTAAGGCCTCATGCCCGCGCCCGGGAACAGCGTTTGCCCGGTTCGACCGTCACAAAAGACTTTGCCGACCGATTATTAACAATGGCTTTCGTGCAATCTCTCGCGTCGGCGCCGAAGGCAGCCCGCGATCTTGGGCGCCGACGCTTTGAAGCCCGACGAAGAGCGTTGACTCGGCCCGTCACACGGGTCTTTTGGCTGCGCCCGCCGATCTCGCCCGAGAGGCTCGTATGACCGTTTCGCCCTCTGTCCACCACGCCGCGGCCGAGGGCTTCGGCGCCGCGGCCCAGGTCTATCAGCAATCGCGCCCCGACTATCCCGCCGCGCTCGGCGATTGGCTCGGCGACGCGCTCGGCCTTGCGCCGGGCCGCGTCGTGGCCGATCTCGGCGCCGGCACCGGCAAGTTTACCCCGCTGCTCGCCGCGACCGGCGCTCGCGTCGTCGCGGTCGAGCCCGTCGAGGCGATGCGCGCCGCGCTCGTGGCCGCCCATCCCGGCGTCGAGGCGCTGGCGGGCGACGCTTTCCATCTGCCGCTCGCCGACGCCTCGCTCGACGCGATCGTCTGCGCGCAATCGTTCCATTGGTTCGCCAAGCTCGCCGCGCTCGCCGAAATGCGGCGCGCGCTGAGGCCGGGCGGGGCGCTCGGCCTGGTTTGGAACGTGCGCGACGAGCGCGTCGCCTGGGTGGCGGCGTTGACCCGGATCATCGACCGCTATGCCGGCGACGCGCCGCGTCACGAGAGCGGGCGTTGGCGTGAAGTGTTTCCCGCGCCGGGCTTCACGCCGCTGTCGGAGCGGCGCTTCGCCTATGAGCATGTCGGATCGCCCGAGCGGGTGATCGTCGAGCGTACGATGTCGACGAGCTTCATCGCCGCCTTGCCGGCCGAGGAACAAGCCCACGTCGCCGAGGCCGTGCGCGCGCTGATTGGGTCGACCCCGTCGCTCGCCGGCCGCGTCACGGTCGCCTATCCCTACGAGACGCGCGCCTACGCCTGCCGCAAGAGCGCCTGACGAGCGATCTCTCTCCCCGCATGCCGGGAGAGCGTTCAAACGGGCGCCTTCGCCGACTCGGCTTTCGCCGCGCGCATCGCCAGCGCGCGGTCGAGGCGGCGGCGCAGGGATCTGTCGGCGTGACCGGGATGACGGGGATCGGCCGCCGCGGCGGCCATGCGGCGCATGAGGTCCAAGTCGTGCTCGTCGCGATAGGGCTTGAGATCGAGATCGTCGGGCAGCTTGGTCAGCCGCTCGTCGCCCATTTTCTTGACGTATTGCTGCATGAAGCGGTCGTAAGCGCGCCAGGAGATTGCGTCGGCGCGCACGGCGGCCTCCTCGGCGCGCGTCGCGATCTGATGGGCGTGCTGATAGTGGAGATGGAGCTGGTCGATCAGCGTCTTCTCGACCTCCTCGTGGAGCAGCAGGTAGCGGTCGACCGCGACGTCGCGGCCGCGATAGCGGAAAGTCGGCGGCAAGTGACGGTCGATGTAGATGCGCCGTCCGTCGAGGCTGTAGCCGGCGAGATAGGGGATGTCGTGCTCGCGATCGATCGCGCCGACGCGATGGGCGATGGCGTCGAGCGCGCGGTCGAGCATCAGGCTCGAGACATAGGTGTCGGGGATGCGCAGCTTGTGATGGGCGGCGATCGGATGGCAGCAATCCTCGGGCATGGGCGCCTCCGCAGACGAAAACGCCGCTCCGCCCGGCGAGGGGCGAAGCGGCGCCGAGAACGCGCGGCCGACCTACGGCCGCTGGCGTTGGATCACTTCGGCTGTTCGCCCTTCGAGGCGGCGTCGCCGGCCGCCTTTGCGTCGGCTTCGCACATGTAGGCGCCTTGCTTGGTCGCGCCGTAGCTCTTGTGGCCGGAGTAGTGATACTTGTGCGACTTGGTGTTGACCCACACGACCGTGTCGCTCGGGCAATGCGCCTTGGCCTCGGCCTCGGCGGCGAACTCGCCGGCGCCGGTGGCGGCGGCGGGCGAGGCGGCCGACGTCTTCTTCGGCTTCGGCGTCGCCATGGGCTTGGCCATCGGCGTTGCGGCGGCGGCCGGCGTCATTGCCGGCGCCGGCGCCGGCGCCGCGGCGGGCGTCGCGGCTGCAGCCGGCGCGGCTGCAGCCGGCGCGGCGGCGCCCTTCTTCTGCGCCTCGCAGGTCTTGAGGAATTCGTTCCAGGTCTGGCCGTTGGTGGTGCCGGCGGCCTTGGCCGCCTTCCAGTCGGCGCCGCATTCCTTCATCACGCTCTCGGCGTTGGCGGCGCTCGCCGCCAGGCCGAACGCGCCGGCAAGCAACAACGCCGCCAGGCCAGTCGCGAAACTCTTGCTGTACATGGTGTCTCCCCTTGTCGTCCGCTCCGCGCCGCCGCTTCGCACAGCGCCAGAGTTCTCTTGCGCCGCGATTCGCCGCGGCCGCGCGATCCACGGCATTATGCCGCTGAACTTCGCATGAACAGGTTCTTGATCTTCTTCAGCCGGGTCGAGAACCGGTGACGATTCTGTTCGGCGTCGACCACCGCCTGCGAGGTGACCCAATTGAGCTGGACGGCGCGCCGCGGACCGGAAATCGGCTTGTGGCCGTGCCAGGAATTGTCGGCGCGGCGGAAAGCGAGCAGCGTGCCGCCATAGGGCGGCACTTCGGCGACGTAGTCGTCGAGATTGTCGGGCCCCCGCAACAGGCGCAGCCGACCGCCGTCTTCCTGCCAGCGCTCGTTCATATAGAGCAGGACCGTGATGATCTTGGTCTTGGAGTCGGTGTGGATCGCCCCGTCGCGCTCGCGCACGTAGCCGCGCACCGTGTACATGGTCGGCCGGCCGGCGAGGTCGATTTCGAACTTGCGCTCGATCGCCGACTGGAACTCAGGTCCGCGCAGTTCGTCGAGCAGGGCGCGGAAATGGCCGTGGATCCGAAGCTCCGCCGGCGGATGCGATCCAGGGCCGGGAACCTCAGGATAATCAGCCAGAACGGAGGCGAAGTTCTCGCTGCGGAGGAAGTCGGGAACGACGATGAAATCGAAAGGGTCGCGCTCGAGCTTCGTTCGCTCCAGCGCGGCGAAATCGCAGTAGCTCATCGGCCGCTCCAGTTTGGCGCCCGTTGGACCGCGCGCCGTTTTCGCGCGAGCCTATACCAGATCGATCGGACGCCGCCAAGAAACGCAGGGCTCCATCCTTCGCCGCGCGGCGTCGGCCTGCCGCTCGCTCGGCTGCCGCAAGCGCCCGGGCGGCGGAGCGACTGGACGGACCGCAGCGCGCTTTTGCTGTAATGCTGCAGCGCCCGGCGCAGCGTCGCCGGGTTCGAGGATCCGGAGCCCGATCGCTGATGCCCCGCATCGAGAACCACCCCTTCGACGATCTGGCGATCGGCGACCAGCACGCCTATTCGCACACGCTGACGCCGGAGGATTTTGCGCGCTTCGCGAGCGCCGCGGGCGAACTCGACCCCGCCGCCGCCGAGTCCGGCCTGGCGACGACCAACGGGTTCGAGGCGATCGCCGGCGGCGCGACATGGGCGGGCGCGCTGGTCGCCTCGGTGATCGCCGGCCGGTTCCCCGGCCTCGGTTCGCAATTGGTTCGTCTTGCGCTGACCGATCAGGGGCAGGCGGCGCCCGGCGACACCGTGACGCTCGCCCTCGTCGTGGCGGCGAAGGGCGAGGGGCGTCGCGTCACGCTCGATCTGCGCGCCGTCAACCAGCGCGGCGCGGCGGTTCTCTCGGGCCGCGCGGAAGTCGTCGCCTCGGCGGAAAAGATCGCGCGAGGCGGCGCGGGTGGCGGCCGCGGCGGCGAAATCCATGAAAAGGGCCGCCGCTATCGTCGGTTGCTCGAGCTGACCCGCGGCTTCAAGCCGCTGCGCACCGCCGTCGTCCATCCCGTCGACGAGGCCTCGCTGGTCGGTGCGGTCGAGGCGGCGCGCGAGAACCTGATCGAGGCGGTGCTGATCGGCCCGGAGGAGAAGATCCGTCGGGCCGCCGAAAGGTCCAACATCGACCTCGCCGGCCTGACGATCGTCGACGCGCCGCACAGTCACGCCGCGGCGGAGACGGCGGTGGCGATGGCGCGCGACGGCGCGGCCGAGGCGATCATGAAGGGCGCCTTGCACACCGACGAATTGATGCGCGCGGTGGTCGACGGCGCCAAAGGCCTGCGCACGTCGCGCCGCATCACCCACGTCTTCGCGATCGACGCGCCGACCTACCCGCGCGCCTTGTTCATCACCGACGCGGCCGTCAACATCTACCCCGACCTGATCGACAAGCGCGACATCGTCCAGAACGCGATCGACATGGTGCGCGCGCTCGGCATCCTGACGCCGCGCGTGGCGATCCTCTCGGCGGTGGAGACGGTTTCGCCCGACATCCGTTCGACCATCGACGCGGCCGCTTTATGCAAGATGGCCGATCGCGGCCA
>PLRT01000065.1 GCA_003164915.1 Hyphomicrobiales bacterium | reverse complement strand
GCCGCGCCTGCAAGGCCGGCGTCCACGGCGCCTGCGGCGGCGCGTCGGCGAGCAGGGCGCGATAGGCGGCGGTCGCCTTGGCGATGTCGCCGTCCTGCTCGGCGGCGAGGCCGAGATAGAAGCGCGCCGCCGGCAGGCCCGGCTCTTCCGCAAGCGCCTTGTCGAAGGCGGCGCGCGCGTCGGCGGTGACGACGCCACCCGCCGCGCCGACCAGCGCCTCGCCGTAGTCGGCGCGCATCCCCGCGCGCTCGCCGTTGAGGCGCAGCGACTGGCGGTAGGCTTCGGCGGCGTCGTCGAAACGGCCGAGCTTCATGTAGACCGGGGCGACCAGCGCCCATGCGGGTCCGTTGTCGGGGTTGGCGGCGATCTGCCGCTCGACACGGGCGAGCGCCGCCTCGACGCCGGCCACGCCGTGCGTTTCGACCTTGCGCTCGGCGAGCGGCGAATCGGCAAGGTCGGGCCGACCCAGGTCCGCATAAAGGGCCAGCGCAACCACCGGCGCCGCGACGACGATCGCGATCGCCGCCCAGCGCCGTCGTCCCGGCGCATCCGCGACGGCGCCCTCGCCCTCCTCCGCGCTGGCGGCGATCAGTCGCCGCGCCGTCTCGACGCGCGCGCCGGCCGCCTGGTCGGCCGGCAGCAGGCCCCGGGCGACGTCGCGCTCGATTTCGCCGAGCTGGGCCTTGTAGAAGGCGGCGTCGGACGAAACGGGGCCGCCGCGCCGCGCGCCGCGCAGGAGCGGCCAAACCGCGACAAGCGCGGCCAGCGCCGACATTCCCGCTAGCCCTGCCCATAACATGCGAATCTTGGCCCTTCGCGCCGAACGCGGCGGTTCTTAGAACAAGTCGGCCGCGCCCGAAATAGGCGCGCCGTCGATCCGCCGCGCCAGAGCGTCGGCCTTTGCCGGCCGCAGCGGGTCCGCACCTTGTCGCCGATCAAAGCCGCGGCAGCCGCAGCGTCGCCCTGAGGCCGCCGAGCGGGCTTAGATCGAGTTTGAGCGAGCCGCCATAGGCGGCTGCGAGATCGGCCACGATCGACAGGCCGAGGCCGGAGCCCGGCCGCGATTCGTCGAGCCGTCGGCCGCGCTCCAGCGCCGCGGCGCGCTCCTGCTCGTCGAGGCCGGGTCCGTCGTCGTCGATCGAGGCGGCGAAATAGCGCCGCCCCGAGGCTTCGGCGGCCGGTTCCGGCTCGGCGTGGATGACGATGCGCGAGTGCGCCCATTTGCCGGCGTTGTCGAGCAGATTGCCGATCAGGTCGGTGAGGTCCTGCGGCTCGCCGCGGAAGCGCAGTCCGTCCGGCGCCTCGGCGACGAAGGCGATTGCGCGGTCCCGGTAGATCTTCTCGAAGGTGCGAATCAACTGCTCGACGACCGGCTTCACCTCGGTCGCCGCGCCTGCCGCGCCGGCGCGCGCCGCGGCGCGGGCGCGATCGAGATAGAAGCTCACCTGCCGGCGCATCACGCCCGCCTGCTCGCGCACCTTCTCGGCGAGCCGCGGGCTGCTCGAATCGGCCTCGTTGACGATGACGCTGAGCGGCGTCTTCAGCGCGTGGGCGAGATTGCCGACCTGGGTGCGCGCGCGTTCGACCACGGCGCGGTTGGCTTCGAGCAGCAGGTTGACTTCGGCGGCGAGCGGCGCGACGTCCTGCGGGAAATCGCCGCTGATGCGCTCGGCCTCGCCGCGGCGGATCGCCGACAGACCCTGCTGCAGCACCCGCAGCGGCCTGAGGCCGAAGCGCACCGCCAGCGCCGTCGAGCCGATCAGCGCCACCGCCAGCGCCAGGAAGGTCGCGGCGAGCGCATATTCGAAGCGCTCGATCTGGGTCTGGATGACGTCGGCGTTGGCCGCCACCTGGATGAGATAGCGCCCCTCTTCGTCGTCGATCTCGCGCTCGATCATCCGCAGGGGCTTGTCGCCGGGGCCGACGACATAGCCGCTGCGGACCGCCCCGCGCGTGGCCGACGAACCGCCTTCGGCGAGGCTCGGCAATTGCGTCGCGAACAGCGAGCGCGAAGTGCGGATCTCGGGATGAGGCAGGTCGAGGCGAGTGATCTGCCAGTACCAGCCGGAGAAGGCGAGCTCGAACTGGGGGTCGATCAGCGGCGCCTGACCGCCCTCGAATTCGTCGCGCACCGAGGCGACGTTGGCGACCAGCGCCTTGAGATAGACGCCGAGCTGATCGTCGAAATTCGCCTCGGTCGAGCGCGCGTCGAGCGCCGACAGGCCGAGGCCGGCGACGACGAGAATCGACGAACTCCAGAAGGCGGCGGAGATGAACAGCCGCGAGGCGATCGACTGGGCGTTGAGCGCCTTGCGGACGGCCGTCAGCCCAAAGCCGAAGCGGCTCTGCGAGGCGGTCAGCGGGCGCTCCTGCGCTTGCCGCCGGCTTCCGCCTCGGGCTCGACGACGTAGCCGAGCCCGCGCGCGGTCTGGATGACGTCGACGCCGAGCTTCTTGCGCAGACGGCCGACGAAGACCTCGATGGTGTTGGAATCGCGGTCGAAATCCTGGTCGTAGAGATGCTCGACGATCTCGCTGCGCGAGACGATCCGCCCGGCGTGGTGCATCAGATAGGAGAGCAGGCGATATTCGTGGCTGGTCAGCTTGACGGCGACGCCGTTGACGGTGACGCGGCCGGCGCGCGCGTCGAGCCTGACGGGTCCGGCGACGAGTTCGCTCGAGGCGTGGCCGGCGGCGCGGCGCAGCAGGGCGCGGATGCGGGCCAGCACCTCCTCCATGTGGAACGGCTTGGCGACATAGTCGTCGGCGCCGGCGTCGAAGCCCTGCACCTTGTCGCTCCAGCGGTCGCGCGCGGTGAGGATCAGGACCGGCGTCGTCCGGCCCGCCTTGCGCCAGGATTCCAGCACCGCGACGCCGTCGCGCTTCGGCAGGCCGATGTCGAGCACGATCGCGTCGTAGGGCTCGGTGTCGCCGAGGAACCAGCCTTCCTCGCCGTCGAAAGCGCGGTCGACTGCGTAGCCCGCCCCTTCCAGCGCGGCGGCCACCTGGCGATTGAGATCGCGATCGTCTTCGACAACCAACAGACGCATGGCGTTCGGCGGCCCCTTCGCCCGCTTATTTCGCCGCAGGCTCGTGCGCGCTGCGCACGGCGATCAGCTTGCCGGTCACGGCGTTGGTGACGACGTGGACAAGCCGGCCGTCGCGATGCAGCAGGGCAATCTCATAGACCATTTCGTCGCCATTGCGGCAGAGCCTGGCCGACAGCGCTTCGGCCTTGAACTGGGCCGCCGCCGTCTTGAGCGCCACAAAGGGTTCGAGCAGGCGATGGGTCTTGATCTCTTCGCGCGTTTCGTTCGCCGGCAGGCAGCTGGACTTCAGGGCGACGCGCGCCTCGGGCTCGCCCGCGCGGCCCAAGCCGGCGCCGACGGCGGCAAGCGCCAGGGCGAGGACGATCGTCGACATACGCGGCATGTCGCACTCTTTCCCCGCGCCCCTGAATGAGCGATGAATGCGCGACTATAGTCGCAAGGCGCCCCGCGCGCCAATTCCGCCGTTCGGATACGCCCCGATGTTTCGCGATATTTTGACCCGAGGGACGCGGCGCGGCGTCCTCGTCGCCTTTCTCGCCGGCGTCGCTGCGGCGGCCCCGGCCGGGGCGGTGGTGGGGCCGAGCGAATCGGGCGCGCGCTTCGCCGACCATCTCGTCATGGTTTTGTCGCGCGGCGGCGACCGTGAAGGCTTCTGCACCGGGATCGTGCTCGGGCCACGCGCGGTGCTGACCGCCGCCCATTGTCTGCGGCCGACCCGCGACATGGCGGTCGTCTATCGCGACCCGGCGGGCAAGCCGACGCTGGTCGCCGTCGCCGCCACGGCGGCGCACCCGCTCTATCGCCCCAACGCGATCGCCGATCGGCAGGTGTCGATCGACCTTGCGCTGCTCGAAACCGAGACGCCGCTCGATCGGCGCTTGTCGCCCGCGCCGCTCGCCGACGGCGATGGCCCGGCGGTCGGCGACGAGACGATCGTGGCCGGTTACGGCGTGGCGCGCGAGGACGCGCCGGCGACCGGCGGAACGCTGCGCAGCGCGCGGCTCAAGGTGCGCGCGCCGCTGTCGCGCATCCTCCTGTGGGCCGAGGATTCGGCCGGCGGCGCCGGCGCCTGCGGCGGCGATTCCGGCGCGCCGCTGTTCCTGTCCGACGGCGAGACGGTGGCGGCGATCGTCGCCTGGACCTCCGGCGCGGAGCGCGGCAAGCGCTGCGGCGGGCTCACCCAGGGCCCGTTGATCGCCCCGCAGCGCGCGTGGATCGCCGCGACGCTGGAGCGGTGGCGCGAATAAGCCGCTAGCGCCGTGGCGGGCGCGGCGGGCGGTTCGGCCATTTGACGATCCGGTCCAGCCAGTCGTCCGACGGCGTGTCCTCCTCGCTCGCCGAGACGCGCCCGCGAACCGAGACGCCGGCCTGATGCACCGTTTCCGGCGTCCCCGACACCAACGGGTGCCACCAGGCGAGGCCGCGCCCCTCGGCGATGCGCCGATAGGCGCAGGTGACCGGCAGCCAGCTCAATGTCCGCACCGCTTCCGGGGTCAGCTTGACGCAATCGGCGACCCGGCTGCGCCGCCGGCGATAGTCGCGGCAGCGGCAGGTCTTGGCGTCGAGCAACTTGCATCCGATGTCGGTAAAGTGGATTTCGCCGCTGTCGACGTCCTCGAGCTTGACCAGGCAGCAGCGCCCGCAGCCGTCGCACAGGCTCTCCCACTCCTCGCGGGTCATCTCCTCGAGCGTCTTGACCTCCCAGAAGGGCGGCTCGTCGTCGGTGGTCGCTGCCATGGGGCCCCGGCTTGGCGCTCTCCGACCGGCGCGTCAAGTCGTTCAAATTGCGGTAGAACGTGTTAAGGATCGGAGCGGAGGCGAAGACGGAGTCGCAGGCGCGTGTCGGCCGGGGAAAAACTGTCGCAGTGGTGGCGGGGCGCAAAGCGCCGGCTGCTCGCCGTCGACGCCTTCATCGACTCGTCGATGTACGAGGGCGGCCGGTTCTCGCTGGCGACGCTCAAGACGATCGCCGCCTTCTCCGACGGCCTGCATGTCTCCGGCGTCCGCAAGGCGCTGATCGATTTCGCCTGCGAGGGCCTCAATCTCGGCATCGTCTTGCTGCTCGCCGTTCTGACGCTCGCCCAGCCGGCGTTCCGGTTGACCAGCGACCAGGATTGGCTGAAGCGCCAGGATCTCGCCGTGACCTTCCTCGACCGCTACGGCGTCGAGGTCGGCCAGCGCGGCATCAAGCACGACGACGCGGTCCCGTTCGACGAACTGCCTGATTTCTTCATCAAGGCCGTGTTGGCGACCGAGGACCGTCGCTTCTTCGACCATTTCGGCATCGATGTCGTCGGCACGCTGCGCGCGCTGACCGTCAACGCCCATGCCGGCGGCGTCGTGCAGGGCGGCTCGTCGATCACCCAGCAGCTCGCCAAGAACCTCTTCCTCACCAACGAGCGGTCGATCTCGCGCAAGATCAACGAAGCCTTCCTCGCGGTGTGGCTCGAGCATCACCTGACCAAGAAGCAGATCCTCAGCCTCTATCTCGACCGCGCCTACATGGGCGGCGGCGCCTTCGGCGTGCAGGCGGCGGCGCAGTACTATTTCGGCAAGTCGGCGCGCGACATCAATCTGCCCGAGGCGGCGATGCTCGCCGGCCTGTTCAAGGCGCCGACCAAGTTTTCGCCCGACGTCAATCTGCCGGCGGCGCGCGCGCGCGCCAACGACGTCTTGAGCAATCTCGTCGACGCCGGTTTCATGACCGAAGGCCAAGTCTACGCCGCGCGGCGCAATCCCGCGACACCGGTCACCCAGGACACCGAATCCAACCCAAACTGGTATCTCGACTTCGCCTTCGACGAGGTGAAAGCGCTCGCCGAGTCCGGCAAGCTCGGCCAGGAGCGCGTGCTGACGGTGCGCACCGGCCTCGACACGGGAATCCAGGACAAGGCCGATCAGACGATCGAGGACATGCTGCGGGTCAACGCGCCGGCCTACAACGCGCATCAGGCCGCGGTGGTGGTCGCCGACACCGACGGGCTGGTGCGCGCGATTGTCGGCGGCCGCGACTATGGCGCGAGCCAGTACAACCGCGCCACCGACGCGGCGCGCCAGCCCGGCTCGTCGTTCAAGATCTTCGTCTATATGACCGCGCTGATGACCGGCAAGTACCACAAGGACACGATTGTCGACGCCTCGCCGATCTGTATCGGCGACTATTGCGTCCACAATTTCGACGGCGAGAGCGGCGGGACGATGCCGTTGTACCGGGCGCTCGCGCTGTCGTTCAACACCGCCGCCATCTGGATGTCGGTGAAGATCGGCGAGGTCTACTGGCCGGAGAAAAAGCCTTACCACATGGGCAAGATCGCCGAGCTCGGGCGGTCGAAAATCATCGAGACGGCGCGCAAGATGGGGCTGACGACGCCGCTCATCGACACGGTGTCGTTGCCGGTCGGCGCCGACGAAGTGAAGATGATCGACATGGTGAGCGCCAACGCCCTGCTCGCCAACGGCGGCAAGCGCGCGACGGCTTACGCGGCGATCGAGATCAAGAATTCCCGGGGCAACGTCATCTACACCCACGAGGCGAACGGAACGCCGCCGGTCCAGGTGCTGCCGGCCGACAAGGTCGCCGAGATGAACAACATCATGACCCACGTCCTCACCGAGGGCACCGGGCGCGCGGCGCAGATCCCCGGCCTTGTCATTTCCGGCAAGACCGGCACGACAAATGGGCCGACCAACGCCTGGTTCAACGCCTTCACCGGCAACCTGGTGGGNNCTCGAGACCAAGCCGCCCTTTGGCGTGCCGCCCGCGACGAACGCCCAGATCGCCGCCGCGCCGGCGGGCAAGGGCGCCGCCGGGATCGTCGAGGCGCGGCGCGAGATCGGCCTGGCGCCGAAGTCGGCGCGCATCATCCTCGAGATCGGCGACTACGCGCGCGCGGCCGAGAAGCACGGCGCCATCGAGCCCACCCAGCGCTACGCCGCGGACGCCGGCGGCGGCATCGCGATCGTGCGCGCCGGCGCGACGGCGCACTAGACTCGCGCTTGACTTCACCGGGTGAGGCGCCGATTCTCCCGCCGCGCCTCGTCATCGATCGCAATGGGGCCGACGCAGGACTGCCGACGTGTCGATGGTCTTCAAAGCAATCGCGGTCGGCGCGATCGGCCTGGCGCTCGGAGTCGCGGCGAGCGGCTCGATCCTCGTCGACCCGCCGTTCGGCGGCGTGACGATCGGAGCCTGGCGCGTCGCCGCCAAGGCGGGTTCGATCGACGCCGATCCCTACACGCGCGCCGCGCTGGCGCGCAGCGGCGAGATTCCGCTCGCGCTCGGCGAGGGTCTCGAGCTCGTCGCCAGGGTCGACAGCTCCGGGCGCGCGCTCGATCGGCGCTGCGTCTATCGCGTCGGTTCGCACACCCCGGCGGCGCGCTACTGGACCCTCAGTCTCACCGACGCCGAAGGCTTTCCGGTCGACAACGCCGCCGGGCGCTACGGGTTCCGCTCCAGCGAAATCCTCCGCGACGGCGACGGCGGCTTTTCGGTCTATGTCTCGGAGGTCGTCCATTCCGGCAACTGGTTGCCGATCGGCCACGTCGACACGTTCACGCTGGCGCTGCGCCTCTACGACACGCCGCTCGCCGCCACCGCCGGCGCCGGCGGCATCGAGACGTCGAGCGTGCCGACGATCGTGCGGGAAGGCTGCGCATGAACCCCGGCGCGCGTCTCGGCGGCGCGGCTCTGTTCGTCGCGGCCGTCGCCGCGGCGGCGGCGCTGGTTCACTTCGCCATCGTGCTGCTGGTGCCGGTCGTCGCCTCGCATGACGCTTACGCGCGATTGGCCGAACTCGGACCTCCGGGCGCGACCGTGGCGCTGCCGCGCGGCGCTCCCGGCGAGAAGCGCTTTCCCTGGGCCGATCCGGCGATCGCCGCCTCGGTCTGCCGCTTCGACCTTTCCGCCGGACCGGTCAGGGTCAAGGCGCCGATCGGGCGCGCGGGCTTCGCCTCCATTTCCTTCCACACGCGGCGCGGCGCGGTGTTCTATGCGCTGACCGACCGCGCGGCGGCGCACGGATGGATGGAAGCGGTGGTCGTCACGCCGGCGCAATTGCGCGTCCTCGTCGCGCACGACGACGAGGACAATCCGACCCAGGACCTGCGCGTCCCCTCGCCGACCGTCGAGGGCTTCGTCGTCATGCGCGCGTTCAGCGAACTGCCCAGCCTCTACGAAGCGGCGTCGCAACAGGTCCAGATGATGACCTGCGCGACCGAGCCTCCGCCATGAAGCTCGATCCGCGGCTCGCCGCGTGTGGACATCGCCTGCGCTTCCGGCGATGCTCGGGCCCCAACGAAGCGCCCATGGGAGAAAGGCCCGCCCGTTGACGACCTTGCTGGTGACGCATCCGGCCTGCTCCGCGCACGAGATGGGCGAGGGCCATCCCGAGCGGCCGCAGCGTCTGCGCGCGGTCGATCAGGCGCTCGAAGACGAGGCCTTCCATTTCCTCGCGCGCGACATCGCGCCGCGCGCGACGATCGAGGCCTTGGCGCGCGTCCATTCCCGCGACTACGTCGAGGCGATCCAACGCGCGAGCCCGGCCCAGGGGCTGATCCAGCTCGATTCCGACACCGCCATGTCGCCCGGCACGCTCGAGGCGGCGTTGCGCTCGGCGGGCGGCGCGATCTTCGCGATCGACGAGGTCGTCGCGCGCAAGGTCGACAACGCCTTCGTCGCGACACGGCCGCCCGGCCATCACGCCGAAGCGGCGACGCCGATGGGTTTCTGCTTCTTCAACAACGCGGCGGTCGCGGCGCGCCACGCCCAGGCCGCGCATGGAATCGAGCGCGTGGCGATCGTCGATTTCGACGTCCACCACGGCAACGGCACCCAGGACATCTTCTGGTCCGACAGCAGCGTCATGTACGCCTCGACCCACCAGATGCCGCTCTATCCCGGCACCGGCGCGATGAGCGAAACCGGCGAGCACGGCCAGATCGTCAACGCACCCTTGCGCGCCGGCGACGGCGGCGACGCGTTCCGCGAGGCGCTGGAGACCGCGATCCTGCCGCGGCTGGAGGGCTTCGCTCCCGACCTGCTGATCGTTTCGGCCGGCTTCGACGCGCATTTCCGCGACCCGCTCGGCGGGCTCAACCTCAGCGAAGCCGATTTCGCCTGGGCGACCCAGCGCCTGCTGGCGATCGCCGACCGGCGCTGCGGCGGCCGCCTGGTTTCGCTTCTCGAAGGCGGCTACGACCTCGAAGCCCTCGCCCGCTGCGCCGCCGCCCACGTCTCCGCCCTGATGCGCGGGTGAGAGAGGCGCGGCGCGCCTCGGCGACGGCGCCGACAGCGCGGCGGCCGCTTACGGGTCAGATCGGCTCGATCGACGCCAGTTCGATGCCGAAGCCGGACAGGCCGACGTATTTGCGCGGATTGCCGGTGCGCAGACGGATCGAGCTGACGCCGAGGTCGCGCAGGATCTGCGCGCCCAGTCCGATCTCGCGCCATTGCGTCGCCCGCTCGCCTTCCGCGCCGGAGGGCGCCGCGCCGGCGAGATTGGCCGGCACGCCCGCCGCGCCGTCGCGCAGGTAGACCAGCACGCCGCAACCGTCGCGCTTGAAACCTTCCAGCACCTTGTCGATCGAGCCGCCGCCGAAGATGTCGCTGACGATGTCGGCGCGGTGCAGGCGCGCCGGCACGCTGCGGCCGTCGCCGACCGTGCCGAGGACGAAGGCGAAATGCAGCACGGTGTCGAAGGGCGTGCGATAGGCGTGAGCGGTCATCTCGCCGATCGGCGTCTTGACCGGGAAGCTCGCCACCCGCTCGACCAGATTCTCGCGTGACTGCCGATAGGCGATCAGCTCGGCGACCGAGATGCGCTTGAGGCCGTGCTTGGCGGCGAAAGCCTCGATCTGCGGCCCGACCATCACCGTGCCGTCGTCGTTGGCGAGTTCGCAGATCACCGCCACCGGCTTGAGGGCGGCGAGGCGGCAGAGATCGACCGCCGCCTCGGTGTGGCCGGAGCGCATCAGCACGCCGCCCTCGCGCGCGATCAGCGGGAAGACGTGGCCGGGGCGGACGAAGTCGCTCGCGCCCATGTTGGGATTGGCGAGCGCGCGCACGGTGTTGCAGCGCTGCTCGGCGGAAATGCCGGTCGTCATGCCGTGCTTGACGTCGACCGAAACGGTGAAGGCGGTGCCGAGCGGCGNNCGGCGCGCAGACGATGCCGCAGCCGTAGCGGATGATGAACGCCATCTTTTCGGTCGTGCATAGCGAAGCCGCGACGATCATGTCGCCTTCGTTCTCGCGATCGTTGTCGTCGGTGACGACGACGATCTCGCCGCGCGCGATCGCCTCGATCGCCTGGCCGACTGGATTGGTCATGTCCGCTCCCCAATTGAACGCGCCGGCGCCGTCGAGAAAATCGATCGGCGTCACCGCGCCGCGCGTCTCGACGAGAATGCGCCGCGCGGTGTCGCGTGACAGCCACGCGCCCTCGCCGCGGCAGAACTGCGTCACCGCGCCGGGCGAGACGCCGATCCGCCGCGCGAAATCGGCGCGCTTCACCCCGGCGCGCGTCAGCCAGTCCGCGAGCTTCATCGCCTCAAGCTAGCCGCTCAGGCGATTAAGCACAAGTGAAAGAATAAGCCTGATTTAGTATTGCTAAACTAGTTTCACCAGCATCTTGCCGAAATTGCCGCCGTGCAGCAGGTCGACCAGCGCCTGGGGCGCGCTTTCCAGCCCCTGCCGCACCGTTTCCCGCCAGCGCAGCCGGCCGGCGGCGACGTGACCGGCGAGCTCGGCGAGCGCCTGCGGCCAGGCGTCGGGATGATCGGAAGCGATGAAGCCTTCGATCTTGATTCGCCGCACGAGGAAAATGCGCATATCGGGCAGCGGCGTCGTCGGGCCCTCGTAGGAGGCGATCAGGCCGCAGACCGCGATGCGGGCGAAATCGTTGAGCCGCCGCAGCGCCTGCAGGAACGGCTCGCCGCCGACATTCTCGAACACCCCGTCGATCCTCGGCCCCGCCGCGGCCTTCAGCTCTTCGGCGAAGCGCGCCGACTTGTGGTCGACGCAGGCGTCATAGCCGAGCGTCTCGGTGGCGTAGATGCATTTCTCGGCGCCGCCGGCGACGCCGACCGCCCGCGCGCCGGCAAGCTTGGCGAGTTGGCCGACGACCGAGCCGACCGCGCCGGTCGCGGCGGTCACGAGCACCGTCTCGCCCGCCTTGGGCGCGATGATCTTATTGAGACCCCACCACGCCGTGACGCCGGGCATGCCGAGCGGGCCGAGATAGGCCTGCAGGGGAATCGCCTTCGCGTCGACCTTGTTGAGGCCGCGTCCGTCGCTCAGTCCGTAGAGCTGCCAGCCGCCCATGCCGACGACGAANNTCGCCGGGGCTGAAGCGCGGGTTCTCCGAGGCGACGACTTCGCCGACCGTGCCCCCGACCATCGTCTCGCCGATCGGCTGCGGCGCAGCGTAGGATTTGGCGTCGCTCAGCCGGCCGCGCATGTAGGGATCGAGAGACAGATAATGGTGGCGCACCAGGAGCTGCCCCGGCCCCGGGGTCGGCGCCGGCTCCTCGATCAGACGGAAGTTCGCCGGCGAAACCTTGTCGGCCGGGCGCGAGTCGAGAACGAACCTGAGATTGCGATCCATCGCGGCCTCCCCGCGCCGGACGACAAAACCTCGATCGTTCCGTCCGGCGCGCCTGCTTCGCACTTTCGCAGATCGTCGTGGGAAAGCCCAATCGAGACTCCTTGTCGAGCCGTCCGTCGCGGTCATGCGCGTTCGTGACGGCGACCCGGCCCAGCCGCGCGACGCGCTTCCCCGCGCATTTGCGATTCGGCGCCGGCGCAACGCGCAGCGACCGAACCGAGAGGTTCGTCAAACCGCGCAAAGAGACCGCAAACTCCGACCGGCGACAAAGCGGTTGCGCCAATCTGACGCACGGCGGCGCCAGCCGAAAATCGCACCGGCGCAGCACGGCTCCGGCGTGTTGCGTCCTTCGCGAGCAACCAGCGATTTCGGCGGCGTCGCGGCCCTTCGCCGCGCCGCCGACGCGCCGGACCGTCCGAACGATCTTTTGGTTCGAGCTCGCGCCGAGCTCGATCGAAGGACCAACGCGCCCGCGTTACACTGTTTATTAATCCACCTTTGCAATCGTGAAAAAGCAACGGGTCGTCGCGCTCCCCGTGAGGCGACGAAGGCATGAAGCCGCCCCGTCGCGTCGGCCGCGCGCCGACGTCCGCCTTTCCACTCGAGCGGAATCGGCTTGGCCCGGATACGGGCGATGCGCGGCGAATCGGACCGGCGGCGACCCGAAGCCGCGCTCGCGCGCCAACCCGGCGCCAGCGGCGCGCTTCGGCGTGATTTTGAGATCAAATGGGGCGGCATCAATGAATTTTCTCGACTTCCGCGGCGACGCAAAACCGATTCTCGACGCGGTGCGCCACCAACAGTCGTATCTCGAGCTGGCGCTCGACGGGACGATCCTCGCCGCCAATGAAGTCTACTGCGCGCTGATGCAGCGCGACCTCGCCACGATCAAGGGCCAGCACCACAGCGCGCTCGTCTCTCCCGCCCTCGCCGCCAGCCCGGAATACAAGGCGTTTCTCGGCAAGATCGCGCGCGGCGAAACCTTCACGGAGGAGACCAAGCGCGTCGACGCGAATGGCCGAGAGGTCTGGCTGCAAGTCTTCTACGCGCCGGTTCTCGGGCGAAACGGCGCGCCGCGCAAGGTCGTCGCCCTCGGCGTCGACGTCACCGCCGCCAAGCAGCAGTTCCAGGAAACCGCCGAGAAGTTCCAAGCCGTTTCGCAGGCGCAGCCGATCGTCGAATACGCCCTCGACGGAACGCTGATCGATTTGAACGACAACTTCGCCAAGCTGTCGGGCTATCCGCGCGACAAGGCGCTCGGCCTGAACCATCGCACTTTCGTCGACCCCGCCTACGCGCAGTCCAACGAGTATCGCGAATTTTGGAACCGGCTGAGAGCCGGCGAGCGCATCGTTCAGGTGAGCAAGCGAATCTCCGCCAGCGGCGAGGAGATGTGGACCGAGGCGGCCTACAATCCGATCCTCGGCCTCGACGGTCGCGTCGTGAAGGTGGTCAATTTCCTCACCAACGTCACCGACCGCGTCGGCGCCGTCACCCACCTCGGCGAAGCCCTCAGCCGCCTCGCCGACGGCGACCTTCGCCACCGCATCGAGACGGCGTTCGCGCCGGCGCTCGAGCCGGTGCGCGTCGACTTCAACAAGTCGATGGACTCGCTGGAGAAATCGATGGCGTCGGTCGCCGGCGGCGCGAAAGCGATCCTCGCCGCCGCCTCCGAGATCACCTCCGCCGCCGACGATCTGTCCCAGCGCACCGAACAGCAGGCTTCGAGTCTCGAGGAGACGGCCGCGGCGCTCGAGGAAATCACCACGACCGTCAAGAAGGCGGCGGAAGGCGCCGAACACGCGCGTCAGATCGTCTCCGCCGCCAAGCTCGACGCCGACAAGAGCGGCGCCGTCGTGCGCGACGCGATGGCGGCGATGACCAACATCGACAAGTCCTCCAAGGAGATCAACCAGATCATCAGCGTCATCGACGAGATCGCGTTCCANNCAGACCAATCTGCTGGCGCTCAATGCCGGAGTCGAAGCGGCGCGCGCCGGCGAAGCGGGACGCGGCTTCGCGGTCGTCGCTTCCGAGGTGCGCGCGCTGGCGCAGCGCTCCGCCGAAGCTGCCAAGCAGATCAAGGGCCTGATCTCGACGTCGACTGGGCAGGTCGACCAGGGGGTGCTGCTGGTGACCCAGACGGGTCAGGCGCTCGAGCGCATCGTCGCCCAGGTTGTCGACATCAACACGGTCGTCACCGCCATCGCCGCCAGCGCCCAGGAGCAGGCGACCGGTCTGCAGCAGGTCAACACGGCCATCGCCACGATGGACCAGGTGACCCAGAAGAACGCCGCGATGGTCGAGGAGACGACGGCCGCCTCGCACGCGCTGGCCACCGAGGCGACCGAGCTTGCGCGGCAGATCGAACATTACCAGATCCGCGAGGCCTCTGAGGATCCGCTGCGCCGCGAGTTGAAGCAGGTCGCGCCGCACGCCTTCCGCGAACGGCAGGCCAAGCCCGCGGCCAAGGCGGAGCTGCCGGCGCGCGCCAAGCCGGCGCCGACGCGCCGTCCGGCGTCCAAGGCCGTCGCCGGCGGCGGCGCTCGCGCCGTCGCCGACGGCCGGGAAAACGACTGGACGGAGTTCTGACTCGAAAGCCGCACGCCTCGCCGCGCAGTTTCGCGCGGCCTGCGCCGCTTCAACTGAACGGACGCGCTCATGAACAATCCAGCCAAGACCAAAACCGACGGCGTCAGCGAACTCATCGCCTTCAACATCGGCGAGCAGCAATTCTCCCTTCGCACCACCGCGGTGCGCGAGATTCGCGGCTGGACGCCGGCGACGCCGTTGCCGCACGCCCCGCCCTTCGTGCTCGGCGTCGTCAACCTGCGCGGCGCCGTGCTGCCGATCGTCGACCTCGCGGTGCGGCTCGGCTTTCCGCCGACCCAGCCGACGGCGCGCCATGCGATCGTCGTCGTCGAGGTCGGCGACCAGGTCGCCGGCCTGCTGGTCGACGGCGTCTCCGACATCTTCACCGCCGACGATGCGCAGATCCAGCCGACGCCGGAGATCGCCGCCGAGACGGCCAAGCTCTATCTGCGCGGCGTGATCGCGATGGAGGGCCGCCTGATCGGCGTCATCGACATCGCCAACCTGCTGCCGGCCGCCGAGCTCGTCGCGGCCTAAGTCGCCGCCGCCGCTCAGGTCGCGCCGAGCAGCCTTTCGATCAGGTTGCGCCCGTGCGACGGGCGCGGCGCCGGCGCGTCGCCGACATTGGGGATGGCGGCGGGCGGCACAGGCGCGTCCTCGTCGGCGGTCGGCGCCATCGGCCGGCCCGCAGGAACGATCGGCGTCGCCGCCGACATCGTCGGGTCTGCGGCGCCTTGCGCCGGGCGGCCGATCGCCAGAGGCTCGCCGACCGGCCCGGGCGGCGCGGTCGGCGGCGCGTCGGTCGCCGGCTGGTCGACGCTGCGCCAGACGCCCGAGGGCAGTTCGGCCGGCGGCACGCCGTCCAGCGCCGCCTTCATGAACCGGCTCCAGATCTCGACCGGCAGGTTGCCGCCCGAGACCCTTTTGGTCGGCGAATCGTCGTCGTTGCCGAGCCACACGCCGGCGACGAGCGCGCTGGTGTAGCCGACGAACCACGCGTCGCGCCAATCCTGACTGGTGCCGGTCTTGCCAGCCGCCTGCCAGCCCGGCAGCTCCGCCTTGCGCGCGGTGCCGCTGAGCAGCGTCTCTTCCATCATCGAATTCATCATCGCGACGTATTGCGGGTCGACGACGCGGCCGAAATTGGCGTTCTTGCGCGCGTAGAGCAGCTTGCCGTTGGCGGTGCGCACCCGGGCGATGACATGCGGCTGCACGCCGATGCCGCCGTTGGCGAAGGGGTCATAGGCCGCAACCAGTTCGAGCGGCGTCACCGCCGAGGTGCCCAGCGCGATCGAGGCGTTGGGCTCGAGTTCGGAGGTTACGCCGAGGCGATGGGCTGTGCGCACGATCGCCTGCGGCCCGACCTCGAGGGCGAGCCGCACAGCGACGGTGTTGAGCGACATCGCCAGCGCCTTGGTCAGCGTCACCGGGCCCAGATATTCTCGCGAGTAGTCCTCCGGGCGCCACCCTTTGACGGCGATCGGCGCATCCTCGCGCACCGTGTCGGGGGTGAGCCCCTTCTCCAGCGCCGCGAGATAGACGAACGGCTTGAACGTCGAGCCGGGCTGCCGCTTGGCGGCGACGGCGCGGTTGAACTGGCTGTCGGCGTAGTTGCGCCCGCCGACCATCGCCTTGACCGCGCCGTCGGGATCGAGCGCGACCAGCGCGCCCTGCTCGACGCCGAACTTGGCGCCCTTGGCGTTGAGCTCGTCGGTCAACGCGCGCTCGGCCGCCGTCTGCATGCGCGGGTCGAGCGTGGTGGTGACGACGATGTCCTCGTCGATCGCGCCGACCGTGTCGTCGAGCATGTCCATGACGTAATCGGCGGCGTAATTGATCGAGCCGGCGCTCTTGTCGTGCACGACCTGGGCGGGCGAAGCGAGCGCGAGCTTGGCCATCGCCTCGGTGATGCGGCCCTGCTCGGCCATTGCGGTGATCACCTCGGCGGCGCGCTCGTTGGCGGCGGTCAGGTTGCGGTTCGGCGCGAGCTTGGTCGGCGACTTCATCAGCCCGGCGAGCACCGCCGCTTCCGACAGCGTCACATTGCGCGCGCTCTTGCCGAAATATTTCTGCGCCGCCGCTTCGACGCCGAAGGCGCCGGAGCCGAAATAGACGCGGTTGAGATAGAGTTCGAGGATCTGGTCTTTCGAATATTTGCGCTCGAGCCACAAAGCCAGGATCGCCTCCTGGATCTTGCGCGACAGCGTGCGCTCCTGGGTGAGAAACAGGTTCTTGGCGAGCTGCTGCGTGATCGTCGAGCCGCCCTCCATGCCCCCGCGCCCGGTCACGTCGCGAAAGACCGCGCGGGCGATGCCGATCGGATCAATGCCGAAGTGCTGGTAGAAGCGGCGATCCTCGATCGCGACGAACGCGTTCGGCAGATACGACGGCAACTCGCTCAGGCGCACCGCCGCGCCCCCCGTGTCGCCGCGATTGGCGATCAGCGAGCCGTCGGCGGCGAGGATGGCGATGTTGGGCGGCCGCTTCGGCACCGCAAGCTGGTCGATCGGCGGCAATTGGCTGGCGTAATAGGCGAACAGACCGGCGACGGCGACGCCGCCCCACAGGCAGAGGACGAAGCCCCAGTAGACGAACCGGCCGAGAAACGACCGCCGCCGTCGGCTCCGCCCTCCTCCGTCGCCACGGCCGCCGCGGCCGCCGCGGCCGCGGCTCGGCCGGTCGGAGGGATCGACGCGCAGCTCGCCGCCGCGCCGACGCGGCGCGTCATCCAGTCGCGGTTCGATGCGTTCCGCGCTTCGCCTGCCGCCCCTGCCGAACATCGCGACCCCGCCCCGGCCTGAAAACAAACCTTCGCGCCGGGCTCGCCCGATGGCTTCGAAGCTAAAGGCGGCGATTTAAGGGCCAGTTAAGCCTGACGAAGCGCGAACGCCGCCCGCGGATTCCCTGGGGACCGCGGCGCCCGCGCCCTTGCGCGGAGGCTGGCGCCTTGGCACAGTCCGCCCCCCGCGCGACAACAAACCGAGGCGAACGGCCGTAGCGCGGCGGCGTGCGTAGATCCGGGAAGTTGCGATGAAGGTCACCATAGAGCGTACCGCCCTGCTCAAGGCTCTCGGCCACGTCCATCGCATTGTCGAGCGGCGCAACACCATCCCGATCCTCTCCAATGTGCTGATCGAGGCGCGTGACGGCCAATTGACGCTGAAAAGCACCGACCTCGACCTGGAGGCGACCGAATCGGCCCCCGCCGACGTCGCCCAGGCGGGCGCGACCACCGCGCCGGCGCACGTGATCTACGACATCGTGCGCAAGCTGCCCGAGGGCGCGCAGATCGGCCTCGAGACCAGCGGCGAATCGGGCCAGCTGCTCGTCCGCTCCGGCCGCTCGCGCTTCTTCCTCCAGTCCCTCCCGGCTTCCGACTTCCCCGACCTCACCGCCGGCGATTTCGCCCATCGCTTCACGCTGCCCGCGGCCGAGCTCAAGCGGCTGATCGACAACTCGCAATTCGCGATTTCGACCGAGGAGACTCGCTACTACTTGAACGGCATCTACTTTCACACGGTCGAATCGAACGGCGCGACGGTGCTGCGCGCGGTGGCGACCGACGGCCACCGCCTGGCGCGGGTCGAAACGCCGGCGCCGCAGGGGGCGGCCGGAATGCCGGGCGTGATCGCGCCGCGCAAGGCGGTCAACGAAGTGCTGAAGTTGCTCGAAGATATGAGCCAGGACGTCACGATCGAAATCTCGACCGCCAAGGCGCGGTTCCATTTCGGCGACGTCGTGCTGACGACCAAGCTGATCGACGGCACCTTCCCCGAATACGGCCGCGTCATCCCGTCCCACAACGACAAGCGCCTGACGGTCGAGAAGGAGGCTTTCGCCAAGGCGGTCGACCGCGTCTCGACCATCTCTTCGGAGCGCGGACGGGCGATCAAGCTGGCGATCGCCGACAACAAGATGACGCTGTCGGTCAACAACCCCGACTCCGGCTCGGCGAGCGAGGAGATCGAGGTCGACTACGATTCGACGCCGATCGAGATCGG
>PLRT01000211.1 GCA_003164915.1 Hyphomicrobiales bacterium | reverse complement strand
CATCTTTCGCGACAGGCGTCGCGAGAGATAAAGCCGCCGTGCGGGCGACTGTCGTCGTGCCGTGGTCCAGTGGCCAGGGCGAGGCTCAGATCACCAGACTCAAACTCGTCAAACGCCAGATGTAAGGGCGCGCGAAACTCGACCTTCTTCAAGCCAGATTGTTCGGCGCGGCATGAAACCCGCAAACCGTCATCGAGATTGCGTCGGAGCCAGGCTCAGAGGCCGTTTCACACACGCCGATATGCTGCGACTTCCCGAGGTCGGCGGCGCGGTTCGACTTCTCAAATGGGGTGCGCGTTGCGTACTTCGGAGACGACCGGCCGAGCTTTAATTATCCAATACCACTTCCACGCTCTGTAACGCTCTGTAACGGCACATGGGCCGTGTTTCTGCATCTGCGCAATTGATTGTTAGGATTGGAACTGTACGAAAAGGTCGGGCTCGAACGCATGCACCCGCCAGGAGCGCGCCTGTGAACTTGCACCGAAGCGGATCCCCATTTAAACGCGACGTAATACAATGAGATTACGCCCGAATTCGACATCCGCGACGGGTCGCAGTTCGAGGCAGTTTGGCGCCGCTTCTCGTTGCGGCTTTCCCCGACGAACCGACGGCCAGTATTACCGAGATCGCGGGGAGTCAATTGACGGCAATGTCCCAATTATACATCGTTATGCCGCCAAATGCTCATTCTGACTGACCGGGCCAAAGGCGGCCTTGCAATTTACGACTTTCTGACTCGTGGCAGGCGTTGCCAGGTCGTCCCCCTGCATCAGGCCCAGGCGCAACCGCTGAAACATCCGATAATTGTTTGTGATGTCGATATCGGCAACATGACTTCGGTCAGACTGCTCCGCGCAGCGCTGAAGCTTCATCGCGTCGACGCCGACATCCCGGTGTTATTTCTCACGCGCGACAGCAGTCACCTCACGGCCGCTTTGGCGGTTTCGCTCGACGCGACAGAATTGGTTTACTGTAACGACCGTCCGGCGGCGATTCATGCGGCGGCCGAGAGGTTGATCTCCGCCTACCAGAGCAGAAACAAAGGCGCGACGCGCCCTGCCAGTGTGACGGAGGCGCGCGCATCCGACGCAAAATCGGCGCTTGCCAGCTGCTTCGACGCCGTGAAGCGAGGCGAACCTGTATCGACTGCAGAACTGGACCGGGGCGCCAGCGTCATACTTGGCGCCATCAAACAGGCCAAAATCAGATCGTGGTTGGATGTCGTCTGGCAGTTCGATGACGTAACGTACCAGCACTGTCTGCTGGTGGCCGGCTTGGTTGCTGCGTTCTCCTTGAAGTGGGTGCTCGCGTCCGATCATCAGCATCTGCTGTTACAGGCCGCGCTTCTCCACGATGTTGGCAAGGCGCGCATACCCCCACACATCCTCAACAAGTCTGGCCCACTCTCGAAGCCCGAGATGGATCTCATGCGGACCCATGCGGAGCTGGGTCACGCCATGCTTGCGGGCCAGCATGGCATCAGCCCGGTCATTCTGGATGTGGTGCGCCATCACCACGAGTACCTGGACGGCTCAGGGTACCCTGACCGTCTTCAGGGGCGGCAGATCAAGGATTACGTGCGCATGGTCACCATCTGCGACATCTACGCCGCGCTGATCGAACGCCGCCCCTACAAAGCGCCGATGCCCCCTCAGCAGGCGCTCGCCGTGCTGACGGACCTGGGCGCCAAGCTCGATAGAAATCTGCTGAAAAGCTTTGAAGCGGTAGTCGCAGACAGTGGTTGACCACTGCGACGTGGATGTTCGTCGAACAGCTTCTCCCAGTTCACTTCGCCCGGCTTGATCTGCGAGGCGGCCGAGCGGCCACAGTCCGAGCATCTGAGCGCCGCCCGCACGCCGAAGCCCTTCTCGGCGAAATTCAAGCCGGCGCGGGGGGTATTGCGGCCGACGCCGCCGAATTCGCGCCAGACGAGATGCGAGGCGTCGACTCCCCCCTGCCACATCAGATCCAGGGTCAGCCGACCGAGATCGTTCTGCGGCAACGCCGTGGCCACCGTGGCGCGCTTGCCCCAGCATTTGCGCATCGCCCGCGCCACATTGTATTCGCCGCAAGCTGACGGAACTGCGTGGCGTGACGCGCACCGTCGAGGCCTTTCGCGCCGGGCGAATTCGCTGAAGTCAGTCCCGGGGAGCGGTCGGTTCCGCGGGTGTTCGCAGTCCTGAACAAACGCGGGACGCCGCTCTGAGAAGGACAAAGCTGCGAACACCTATGTGGCTGAAATAGCGATAGGATTCTTATCAGCGTGTTTGACCGCTTCGCGGCATTGACCGGCGACTCGCGGATCCTTCGCGCATCAACTCAAATCGGGCCTTGCACGAACCCGCTCGCGCGACAGGCGCCAAACGGGAAGAACGCGCAGCAACGCGTCTTTTGCCGATCCTTAACTACAAAGCTCGGCTCGATGAATATTTGACGCCGATTCACCGGCCATTAGTGCGCCCAAGTTAAGGCTCGTGAACTCTTGGCGCCTCTAGGTCAACGGCGGCCTCGATCGCCAAAGCGGAGGGACGGCAAGTGCGCGCAATTCCAGTCGAGCGGACTGCGAAGGCGTCCGAGACAGATGGCTTGGCCACGCTCGCAAAGCTGGCGACCGAGTCCCGCGACGTCGTCATGGATGATCGCGACGCCACAATCGCCCAGCTGCTGGCGCAGGCGCGCCGCCATGAAGCCGTCTTCAACGCAGTCGCGCAAGGCATTTGCTGCTATGACCCTGAAGACCGGGTGATCCTCAGCAATCGCCGCTTCGCGGAAATCTATCGGCTTGCGCCCGAGCAAATCTGTCCGGGCGCGACGCTGCGGGAGATCGTCGAACTTCGCGTCGCCGCCGGAACCTGCGAGACGGCCGCCGACGACTATCTATCGTTTTGCGTAGCGAACCATTTCACAAAGGAAGCGATCGTCTGGCAGACCGCGCTGTCGGATGGCCGCCTTCTCCAGATGCGCCGCGAGCCGATGCCCGGCGGCGGCTGCGTCGTAACCTATGACGACATCACCGAACTCAAAGCCGCGCGCGCCGCCGCCAACGAGCGCCTGTCGCTGCAAGCCCTGATCGACAGGCTGCCCGACAACCTGTGGGTCAAGGACGTCAACAGCCGTTTCGTCATCGCCAACCAGGTCACCGCGACCCGAATGGGCATAGCCGGGCCGGCGGAGCTGGCCGGCAAGACCGACCTGGAACTGCTTTCACCGGAGATCGCGCGAAAGTTCTTTGCCGACGAACAGGAGATCATTCGCACCGGCCAACCGATGATCGACAAGGAGGAATTCGTCTTCAAGACCTGGATCTCGACCACCAAGGTGCCGTTGCGCAACGATCGCAACGAAATCTTCGGTGTGGCCGGAATCTCGCGCGACATCACCGAGCGCAAACTGGCGGACGCCCTGCGCGAGGGCCAAGCGCAAATCCTCGAGATGATCGCGATGAGCGCCCCGCTCGGCGACGTGCTCGAGCGCCTGGTTCTCCTCATCGAATCCCAATTCAAGGGGATCTTGGCCTCCGTTCAGCTCCTTGACGAGACAGGGACCCGGTTGCGGCACGGCGCGGCGCCGAGTCTGCCGGACTCCTACAACAAGGCGATCGACGGCGCGAGCATCGGTCCCAATGCGGGGTCGTGCGGCACGAGCGCGTATCGGCGAGAACCCGTCTTCGTCGCCGACGTCATGACCGATCCGCGGTGGGAGGATTACAAGGACCTGGCGGCCGAGCATGGACTGCGTTCGTGCTGGTCGACGCCGATCCTGTCGCACAAGGGCAAGATTCTCGGCACGTTCGCCATTTACGCGAGTGAAGTGCGCGAACCGGCCGAAGTCGAGGCGGGCCTCGCGGGTCTTATCGACGTCGCGACCCGCATCGCCGGCATTGCGATCGAACGCAAACAGGCCGAAGACCGAATTCACTTCATGGCCAACCACGACGCCCTGACCGGACTTCCCAACCGCGCCTTGCTCAACGACCGACTGTCGCAAGCCATTCTGTACGCGCAACGCTACGACCGTTGGGTGACGGCGCTGTTCGTCGATCTCGACAATTTCAAGTTCATCAACGACAGCCTCGGGCACAATGCGGGCGACGAACTGCTCAAGACCGTCGCCAGACGTATGGTGAGTTGCATCCGGGCGACAGATACTGTCGTGCGGATTGGCGGCGACGAGTTCGTCATCGTCCTCTTCGATCAGCCCAAGGATGTGGACGTGATCTCGGAGATCGTTCGGAAGATTCAGTCAGCGATCGCAGAGCCTGTTCGCCTGGAGGGTCACGATTTGAGCGTGACGAGCAGCATAGGAATTGCGAACTATCCCAACGACGGCGTCGACACCGACGCGCTGCTGGCCAACGCCGACGCCGCTTTGTACCGCGCCAAAGACGTCGGACGCGACAATTTCCAGTTCTATACGTCCGAGCTGAACGCCAAAGTCCACGAGAAATTCCTGCTCCAGGAGGAATTGCGAAACGCCGTCGCCCGATCCGAGCTCGTCCTCCACTATCAGCCGCAAGTCGATTTGCGCACGGGGCGCGTCTTCGCCCTCGAAGCGCTGGTTCGCTGGCGGCATCCGAAACTCGGCTTGGTCCCGCCGATCAAATTCATTCCGATGGCTGAGGGAAGCGGCCTGATCGTGCCGATCGGCAACTGGGTGCTGCGCGAAGCTTGTCGCCAAAACAAGGCGTGGCAGGACGCCGGCCTGCCGCCGGTGGTGGTCGGCGTCAACGTGTCGGCGCGGCAATTCAGGGAAAAAACCCTCGTCGCCCAAGTTGCAAGCGTATTGAAGGAGAGCCGCCTGGAGGCCAAATACCTCGAGCTGGAAGTGACGGAAAGCGTCATCATGCAAGATGTCGATCTCGCGGTTGCGACGATGAAGGAATTGCAGGGCTTGGGCGTTCATCTTTCGATCGACGATTTCGGAACCGGGTACTCCAGCCTCTGCGCGCTGAAGAGCTTTCCTGTCTCGCGACTGAAGATCGACAAGTCGTTCATCGACGGCCTCCTCGACAACGAAAACGACAAGGCCGTCGCCGACGCAGTGGTTTCCTTGGGTCGGACGCTAAACTTGCGGGTCATCGCGGAAGGCGTCGAAACCGACGCGCAGGCGGCGTTTCTGCGCAGCATCCATTGCGACGAGATGCAGGGCTACCTCTTCAGCAAACCGCTTCCGGCCATGGGGGTCGAAGAATTGCTCGGGGCGCCGCTGGGCTGACGCTCCGAGCGCGAACGCTTGGCGCGGCGGCGTAGACGCCCCCGAAGTAGAAAAGGCAGGCTTTCGCGCGTGGCCGCCAGGAGCGCCTCGCCGGTATTGCGGCGGCTTTCGAGAACCGCCTCACTGCCGGGATCGGCCGTCATAGGCGCGAAGCGGCCGTCTGCGCGATGCGCTTGAAACGTTCTCTTTCTCCCCTCCTGCGCCATTCTATGATGCTTCGCGCGATGACCGACCACAAGTTGCTCTGATACAGACCGCCAGGCTTTCGATGCGGCGTGGCGGCGACCCGATCGAGGTCGGGCTGGCCATCGCGCAGAGGCTGGAGAATTGACGAAGGAAGGCCCGCCAGAGCCGAACATCGTCGCAGGTCGAGATCGACGATCCGGCGCTTGCCGATCGCCTGACCGCGCTGCTTGCCGACGTTCCAGGCTTGCAGTTGGCGCGCACAGCGAAGAAGGCGGACGCGGTCCTGGTTTCGCCGCTCGCGGTAGCTCCTTATGAGCAGGTCACGGGACCGACGCCGCGAGAGATCGAGGTTCTGAACCTTGTGGCGGAGGGCGCATCGAACAAGGCCATCGCCCACCGCGTTGAAATCTCAGTTCACACCGTCAGTTTCATGTCGGTTCGCTCCCCGACAAGCTCGACGCCGCCGGACGAACTGACGCGGTCGCGCAAGCCGCGCGCCTCGGCGTCATCAACCTCTGACACGCTCGTCGGTTTCGAGTTTCCATTTGATGTGAAATGGGTCGGCAGCGTAGGCTTTAGCGTGCCGCCTGGAACGCTCGGCCCTCCGCTCCAGCTCTCGCCAGCGTTGCGTCGGCGCCGTGACTTGCCAATCAGAGGGAGCGTCGATGTCGAGCGAACGCGCCATTCACGTCGATAGCCGAGAAGACCTGATCTATCTCCTCGCCGAAGCCGCCGAGATCGAGCACAACCTGATGTGCTGCTACCTCTTCGCGGCCTTCAGCCTGAAAGACGAGGCGGATGGCCTCGATGCGGCGCAGGCGGCCGAACTGGGGCGCTGGCGGCGCGCCATCGTCGACGTCGCGATCGAGGAGATGTCGCATCTGACTCTGGTCGCCAATCTGACGCTGGCGATCGGCGGCAGTCCGCATTTTGGCCGGCCGAATTTTCCGGTGGCAAGCGGCTATCACCCCTCGGGCGTCATCGTCGAACTCCGCCGTCTTGACCGGGCGACGCTCGACCATTTCATCTATCTCGAACGACCCGAGGGGATCGAGACGCCGGACGGCGCCACGTTTTCGCATCGCGATTCGAACTATGTGCGCGACATGGGCGCTGGCCGTCTCATGCCCAGCGCGCAAGACTACGCGACGGTCGGCCATCTCTACCGCGGCGTGCGCAACGCCGTTTCAGCCCTTTGCGACTCCATCGGCGAGGCCGCGATGTTCGTCGGCGACCCCGCCCTACAGGTCGGTCCCGATCTGGCGAGTCTGCCGGGGCTGCTGAAGGTCACCGACAAGGCCAGCGCGCTGCGGGCGCTCGACGTCATCGTCGAGCAGGGCGAGGGGTCGCCGACCGATTCGGAGCACTCGCGCTATCGGCGCTTTATCGCCATCCGTGACAGCTACGAACGGGCCGTCGCCCAGAATCCCGACTTCGATCCAAGCCGCCCGGTGGCGCCGAACCCGGTGATGCGACACCCGCCAGAGCCGAAAGGCAAGACCTTCATCGACGAGCCGAGCGCCGCGCTCGCGCTCGATTTCGTCAACGCTCTCTATGGCGCCATGCTGCGAGCGCTCGTGCAGGGTTTTGCGGAACGTGAGCCCGCGCGCAAGCGCGCCTTTCTCGACACCGCCATCGACGGCATGTTCGCGATCACGCCTGTCGCGCAATGCCTCACGAAATTGCCGGCGTCGCCGCGCACGCCCGGTTTGAACGCTGGCATGACCTTCGCCACGCTGCGCGACGTCGCGCCGATGCCCGACGCCGCCGCCGCGGCGACGGTGTTGAGCGAGCGCTTGCGCCAATTAGCCGATGGAGCCGCGCACGCGCTGGCTGGCGCGCCGTTCGCCGAGGACGCGGCGGCGAACCTGATCAAGCTAGCGGAGCGGCTCGGCGCACACGCCGGCGCGGCGGCGAAAGTCGAGAACAAGCAGACGACGATCGCTGCGAGCGCAGACGCTTCGCAAGCCCCGGGCCAAAGTCCCGCGATCGAGGTTGCAGAGGGTCGCGACGTGACGATCGCGTTTGAAACGAAACGCTGCATCCACGCGCGCTTTTGCGTGCTGCAGCAGCCCGGCGTGTTCAAGGCGAACGTCGTCGGGCCGTGGATCGCTCCTGACGACGCGACGTCGACGGAGGGCCTGGTCGCGACGGCGCAGAATTGCCCCTCGGGCGCGATTCGCTATCGCCGCAAGGATGGCGGAGCGGAAGAATCGCCGCCGCCGGTCAACTTGATCCAGGTGCGCGAAAACGGCCCGCTCGCCTTGCGCGGCGCGCTTTCAATCGACGGCGAGGCGATCGGCTATCGCGCCACGCTTTGTCGCTGCGGCCAGTCGCAAAACAAGCCGTTTTGCGACGGGTCTCACAAGAGCGCCGGATTCGCCGCAACGGGCGAGCCGAGCGACGGCGACGTGACCCCGCTGGCGGCGCGCGACGGTCCCGTCGTCATTCGCCCGCAGCGCGATGGGCCGCTCGCGGTGTCCGGCAATCTCGAGGTCGTGAGCGGCACGGGCCGCACAATCCGCAAAGCGACCGACCTGAGGCTGTGCCGCTGCGGAGCGTCTGGCGCCAAGCCCTACTGCGACGGCAGCCATGCGCGCGTCGGGTCTCAGAGCTGATGGCTCGGCCAGGCGCAAGAGCCGTTGAAGTGAAGCGCGAGGGCCAGACGATGGAGACGGGGGCCGTAGCCGCCCACGATTGGTCTTTCCAGCGTAGCGTTACGCGCGTGTCCCTGGCGCGCACCCGACTGCGATCGCGTCCTTGTTCTAAGGTGAGCACAAACGTACGCAAATGGAGCGCCGCTGCGCATTGCGACGTGCGTCAAGAGTAAGCGGCCAAGCGGTAAAGAGGCTTCTATCCGAGGGAGTGGCTGGCAAATCGGTCGATTTAGCGGAACCTATTGAAATATTTGGTGCCGGATGAGGGATTTGAACCCCCGACCTTCGGTTTACAAAACCGCTGCTCTACCAACTGAGCTAATCCGGCGCGCCGAACGAGGTTCGCTAGCGCAGATGGCTAACAGCGCCGGCCGCCCCAGGCAAGCGCGCGCGCCGCGTGCAGTTGGCGCTCCGTCTGGCGCCGCCGCGTCGCCGGCGAGGTTCACTTTTGCCATTTCCANNGCCACGGCGGCATGGTGACGGCGACGAAGGCGAGCGGCGCTTCGGCGGAAGCGCGGAACTGGAACCGCGCGCCCAGCGGGATCGTCACGCACACGCCGGGGCTGACGGCGACGACCTCCTCGCGGTTCTCCGCGCGCCGCCACAACTCGCCGCGGCCGGAAACGAAAAACCAGATCTCTTCGACCGTGCGATGGACGACGGCGTGCGACACGGCGCCGGCCGGCAACTCGAAATGGGCGAAGCTGCCGCCGGACAGCGCTGCGAGCAGCCTGACCGCCGTGCCGTCCAGCGCGATCGCGTCCGGCGCGGCGGCGAGGGACTTGGTTTCGAACGCGCGCATGGCGGGCTCCCCAAACGTCGCGTCAAAATGGTCGCGCGGGGCCGCTGTGGCAAGCGCGAGGCGGAGGGACTCCTCATCGTAAGGAGCCCGCGACGAGGGCGATCGATGGGGACGCGCTGCCGCTTTGGCGTCGCCGGTCGGGCCTGCTATGTAAGCGCCATGGATTCCGCCCCCGACCTTTCGCCCGAACAGGCGCTCGACGAATTCCGCGCCGCCGGGGCGCTGCTCGAGGGACATTTCATCCTTTCTTCCGGGCTGCATTCGCCGGTGTTCCTGCAGAAGATGTTCGTCTTCCAGGACCCGGCCCGCACCGAGCGGCTGTGCCGCGCGCTGGCGTTGAAGGCCGAGGCGGCGTTCGGCAAGATCGACGTCGTCGTCTCCCCGGCGGTCGGCGGCATCGTGCCGGGCTACGAAACGGCGCGCTGGCTCGGCGCCAAGGCGATCTTCGTCGAGCGCGAGAACGGCGCCTTCAGACTGCGCCGCGGCTTCGTCATTGCGGAGGGGGCGCGCGTGCTGATGGTCGAGGACATCATCACCACCGGCCTGTCGTCGCGCGAATGCCTGGCGGCGATCGCCGAGCATCCCGGCAAGATCGTCGGGGCGGCCTGCCTGATCGATCGCTCGGGCGGCAAGGCCGAGCTCGGCGTCGCACGGGTCGCATTGGCGACGCTTGCCATTCCCGCCTATCCCGCCGACGCGCTGCCGCCGGAGCTCGCCGCGACGCCCGCGGTCAAGCCGGGCAGCCGCGCGCTCGCGGGCTGAGGCGACGACAAGGAGCGAGGCGATGGCCGAATTGCGGCTGGGGGTGAATGTCGATCACGTCGCGACCGTGCGCAACGCACGCGGCGGCGCGGTTCCCGATCCGGTGCGGGCGGCGCTGCTGGCGATCGACGCCGGCGCCGACGGGATCACCGCGCATCTGCGCGAGGATCGCCGCCACATCCGCGACGACGACATGCGCCGGCTCAAGGCGGCGATCGCCAAGCCGCTCAACTTCGAGATGGCGGCGACCGAGGCGATGCTCGATATCGCGCTGCGCGTCCGCCCGCGCGCCTGCTGCTTGGTGCCGGAAAACCGCACCGAGCGCACGACCGAAGGCGGGCTCAACGTCGTGGGCGGCTTCAATCATCTCAAACCGTTCGTCGCCGAGCTCGGCCGCGCCGGGATTCGCGTGTCGCTGTTCATCGAGCCTTCGGCCGAGGCGCTCGAAGCCGCCGCGGCGCTGCGCGCGGCGGTGGTCGAGCTGCACACCGGCGCCTGGTGCGACGCGCTGGCGCGCGGCGAGCGCGAACGCGGCGACCATGAATTCGGCCGGCTGCGGGTGGCGGCGGCGCAGACGGCGTCGCTCGGGCTCGAATGCCACGCCGGCCACGGACTCGATTTCGACACCGCGCGGACGATCGCCGCGCTGCCGCAGATCGTCGAGCTCAACATCGGCCATTTTCTCATCGGCGAAGCGATCTTCGTCGGCCTCGCCGAGAGCGTGCGCCAGATGCGCGCGGCGATGGAGGAAGGGCGGAGGCAGGCGAAATGAGAGGGACGGCGACCTCCCGCTCTCCCCTTGCGGGAGAGGGGCTAGGGGTGAGGGGTCGCGTCGTAAGACGCCGGCGCGCCGCCCCCTCATCCGGCCGACTTCGTCGGCCACCTTCCCCCGCAAGGGGGGAAGGAGATCCCCGATGATCATCGGCGTCGGCAGCGACCTCTGCGACATTCGCCGGGTCGAGGAGACGCTAACGCGGTTCGGCGAGCGGTTCGTCGCGCGCTGCTTCACCGAGGTCGAACGCCGCAAGTCGGACGCGCGCGCCGGCCGCGCCGCCTCCTACGCCAAGCGCTTCGCCGCCAAAGAGGCGTGCGCCAAGGCGCTCGGCACCGGCTTGCGCCACGGCGTCTTCTGGCGCGACATGGGGGTCGTCAACCTGCCGAGCGGCCAGCCGACGATGCGGCTGACCGGCGGCGCGGCGGCGCGCCTGGCCGCCATTACCCCGCCTGGCGCGCAGGCCTTCATCCATCTGACCATCACCGACGAGCCGCCGCTGGCGCAGGCGTTCGTCATCATCGAGGCGCGCTGAAGCGCCGCCCCGCGCGCTTGACAGCCTCACGATCGGGCGCGAGAGACCTCGTCGATGAACGTTCGCCAGCCGACCCTCCAGGACGCCTTCGCCTTGCACGGCCAGGGACGCCTCGGCGAAGCCGCGAGGCTCTATGAGGCCATCATCGCGCGCGAGCCGGGCAACGCCGAGGCGCGCCATTATCTCGGCGCCATCCTCGCATCCGCCGGCCGCCTCAAGGACGCCAAGGCGCTGATGAAACGGGCGCTCGAACTCAAGCCCAACGAGTTCGCCTTTCTCGAGAACTATGTCGGCGTCCTGGCGCTCGCCGAAGACTACGGCGAGGCGCTCGAGCTTGGCCGCAAGGCGCTCGCGCGCCAGCCGCGCAACCCCAACCTCCTCTATCTCAACGCGGTCGCGCTGCAGAAGCTCGACCGCCTCGACGAGGCGCGCGACGCCTTCGCCGCACTGACGCGCCTGGCCCCCGGCCACCTCGCCGGGCGCAAGGAATATGCGGTGACCCTGACGCGCCTGGGTGAACTCGACGCGGCGCTCGCGCTCATCGAGGCGCTGATCGCCGAGCAGCCGCGCTTCGCCGACGCCTATCTGGTGCGCGCCAACATCCGCTCGATCCGCGGCGATGTCGGGCTTGCGCTGTCCGACTACGAGCGCGCGATCGCGATGCAGCCCAACGCGCACGAAACCTGGCACAGCTACGGGCGGGCGCTCGACTCGCTTGGGCTTTACGAACAGGCGGTCGCCGCTTTCGACCGCGCGCTGGCGCTGCGGCCCGATTACGTCGACGCACTGATCGGCCGCGGCGGCGCGCTGAAAGTGATCGACCGGCTGCCGGAAGCCCTCGCCTGCTTCGACCAGGCGATCGAGCGCGGCGGCGACAGCGTGGCCAAAGGCCTCGCCGCGCGCGGCGCGGCGCTCTCCGAGACGGGCGAGACGGAGGAGGCCGAGCAGCGCCTCCGGGACGCGATCGAGAGCGGCGGGAATTCAGGCTCGGCGTGGCTGGCGCTGGCGGACATCGTCAAGTTCGAGGCGGGCGATCCGGCCTACGCCGCGATGGAGGGCCGCCTCGCCGAGGTCGAGCGCCGGCAGCCGAGCGAGGCGCAACTGCTGCACTTCGCGCTCGCCAAGGCCTATCTCGACATCCACGATTCCGCGCGCGCCTTCGCCCATCTCGACGCCGGCGCCCGGATGAAGCGCGCCCAGCTCGTCTATGACGCCGACGCCAACCGCGCGCATGTCGCGCAAGTCGTCGCGGCCTTCGGGCCAGAGACTTTCGCGCGTTACGCCGGCGCAGGTTCGCCGTCGGCGCGGCCGATCTTTGTCGTCGGCATGCCGCGATCGGGCACGACGCTGATCGAGCAGATCCTCGCCAGCCATCCGGCGATTCACGGCGCCGGCGAGCTGCAGACGCTGCCGCAGATCGCCGCCGAGAGCGGCGACGGCGCCGAAGGCCTCAGCGCGCTGGCCATGGACGCGTTGGCGCGGCTCGGCGACGACTATGTCGCGCGCGCCGGCGAACCGCCCGCCGGCAAGACGCGCGTCGTCGACAAGCTACCGGGCAATTTCGCCAACCTCGGCTTCATCCGGCTGATCCTACCCGAGGCGCGCATCATCCATGTCCGACGCGACCCGGTCGACACCTGCCTGTCGTGCTACACGAATGCCTTCAAGTCGGCCAATCTGCCCTACACCTACGACCAGACCGAGCTCGGGCTCTATTATCGCGACTATCAGAGCTTGATGGCGCATTGGCGCGCGACGCTGCCGGCGACGCATTTTCTCGAAGTCGAATACGAATCCGTGGTCGATGATCTCGAGGGGCAGGCGCGGCGGATGATCGCGTTCCTCGGCCTGCCGTGGGACCCCGCCTGCCTCGAATTCCACCGCACCAAGCGCCCCGTCCGCACCGCCAGCGTCAATCAGGTGCGCAAGCCGATCTATCGCGGTTCGGTCGGCCGCTGGCGCGAGCACGCCGCCTATCTCGGGCCGCTGCTGAAGGCGATGGGCGTCGAGGCCTGAGCGTAGCCTGCTTCAAGCGGCCGCCGCAGAAATGAAACGCCCCGGAGCTTTCGCTCCGGGGCCAAGATGGTCACGCTTCAGGCGCTGTCAGCTCAGAAC
>PLRT01000186.1 GCA_003164915.1 Hyphomicrobiales bacterium | reverse complement strand
TCGTTCCAGGAGACGACCCGCGTCCTCACCGAGGCGGCCGTCAACGGCAAGGTCGACACGCTCGAAGGGCTGAAGGAGAACGTCATCGTCGGCCGCCTGATCCCCGCCGGCACCGGCGCGGCGATGACCAAGCTGAGGTCGATCGCCACCATGCGCGACACGCTGATCATCGCCCAGAAGGCCGAGGAAGCGGCGGCCGCTCCGGCGCTGCCGCTCGCCGCCCCGGCGACGGCGACGCCCGCGCCGGCGCCCAAGCCGGTGCGAACGCCGGCCGAATGACCGGCGGCGACATGGACTGAGATTGAGGGCCGCCTTCGGGCGGCCCTTGCTTTTTCTCAACACGAATCTCCCTCCGCTTCCCGGCGCCCGGTTGACACGTAAAAGGTGTGACGGTTACCTGACACAACCTGGCGGGTTGTGGCGATTCGGGGGCTTGCGGCGCCTGTCCCGACCATTGTTCCGCCTCGCCGATTGCGGGTCTGGCGGCGCGTTTCCGAGCGTCTTTGGGATTTCGGCGGCAGGAGGCTGGGATGACTGCGTTTTGGGGGCGGGTCAAAGAATCGCAAGCGGCCGAACGGCCGGCGGCGCGGCGCCCGGCCGAGGCCGCGACCGCCGCGGCGCCGCGGCGCGAAGTCGAGGCGACGCTCGAATCGATCGGCATGCGCAACGAGGCGCTACGCGCCCAGTTCCAGCAGGTGGAAGACGGGCTCGCCGCCGCGGAGCGGGCGCGCGGGCAGTTCCACGCGCTGCTGTCGCCGCTGTCGGAGTTGCTCGTCGAATTCGAAACCTGCAAGGGGCGGTTGCAGGAGCTGAAGACCAAGCACGCGCTGATCGAGGACGCGCACGCCGGCTTGAACGCGCGCCACGCCGCAGCCCAGGCGGACCGCGATTCGGCCGCCGCCGCTGTCGCCGCCGCCCAGCGCGACAACCGCGAACTGCGCCAGCGGCTGCAGCGTCTCGAAGCGACGCTCGCCGCCGCGCAGAAGGAACTGCAGGACGGCGCTGCGACGCGCGAGAAGCGGGAGCGGGCGCTCGAGGTCGAGTCGCGCCGCGCGGCGGGCCAGGCCGACGAGCTGGCGCGGCTGCGCGGCGAGCTCGCCGCCCGCGACCAGGGCCTCGCCAAGCTGGAGGCGGCGTACAAGGACGCGAGCGACCAGGCGGCGTTGGCGGCGCAGGACAACCTCAGCCTGCGCGAGCGCGCCAAGGCGCAGGGCGAGCGGATCGACGCGACGCTGCGCCGCATCGCCGAATGCGAGACGGCGGCCGATCGCGACAAGCAGCGCATCGCCGCGCTCGAGCAGCAGCTGGCCGACGAGCAGGCGGGGCACGCAAGCCTGCGCGGCAAGCACATCGACCACGTCGAGCGCGCCCGCGCCGAGATCTCGGCGCTCGCCAATAGCGTCCATGCGGTGCGCGGCCGGGTCGAGGTGACCAACAAGCTGCTCGACCAGGCGCGCGGCCAGTTGCGCGACAAGGTCGAGGAACTGCGCGCCGCCGAACGGCAGCTGCTGGAATGCGGCATCCAGATCGACGCGCTGGAAAAGAGCGAGCGCGCGTTGAAGGAGGATCTCGCCGTCGCCAACGACCACATCGCCGGCGTCGACCGCATGCGCGCCACGCTGGTCGAGCAGGTCAACAGCCTCAACGAGTCGGTGCGAGCCAAGGACGCCGCGCTGCTGACGGCGATGCGCAACAGCGAGCTATTGGCGACGCGGCTCGAAGACGCTGGCGCGACCAACAAGCGGGCCAAGGACGACGTCGAACGGCGGGTCGGCGCGCTGCAGGAAGAGGTCGCCCGGCTGCGCGCCGAGCGGCAGCTCGCCGACGCGGCGCTCGAGGCGTCGCGACTCGAGCGCCGCGACCCGCGCGTCGCGCCGGAGCTGCCGCCGGCGCCCGCTCTGCTGGCCAGCGCGCCGCGGGTCGCGATCGCGATTTGATCCAGCCGCCGGCGGGCGGCGGCCGTCACCGGGCCGGCCGCCGCCCACTTTTCGCCGCGAGCGCCGAACAAGGCCGCGGACCGGCCTCAATCCCGACTTCAATCGGCCGAGAAGTCACGGTCTGTTTCGGACCGTAAGCTTCCGTGACCGACGCCATGCAGGCGCCGGAATCGCCAAGCGACGAGGCCGCCATGAAGACGTCCGCCAACGCCGTTCGCCTAGACCGCCATTCCGCCGCCACGCCGGCTATCGCCGGCGGCCCGGTCGCGCCGCTTGCGCCGCTGCTGGCCGGCGCGCGCGCGCGGGGGGTCGCTGACGGCCTCGAGCTGATTGGCGCGGCGGCGGCGCTGCTCGACGAGCAGGGCGAGGTGCTGCACCTCAACGCCCGCGCCCTGAGCCTGCTCGGCGACCATGTCGTCCTCGCCGACGGGCGGCTGCGGGCGCACGACCGCGCCGTCGACCGCGATCTCGCGGCGGCGATCGATTCCACCCTGCGCGATCAGGTGGCCTCGCGCGTCTCGCTGAGCGAGGCCCCGGGCGACCGGCTCGGCGTGTGGATCATGCCGGTCGCGGCGGAGGCCGACGACGCCTTCCAGCTGCTGCGCGCCGTGGCGATCATCGAGCCGGGCGGAGCGCCGCTGCGCGGCGGCGTGGCCGGGCTGAACTAGGCCAGCCCGGGGTTCGATCGCGCCGTGGTCTGGCCACGCGCGAGAAGCGTTCCGCATTGTCTCAAAAAAGGGTTGACGCTGGCGGGCGGCGCGAATATGTTCCGCGCGCTTTCGGCAGGCCGTAGAGCATGGCTGTTGTGGGCGACGCGCCCGCAACCTATCGGCTCTAAACGCTGACGATCTCACCGACGAGCGAACATACCGTCCGAGCTTGGCTCGGCCGGGTCTGGAGACGCAAGACCGCGAACCTCGCGGTCCTCTGCACCGACAGCGCCCAAAGCCCGGAAACGGGTTTTCGCGGCGCGTTTGCTTTCGCGCCTAACCGCGCCGGGCGAGCATGAATTCGATCGGTTCGGCCGTTCGGCCGCGCCAAAAGGGACCGGGACGAAGGGTTTACGATGCCGACGATCAGCCAGTTGATCCGCAAACCGCGGCAGCCCAAGACCTACCGCGAGAAGGCGCGCCACCTCCAGGCGAGCCCGCAGAAGCGCGGCGTCTGCACCCGCGTCTACACGACGACGCCAAAGAAGCCGAACTCGGCNNGATCCGCGGCGGCCGCGTCAAGGATCTGCCCGGCGTGCGCTACCACATCCTGCGTGGCGTGCTCGACACGCAGGGCGTCAAGGATCGCAAGCAGCGCCGTTCGAAGTACGGCGCCAAGCGTCCGAAGTGATCCGGTTATTCGTTTAGGAGCTGGCCATGTCGCGCCGCCATAGAGCTGAGAAACGCGAAATCATTCCCGACGCCAAATACGGCGACGTCGTGGTCGCGAAGTTCATGAACACGATCATGTACGAGGGCAAGAAGTCGGTCGCCGAACAGATCGTCTACGGCGCCCTCGACGGCGTCGAAAGCAAGGTCAAGGGCGATCCGCTGGCCGTCTTCAAGCAGGCGCTCGAGAATGTCGCGCCGGCGGTGGAAGTGCGCTCTCGCCGAGTCGGCGGCGCGACCTACCAGGTTCCGGTCGAAGTGCGCACCGACCGCCGTCAGGCGCTGGCCATCCGCTGGATCATCGCCGCGGCGCGCGAGCGCAACGACAAGACCATGGTCGATCGCCTCTCCTCCGAGCTGCTCGACGCCTCCAACAACCGCGGCGCTGCGGTGAAGAAGCGCGAGGATACGCACCGGATGGCCGAGGCCAACCGCGCCTTCGCGCACTACCGCTGGTAATCGGCCGCAGAGCTCGGAAGGGAAACGACAAAGATGGCGCGCAGCCACCCCATCGACGACTATCGTAATTTCGGCATCATGGCTCACATCGATGCCGGGAAGACGACGGTTACCGAGCGCATTCTTTATTACTCCGGCAAGTCGCATAAGATCGGCGAGGTGCACGATGGCGCCGCGACGATGGATTGGATGGAGCAGGAGCAAGAGCGCGGCATCACCATCACCTCCGCCGCGACGACCACCTACTGGCAGAACAAGCGCCTCAACATCATCGACACGCCCGGCCACGTCGACTTCACCATCGAAGTCGAGCGCAGCCTGCGCGTGCTCGACGGCGCGGTGTGCGTGCTCGANNCGCAGCCTGCGCGTGCTCGACGGGGCAGTATGCGTGCTCGACGGCAACCAGGGCGTCGAGCCGCAGACGGAGACGGTATGGCGCCAGGCCGACAAATACGGCGTGCCGCGCGTCGTCTTCGTCAACAAGATGGACAAGGTCGGCGCAGACTTCTTCCGCTGCGTCGAGGAGATTCACACCAAGGTCGGCGGTCGTCCGGTCTGTCTGCAATTGCCGATCGGCTCCGAGTCGAACTTCAAGGGCCTCATCGACCTGCTGCGCATGAAAGCGGTGGTGTGGGAGGAGGAGGGCCTCGGCGCCAAGTACCACGACGAGGAAATTCCCGCCGACCTCAAGGCTAAGGCCGAAGAATACCGCCATATGCTGATCGAGGCGGCGGTCGAGCTCGACGACGACGTCATGACGTCCTACCTCGACGGCCACGAGCCCGACATCGACACCCTCAAGCGCCTCATCCGCAAGGCGGTCAGGCAGATCACGTTCGTGCCGGTCCTGTGCGGCTCGGCGTTCAAGAACAAGGGCGTTCAGCCGCTGCTGGACGCGGTCGTCGACTTTCTGCCGTCGCCGGTCGATCGCGGCGGCATCAAGGGCGTCGACGTCGACACCGGCGCAGAAGTCATGCGCATGCCGAGCGACTCCGAGCCGTTCGCCATGCTCGCGTTCAAGATCATGGACGATCCGTTCGTCGGCACGATCACCTTTTGCCGCATCTATTCGGGCAAGGTGGAGACCGGCGCTTCGATCATCAATTCGACCAAGGACAGGCGCGAGCGCGTCGGCCGCATGCTGCTGATGCACGCCAACAACCGCGAGGACATCAAGGAGGCCTTCGCCGGCGACATCGTCGCGCTCGCCGGCCTCAAGGACACCCGCACCGGCGACACGCTGTGCGATCTGCACAAGCAGGTCATCCTCGAGAAGATGGAATTCCCGGATCCCGTCATCGAGATCGCGATCGAGCCGAAGTCGAAGGCCGACCAGGAGAAGCTCGGCGTCGC
>PLRT01000008.1 GCA_003164915.1 Hyphomicrobiales bacterium | reverse complement strand
CTTCGAGGCCGCAGGCTACGAGCCACCGTGAACGGAAACCGCTCTAGAATTGGCTCTTCCCGGTAGCGGGCAGACGCTCGCCATTTCGTTGGTCATGCCCACGACTCGGCGATTCGACCACTGAGTTTAACATTTCGTTAATGTTTATTAAAATTGCAATCGCGAGAATGGATCCCGCGACTGCGGATTGGGGGTGGCGGCCATGAAAGCAAGCCTTGCAACGACGATCGCTGCGCTTACGCCCTTGTCGCTCGCGTTGGCCGCGACCGGCGCCAGCGCGCAGAGTCTGGACAGCTTCGGCGTCTTGGCCGGTTCGGCGATCACCAACACCGGTCCGACCGAGATCTATGGCAACATCGGCGTCAGCCCGGGCAGCGCGATCACCGGATTTCCCCCCGGGACGGTGGAATCTCCCTATGCGATCTATCAGACGGACACCGTCGCCTCTCTGGCGCAAGACGAACTGACGACTACCTACAATGTCCTCGCCGCCCGGCCGGCCACCGCCGACCTGACGGGCCAGGACCTCGGCGGCCTCACGCTCGGGCCTGGCGTCTACAACTTCAGCTCCACGGCCCAGCTGACCGGGACCCTCACGCTGGATGCGCACGGCAATTCCAACGCGGTGTTCATCATCATTGTCGGCAGCTCGCTGACGACCGCCAGCAATTCCACGATTGCGCTGATTAATGGCGCGCAGGGCGCGAACGTTTACTTCGTGGTCGGCAGCTCGGCGACGCTCGGCACCGACACGTCGTTCGTGGGCAACATCCTCGCGCTGACGAGCATCACGCTGGACACCGGCGCCGACATCACCTGCGGCGCCGCTCTGGCGCGCAACGGCGCAGTGACGCTCGACACCAACGTGATCTATTCCGACACCTATTCCACCTGCGTGCTGGCGCCGGTCACCTACGGATCTGTCATTACGTCGCCCACAGGCAATCAGCGCGCCGTCGACTCGGCGCTCGACAAATATGTCGCCGGGGGCGGCACGCTGCCCCTCGCATATAAGATCCTGCCCCTCACGCTGACGTCCGCCGAGTTGGCGGCGGCGGTCACACAGCTATCTGGCGAGGGCGCCACGGGCGTCGCCCCGACCGGCATTCACGCGATGAACTCTTTCATGTCGATGTTGTTCGATTCGGTGACCGGCGAAGAGCGAATCGTGCCGACTCCAGCGCCGTCCCCTGTTCATCGCGGCCCGGTCAGGGCGCTCTTCTACGACGAGGCCCCTGAGGCTAAAGTCCCCTCGCCGTTCGGCTCCCTCGCAATAACGCCGGCGCCCGCGCCCATGCCCAGCCGCTGGTCCGTATGGGCCGCAGGCTATGGCGGCCAGGTCGACGCCAACGGCGACTCCGGATCTGGAAGCCACGCCAGGTCGGAACATTCGTTCGGCTACGCCACGGGCGCGGATTACCGCGTCACGCCGGACACGAAGATCGGCTTCGCGATTGCCGGCGGCGCCGACCAGTTCGGCGTCGCAGACGGCCTCGGCGGCGGGCGTAGCGATCTCTTGCAGGCGGCCGTCTATAGCGTGACGAATTTCGGTTCGGCCTATATCGCCGCCGCGCTCGCCTACGGTTGGAACAACGTTTCGACCAGTCGATATGTGACCGTCGGCGGCGACGACCATCTCACCGCCTCGTTCGACGCCAATGATTTCGCCGGCCAGATCGAAGGCGGATATCGGTTTGGTTGGCTCATTCCCTACGCCTCCGTCGGCGTCCAGGACTTCCATACGCCGTCTTACGCCGAGACCGCCGCCTCGGGGTCGATGTCCACTTTCGCGCTCTCCTACGCCGCGCACGACACCACCGCGACGCGCACCCAGCTCGGATTGCAGACCGAGAACGCGTTTGCGCTCGACAACGGCATGACCCTGGTGCTGAACAACCGCGCGGCGTGGGTGCACGAATTTTCCGCCGCGCCAAGCCTCGACGCCAGCTTCATTGCGCTGCCCGGAACGAACTTCACCGTCGTCGGCGCGGCCGAGCCCGCCAATTCCCTGCTCGCCTCTTCCAGGGCGGAGCTCAAGTTCAGCAACGGGTTTTCGGTCGCCGGTTCGGTCGAGACGCAACTGGCGGGAGGCTACGCCTCCTGGTACGGGCTGGGCCAGGTTCGCTATACGTGGTGAGCCGGTCCGAGACCGGCTGCGTCGGCTGAATCCTTGACCCCGAGGGTCGCGGACGAGCGGAGGAATTGCCAACCTCGCGCCGCCGCGCGGCGCGGCGGAGCAGCCCGCCCAGGGAGGCCAGCGGCTAATTTTGCGGGGGTAAGCGCATCGACATCGCGCGATCTCACGGCATATGGCCGACGACCCGGCAACACCTGTCGCTTGGCCCTCGCCAGCCAATAACCTCAAACTCTACCCTAGCGTTGGTTAATGGTTAACGTTCCGTCGGCAATTTAGATTGCCGTTGCTACTGAATAAGCCACTTTTCCCGTTACCGGGCAGACACCGTCTATTCTGCCACGCATATTTGGTCAAGTTGAACCGATCGACTAGTTTCAAATGAACTGACGCGTGCTTATAGGATATCCTTAGCTTATTTCGATAAGTTGCCTTCCAATCTCTAGTTGATCACTCGATGAATTACATAGCATAGTTCGCTGGTGTTGCGACGGAACGATTGAGTATGTTGATGTCCATCTAATAATACGACTACAAACAGAATATACACGATGACAGCGTAGGTCGTCTATTCGCGCATCGCGCCTCTAACTGACGTTTCGGAGCCGAATTCACGACGAACCGTCCCGACGCTGATGAGAGTGCGAGCCCACCAGGAGGGGAAGGCGATCAAAGTCATTCCAAATTTCGGAAAGGCGCATTGACCGTTTCCGTTTGAGGATCTGCCATGAGTTTACATACACAGCTAAGACGAGAAGAACTTACTGGATCTCCGAACATCATGCACGCTTTCACCGGCGACTGCGTCGAGCGAGCCGTCGAGTTGGTGAGATCCCGTCTAGAAATGGACGTCGGTTTCATTTCAGAGTGGACTGACGGGAACTTATTTATACGCCACGTGAGTACGAAAGATGGGTGGTCACCTGTTCAGGTGGCCGATTCGATTGCGCTCGGAGAAGAATATTTTAAAAAGGCCCTCGAAGGTTGGCTGCCCGGGTTGATCCCGGACACGGCAGCCGTCCCCGAGGCGATGGCGCTACTTGTAGCGCGCGAACTCCCCATCGGCTCGCACTTGAGTGTGCCGATTCGTCACAGAAACGGCCAAATCTACGGGACGTTCTGTTGCTTCAATTTTCAAGCCAAAGCATCGTTGGACGAGCACGATCTCCAAATCATGAAGGTCGTCGCCGACTTCCTCGCCTACCAGATCGACGCGGACTTGGAGAGGCTCCAAGGCCGTTCGGACAAGGCCAAGCGGATCCAAGCCCTCATCCAATCGTCGGAAGAACCATCGATCGTCTATCAGCCGATGTTTCAACTCTCGGACATGACACTGGTTGGAGCGGAAGCGCTCGCGCGCTTTAAGGAGGAACCGCAACGTTCGCCCGACAAGTGGTTTATGGAGGCTGACGAGGTCGGGTTGAAGACCCAACTCGAAATCAAAGCGGCTCGCAGCGCGCTTGCCAGATATCGATCCCTCTGGAAGCGTGGACCTTTGCACTATCTGGGAATCAACAGCTCACCGCAGATGATAACGGAAGGCCGCATGCTGGAAATCATAGAAGGGTTTCCGGCCGAAAAGATCATTCTCGAAATCACCGAGCACGATTACGTCGAAAACTACGACGATTTTTCGTACGCCCTGGCGCCGCTGCGTCAACGCGGCGTCAAGATTGCGATCGACGACGCCGGCGCCGGATATTCCAGCATGTGTCATATCCTCAACGTCCGGCCGGATTTCATCAAGCTCGACATTAGCTTGACCCGTAGCATTAACACTGACCGGTGGCGGCGCGCCTTGGCCAGAGCGCTGATCGAATTCGGGCAGGATACGGACTGCAAGATCATCGCCGAAGGTGTCGAGACCGAAGGCGAAATGAGCATTCTGAGGGAGCTTGGCGTCCACGCGGCTCAAGGCTGGCTGCTCGGCCGCCCCGTTCCGATCGAAGAACTTTGGCGCGTGGTTCTCTGAGCCGCTCACCGGTGTTCGGGTTCGTCGCATCGGCGGAATGAATCACAAGGGAGTAATCTCGAGACCGCCGACAAATCTTGGAAGGCAGACCGTCTGTTTAGTCTCAAGGGAAGCGGGGGCGGCAAGCCAACTTTGGGAATCGCACAGACATAGGGAGGCATTCGATAACATTTCAAAGTTAAGATCATGCTCTGAATGGTCCAAAGTGGTTCCCCAGCGGAAGTTGCACGATCATGGCGAGGCTGTCGAACTGGTCATCAATGCGGATAGAGCTCACGCGCGCGTTCCAATCTGTTTGGGAGAGGCGC